>NZ_LR134293.1:555000-855000 GCF_900636575.1 Streptococcus canis
CCTAAAGCTATTTCGGAGAGAACCAGCTATCTCCAAGTTCGTTTGGAATTTCTCCGCTACCCACAAGTCATCCAAGCACTTTTCAACGTGCCCTGGTTCGGTCCTCCAGTGCGTCTTACCGCACCTTCAACCTGCTCATGGGTAGGTCACATGGTTTCGGGTCTACAACATGATACTAAGTCGCCCTATTAAGACTCGGTTTCCCTGCGGCTCCGTCTCTTCAACTTAACCTCGCATCATATCGTAACTCGCCGGTTCATTCTACAAAAGGCACGCTCTCACCCATTAACGGGCTCGAACTTGTTGTAGGCACACGGTTTCAGGTTCTATTTCACTCCCCTCCCGGGGTGCTTTTCACCTTTCCCTCACGGTACTGGTTCACTATCGGTCACTAGAGAGTATTTAGGGTTGGGAGATGGTCCTCCCAGATTCCGACGAGATTTCGCGTGTCTCGCCGTACTCAGGATTCTGCTAGGGCTCAAAAAAATTTTAAATACGAGGCTTTTACTCTCTTTGGCTTACCTTCCCAGGTAATTCTTCTATCCTTTTAAAGTCCCACGTCGCAGTCCTACAACCCCGAAAAGTAAACTTCTCGGTTTGCCCTCCTGCCGTTTCGCTCGCCGCTACTCAGGCAATCGCTTTTGCTTTCTCTTCCTGCAGCTACTTAGATGTTTCAGTTCACTGCGTCTTCCTTCTCATAACCTTAACAGTTATGGATACTAACCATTAGTTAGTGGGTTCCCCCATTCGGACATCTCTGGATCAGCGCTTACTTACAGCTCCCCAAAGCATTTCGTCGTTTGTCACGTCCTTCTTCGGCTTCTAGTGCCAAGGCATCCACCGTGCGCCCTTATTAACTTAACCTTATCTTTTACTAGTATATCTTAACTAGAAAAAACTCTTTAATACTTACAGCGTTTTCGGTTTATTTCTTGTTACTATTCTTACAATCAATTTCTTGATCGTGGAATTTGATATAGATATTCAATTTTCAATGGACAGTTTTTAGGATATCTCTATCCTAATGGAGCCTAGCGGGATCGAACCGCTGACCTCCTGCGTGCAAAGCAGGCGCTCTCCCAGCTGAGCTAAGGCCCCACAAGACCTCTCAAAACTAAATAAGACGTCCCTAACGTGTTCCTTTTCCTTAGAAAGGAGGTGATCCAGCCGCACCTTCCGATACGGCTACCTTGTTACGACTTCACCCCAATCATCTATCCCACCTTAGGCGGCTGGCTCCTAATAGGTTACCTCACCGACTTCGGGTGTTACAAACTCTCGTGGTGTGACGGGCGGTGTGTACAAGGCCCGGGAACGTATTCACCGCGGCGTGCTGATCCGCGATTACTAGCGATTCCGACTTCATGTAGGCGAGTTGCAGCCTACAATCCGAACTGAGATTGGCTTTCAGAGATTAGCTTGCCGTCACCGGCTTGCGACTCGTTGTACCAACCATTGTAGCACGTGTGTAGCCCAGGTCATAAGGGGCATGATGATTTGACGTCATCCCCACCTTCCTCCGGTTTATTACCGGCAGTCTCGCTAGAGTGCCCAACTTAATGATGGCAACTAACAATAGGGGTTGCGCTCGTTGCGGGACTTAACCCAACATCTCACGACACGAGCTGACGACAACCATGCACCACCTGTCACCGATGTACCGAAGTAAAACTCTATCTCTAGAGCGGGCATCGGGATGTCAAGACCTGGTAAGGTTCTTCGCGTTGCTTCGAATTAAACCACATGCTCCACCGCTTGTGCGGGCCCCCGTCAATTCCTTTGAGTTTCAACCTTGCGGTCGTACTCCCCAGGCGGAGTGCTTAATGCGTTAGCTCCGGCACTAAGCCCCGGAAAGGGCCTAACACCTAGCACTCATCGTTTACGGCGTGGACTACCAGGGTATCTAATCCTGTTTGCTCCCCACGCTTTCGAGCCTCAGCGTCAGTTACAGACCAGAGAGCCGCTTTCGCCACCGGTGTTCCTCCATATATCTACGCATTTCACCGCTACACATGGAATTCCACTCTCCCCTTCTGCACTCAAGTTCTCCAGTTTCCAAAGCATACATTGGTTGAGCCAATGCCTTTAACTTCAGACTTAAAGAACCGCCTGCGCTCGCTTTACGCCCAATAAATCCGGACAACGCTCGGGACCTACGTATTACCGCGGCTGCTGGCACGTAGTTAGCCGTCCCTTTCTGGTTAGTTACCGTCACATAATGGGTTTTCCACTCCCATTACCGTTCTTCTCTAACAACAGAGCTTTACGATCCGAAAACCTTCTTCACTCACGCGGCGTTGCTCGGTCAGGGTTCCCCCCATTGCCGAAGATTCCCTACTGCTGCCTCCCGTAGGAGTCTGGGCCGTGTCTCAGTCCCAGTGTGGCCGATCACCCTCTCAGGTCGGCTATGTATCGTCGCCTTGGTGAGCCTTTACCTCACCAACTAGCTAATACAACGCAGGTCCATCTCATAGTGGAGCAGTTGCCCCTTTTAAGTTCTTAACATGTGTTAAGCACTTTTATGCGGTATTAGCTATCGTTTCCAATAGTTATCCCCCGCTATCAGGTAGGTTACCTACGCGTTACTCACCCGTTCGCAACTCCTTAGACTAGTGCAAGCACCTGTCCTCAGCGTTCTACTTGCATGTATTAGGCACGCCGCCAGCGTTCGTCCTGAGCCAGGATCAAACTCTCTTTAATTTCTGTTTGTTCTGTCTCGTCTTTCTGTCGCTGACAGATTTATTTCTCGTTTCTTTGACGGGTAATATGTCTCCATATCACCCTCACGTTTGGTTCGTCTTATTCAGTTCTCAAAGGTCTTGCATCTCTTTCGAGACAACTATTTTATTCTATCAACTTCCTGACCGTTTGTCAACCCTTTTTTTAAAGTTTTTTCAACTGACTCCCTTGCAGATTCATCGCTGACAGCTTTATTAGTATACGATATTTCATACCTACCTGTCAATACTTTTTTACAGTTCTGTTGGAGTTGCTTATCATCTTAATAAATCTATGTTAAAGCCTTCTAATTTCTCCATTTCATTCTTGAAAATCTTCTTATGAAATATGAGCTAGCTAATGTGCCACTATTGAATCGTAACCGTCCAATAACAGGGTATATTGACAACCTCCAAAATTTCCAATTGACTCTGGAGGTTTTGATTATTGACAATTTGTTTGTACTTCTTTAGCCCATGGCAAATAAGCTTCTAGCACTTCTCTTTTTGCGAGAGTTTCTTCATTAGGAAGGTGGTCTAGAAGGTAACTCATATATTTTTCCGAGTTCAGTCCATGTCGCTTAGCCGTTTCAAGCAAACTCATGACGATAGCTGTCACTTTGGCTTCTTCAAAACTTTGAGAAAACAACCAATTTTTTCGGCCCATCACTACAGTAAACAAGTCCTTTACACCCTAGAGAGGTCTTATCAGCCTGCTTCGGGGTGGCCTCAAAGAACTTCCGTCTCACATGTGCCCAACAACCAACAAGCTTGGCATGCTCTAATTGACGATAAGCCCAATGCATATCACAATGCACATAACCTGAGTAATGACCGAGAACCTCTTAGGCAACTAAGCCACTGCGCCTTTTATCATGATGGTAAAGGGTGATCCCTTTCTGTTCATGCTTACCAGACAAAAACGTCCAGTAATAAGCCAGCTGTGTGTCACTTTCAAGAACTCTATAAGAAGTTTCATCCGCATGAATGACCTCTTGACTTAATAAGATGTCACGAAGCAAGTCATAAAGAGGTTCAAAATAATACTGGCTAGCTTGACATGCCAGTTAGCGATTTCCTTGCGACTAATGGACAGTCCTAACTTATTCCAATCCTCTTACTGCCTGTAGTTAGGAACTTTAAGGGTGAACTTTTGATGAATGGTATGGGCAATAATGGAAGCAGAGCCTAGGCTATGAGCTAATGGTGCCTTAGGAACAGGCGCTTTGATGATTTTGTCACTGAGGCTATTATCGCTACACGTTTGGCACTTATAAGCGTGTTGCACATGATTTATACGTTTCAATTGTGCTGGGATAAAGACTAATTCTTGACGTTGAACCACCGAGCCAATTTCTGTCAATGTTCCATGACAATCCAGACAAGTACAGCTGTCACCAATTAATTCGTGGTGAACAAGCTCAGGTTCAAACTGAGCTAGAATAGCTTGACGTCTTCCTTTGATTTTCTTGCGTCTATAAGTAATGGCTTCTGTTTCTACTGGGTAAGTCATCCGCTTCTTCAGGTAATTGGTCCTGATCAAAGAGACTGAGTTGACCGGTCATAGGCATAGCTTTTTCAGAAGATTTCCCATAAATCTTTTGCGTTAAATAAGCCACTTGTTCACGCAGGAGGGCTAGCTCATTGGACATTGTTTCAATAGTTTTGGTTAAACTTTCAATAACTTTATCTTGTGAACTCATGGTCTTCCTACTGATATTTTCTACATTATACCGAAAGAAAAGCCATGAGTTCAATAGAAATCACGACTTTTTGAAATTTTTATGTTAGGACTAATGGAAAATCCCTTCATAAGCCAGTCCACCTGTTCAGCTGTCAAGGATTTGACCTCATCACTATTTCTTGGCCAGGCTAGTTTCCCGTTTTTAAAGTGTTTATAAAGTAACCAGAAACCTTGACCATCCCAGTAAAGCGCTTTGAACCGATCTCGTCGTCCACCACATAAGAGATAAACAGCACCTGAAAAGGGATCTAACTCATGTTGGGATGTGACAAGATAAGCTAGGGAATCAATGCCTTGTCGCATATCTGTTTTTCCACAAACCAGATAAACTTGTCCTAGGTCATTTAGCCGAATAGTCATCGTTCAGTACCTTATCCAAAATGCTTTCCAACAAGTCCTGAGTGAGTGCTTGACATAAACTAAGTTCCAGTTTTCCAAGGCGAACGTTAAGCAAGATATCATTTCTGTTTTTCTTCTCAAATCGACGAGATTGGGGAACTTCCAAAGGAACAATAGGCTGTGACATGTAAATCATCCTCCGATAGACGAGTTTTACTAACAGTATACTGGAGGATTGAGAATCACGGTAGATACCCTGTTATTGGACGCTTACAAAAGAAAACTCGTGAAACACGATAAAATAAGCGTTTCAAGAGTTAATTGAGATCATGATCATTGAATCATTTTAATTTACAGCTTTTAAAAATAGACTTTATCTACGTTCTGAATATAGTTTTTATTTATTTTCTTTTGAATGCTTATAACCATAAGCAATATATACCAAGGCCCCTAAAATAGTTGTAACTGCAAAAGCAATCCAAGTAAAAATCATGTATTGGCTCATAAATGAAGCACAAATGACGATTGCTAAGGCTGGCAAGAAAGGGACTAGAGGGGTTTTAAATTCACCAGTTTTTGGTTTTCCTTCGATTTTTCTAAGTCTAATGATTGCAAATGACATGATAATCAAATAGGCTAAAGTACAAATATTAACAAATTCTGCTAAACTTGCTAACGGAAACAATCCAGCACAAATCATAGCCAGAATACCGACAACGACAGTGGCATTTTTCGGAATTTTACTCTTTTCAGTAAGGACAGAAAGTGATTTTGGTAATAAACCATCTCTACTGATGCTATAAACAGTTCTAGCTAATGCATAAGTCATTGAGATACATACCGTGATAAGGGTTAAAATAGCAACGACTGAAACATAGTCTGCTGCCCAATAAAGACCAACACTTCGTAGAGCAAAAGCAACTGCATCAGGTACATTTAATTTGGTGTAGTGAACAATACCAGTTAGAATTATTGTAACTACTACATACAGTATAGTAACAATCGTCAATGATAGAACGATTCCTTTTGGGATTGTTTTTTGTGGTTCTTTTACTTCGTCAACTGTCATTGAGATCGATTCAAATCCTAAGAAGGCAAAGAACATGACAGAAGCTCCTGCAAATATACCTGATTTTCCTCCATAAATCTGCCCTAATCCGTAAGGAGCAAATTGTGACCAATTGTGGCCATTAATAAAGAAGAGCCCCACGATGATAAATAAGGCTAGTGCTGAGAATTTCAAAAGTACTAAAAAACTATTAAATCTTAAAGCCGCTTTAGAATTCATTAGCACAATACTGGTAACAAAAATCATGACTAGAACAGGTAAGAGATCGATATAAGTCCCATTTTTAGGATTAAAAGTCCCATTTAAAGCATTTGGTAAAGCCAAACCATAATTAGCTAGTAGCCCCTTTAAGTAACTTCCCCATCCAACCGCAACGCTAGACACTGCTGTTAAGAACTCCATGATAATATACCAACCAACAATCCATGCTGGAAATTCACCTAACGTTGCATAAACATAACTATAAGCCCCACCATTAGAAGGAATTCGTGACGCAAATTCTGCATAAAATAAGGCTAAAATCCCAATTGCGATTGCTGAAATGATAATCGAAATCGTTAAGGCAGGTCCAGCATAATTGGCAGCACCAATCCCTGTAATGGTAAAAATCCCTGTTCCGACCATTGAGCCTAGTCCTAAGAAGACTAAATCAGTAACCTTAAGGTGTCTATGCATTTCTGTTTTATTGAGGTCTTTCTTTTTTTTACGAAAAATAGTCATAGTATCACTTTCTATAATAGTAAAGAGTTATATTTACTAAGTTTATCATAGTTAGTAATGATTGTAAATTTCATCTCCATAATTAATTGCAGTTACTCGCTAATTAAAAAGTTAAGCTGAGAGGTCTCAAACTTAACTTTTTTTATATCATCATGATTAGTCAGCAGACTCTGACTCAGCCATTTTATCTTTAATCTCATCATAAGACAAAGCATGCACTTCTTTGTCGTCAGCTTCTGGATCATTTGGCATTTTACCAGTCTCGTAAATTGATTTAATTTGTGCCGCATCCAAGGTTTCGTATTTAAGAAGGGCTTCGGCAATTAATTTATGAATTTCACGGTTTTCATTAATGATATCAGCAGCTTGGTTACGAGCTTGATTTAAGAGCTCACGAACTTCATCATCAATCATCTGTGCTGTTTGTGCCGAGTATGATTTTTCGGGAGATAATTGTCCCGGCATCATGGCATGATTCCCCTCATATTGAACAGGCCCAAGTTTGTCACTCATACCGTATTCTGTAACCATGGCTCTTGCCATCTGAGTAGCTTGTTCAAAGTCATTTGATGCGCCAGTTGTCTGAGCATTGAAAATGATTTCTTCAGCAACACGACCACCCATTAGACCTGCTAACTGTTCTTTCAAATCATTCTTAGACAGAAGCATCTGATCTTCTTTAGGCAGAGCAATCATATAACCACCTGCTCGTCCACGAGGTACAATAGTTACTTTATGAACCACGCGCGCATTGGATAACACTAACCCAACGATAGTATGACCAGCTTCATGATAAGCAACCATTTCGCGTTCTCTTTTCGAAATCGTACGGTCTTTTTTAGAAGGTCCAGCAATCACACGGTCTTCTGCTTCGTCAATATCACTAGCATCAATTTTAATTTTGTTTCGACGAGCAGCAACAAGAGCAGCTTCATTCAAAACATTCTCAAGATCTGCACCTACAAAACCTGGTGTTTGTTGTGCGACAACTTTCAAATTAACGTCATCTGCAAGGGGTTTATTTTTAGCATGAACACGTAAAATCGCTTCACGTCCTTTAACATCAGGACGCCCAACTAGAACCTTACGGTCAAAACGTCCAGGTCTTAGTAAAGCTGGATCTAGAACATCGCTACGGTTGGTTGCAGCAATAACAATAATGTTTTCGTTTCCTTCAAATCCATCCATCTCGATCAATAATTGGTTTAAGGTCTGCTCGCGCTCATCATTGCCGCCACCCATACCAGCACCACGACGACGGCCAACTGCGTCAATTTCGTCAATAAAAATAATAGCACGCTCAGCCTTTTTAGCATCCTCAAATAAGGAACGTACTCGACTAGCACCTACACCAACAAACATTTCAACGAAATCTGAACCTGAAATACTAAAGAATGGTACACCAGCTTCACCAGCTACAGCTTTGGCCAGTAAGGTTTTACCTGTCCCTGGAGGCCCCTCTAAAAGAACACCAGCAGGAATACGCGCACCTAATGCCTTATATTTTTTAGGATTTTTCAAAAAATCAACAACTTCTACAAGTTCTTGTTTTTCTTCCTCGGCACCTGCAACATCGGTAAATCTTACTTTGACATCACCTTTTGCTTGAGATTTTGCTTTATTTTTACCAAAACTCATAGCTCCACGGGCTCCGCCGCCACCTTGATTCATCATCATCATCATGAAAGCAGCGAAAATAACAATCGGTAAGAAACTCATTAAGAAAGTAATCCAAGTACCACTAGAACTTTCTTGTTTGACAGTAATGTCTGTTCCGTTTTTATCAGCAGCCGCTGTCATCTCTTTTAAAATTGAATCACTAGGTAGTACTAAAGCTGAAAACTCTGATACCTGTGTCGTAGCATTGCCACCCAAAAATGATAAACCTGGCTCAGCTGACACCTTTTGAGGTTTCTCATATTTACCTTTAACCTCAATAATACTACCACTAGGCTGATAACTTAGAGATTTAATATCCCCTGCTTTAAGATGTTTGATTAATTTTGAATAACTAATCTGTTGACTTTGTGTACTTGTTCCTTTGAGATAAAATTGAAATCCTGTGATAACAATAATAATCATCAATATATAGATAAAGGAGTTTTTAACAAAACCATTATTTTTATTATTTTTCATACAGTAATTAATGACCTTTTTCTATTTTGAATAGACTTCTTCTTTTAAGACACCTACATAAGGAAGGTTACGATAATTTTCAGCATAATCCAAACCAAAGCCTACAATAAACTCGTTTGGCACATCGTAACAAATATAGTCTGCCTCAATATCTACAACGCGACCTTCTGGCTTATCAAAAAGCGTTGCAATTTTAATAGTATTCGCTTTACGATACTTAAACATATCACGTAAGTATTTTAGGGTACGACCAGTGTCGATAATATCTTCAACAAAAATAATATCTCTACCTTCAACATTGGTATCCACGTCTTTTAAAATCTTTACTTCACCACTACTAGTGGTACCACCATGATAACTTGAAACGACCATAAAATCAATTTCAACATGGGTATCAATATGTTTCATTAATTCAGCCATAAAAGGAACTGAGCCTTTCAATACCCCAACCATCAAAGGATTTTTCCCTTGATAATCCTTTGTTAATTGTTCTCCTAGTTCTTTTGTTTTTTGAATAATTTCTTCTTCAGAGTAAAGAATTTTTTGAATATCTTGCTCGAGCATGCTGTCACCTTTTTTCTAATTTATCAATATACAGTTTAGCCAACATTATATCATGTTTACAAGCTTTTCTCAAATAAGTTTTATCACCTATTAGCACAAAAATAATCTTTCCTTCCTGCTCTCCGATAATAGCCTTTTGTCGATCTGCTATACTGAATTTACCATCTATGAAAAGACGTCTTAATTTTTTGGAGAAATGACCAAAAGAAATACGATCTCCTTTTTGCCGTTTTCGAAGAGTGATAGGGGATAAATGATATAAAGGGATACCTATCTGGTTTGGAGGTTGACTATCTTCTTCTGTAAATCTAAAACGATAATCTCTATATTGAAGAACATTATTGTATTTTAACACTTTTTCTACTTCAATAAACTCAGTCTCAGGAAGGATTTTATCAATTTTAAATGACAGTTGGTCCAGTAAAAGATAATAACCACTTTTTAGTGGGTAATAACCTTGCTTAGCTGTTTGAATAAGATGTAGCAACTGCTTAAACTGAGATTTTTTGACGTGTAAATCTGGGAAATTTTCCAAATAATTCTGCAAGAGAAAATACTGTACTGAGATGGGTTGGTTATGAAATTCTACTAAATTAGTGACAGTGATTTTGCTTGTCAAAGCTGTAAAGGCTTGGAACAATAAGTTGTTTTCGAACGCTAGTTGGTTAAGCCCTTGTACAAATTGAGGATTTTCTTGATTTAATAAAGGCAAATAGTTTTTTCGAATCCGATTCCTCAAAAAATCTGTTTTCTCGTTTGAAGTATCTTCAAAGTGAAAAATTTTTGGCAAGTCAGTTTTTGAAAAAGATAAAAAAGGTCTTATAAGTTGTCCAGTTCCAAATGATTGAACGCTTTTTATACCCGATAAATGCCTTAAACGACTACCTCTAATAAGTCGCATCATAATAGTTTCTGCCTGGTCATCTAAGTGATGAGCCGTAACTAAAGCTGAATACCCTTCTCTTTTCATAATTTTTTGAAAGAATTTGTAGCGCCAGTCACGCGCAGCTTTTTCTGAAAATTTTCCTTCAAAATACGATATATAAATGGGAATATTGTGATCCTGGGCCCATGCTCGTAAATAAGTTTCCTCCATGTCTGATTCAGCCCTTTGTTTATGATTAACATGGGCAATTCCAATCCTAATTTGGAAATTCTCTTGATAAAGGTGCAAAAAGTGCAGTAAATTCATTGAATCTACTCCACCAGATACAGCTATTAAAACACGGTGATGCTTGTCAAAATAAGCTTGTTTTTGAATCTCATTGTAAATTTCTTGATAAGTCATCATTTTAGAATACCATAAACATCATCTGCAATAGCTGTAATGTCATCATAGGTAGCTTGATCTGTAAAAATAGACAAGACAAATGGAGTTTCCCCGTAAATGATAGCGACATCATGTTTATAATCATAAGCGTCACCGATTTTATGAGCCACAGGAACAGTAATATTTTTTGAAATACGTTCTTGATCAAATGCTGTATCGGAAAGATAGGAAATAATCTGACCTTTTTGATAATAGATAGCCTCCATCATATTGGCAGCAGCACGGGAAGATAATAACCGTTTTTCCATATCCCAATTGCTTCCTGATAAGGCTTTTATTTCTGATTGGAAAGCTTGATCATACTGATGACATAGGTAGTACCCTAAAATATTAGTGGCCACATTGTCCGATTGTTGCGCAACTGCTTTTAAAAGCGTGCCAACTTTATAATCATCCTTATCAGCTTTTTTACTAATTTTACCACTTCCTGACGGGTCATAATCCCCATAAAAGTGATTAACATCATCAATGTATTTCAGTGATTTGTTTTCTGTTAGTTTGTGTTCTTGAATTTGTTTTTGAACACTATAAAGCGGTGCTAACTTGGAAATACTGGCTGCGTACATCTGTTTATCAGCATTAATACCGGCGCTGGCTTGTGTATCAAGTTGCTTTACAAAAATAGAATAATTACTTTTATTGTATTTTTGAGATAGCATTTCCTGAACTTTTTGCATGCGATTGTCAAAACGAGATAAATCATCTTGGGATACCCAGCCTTTATAATCAATGAGATAATAAATCCCATGCTCTGTTTGTGCCATTTGGCTAGCATGAACTTTTTGAGCAACAGTAAACGGAGATGGGAGTTCCTGTGTTCCTAATACATAAGGCGCTGAATAAAGAGTCATTTGTTTTTGCGTCCAAAAAGTGAGATCAGTATCTACTTGATTAAGGATGATATCCTCATAAATCACACGTCGATTAGCTTCAAGATAGGTTCCATCTGATAACTCAAAAATAGGAACTGTCTGTTTATTGATGACAAGTGATTTGATTTCTAATTTATGATTAGGTTCTAAAGATTTTGCAGGCAGTGTCAACTCAGGGTCCGTATAAACTGTCGTTGTTTGATAAAGATTTGGGTTGATAGGAAGCTGATGATAATAAGTTGTTGATTGAACAACATCTTGACGTAATTGGTAAAGAGTTGCTTTTGAAAACTGATTTGTCTTTTCCGTGCTAATAACTGTCAAAGGAGTCAAGAAAAAGGTCATTAACATAGCTGCTAATAATTTTTTCATGTTTGCTCCTTTCTAAATCATTTCGATATACTTATTTTCTTCTTTAAGCTTCTGGTTTTCTTTTTCTAGCTCTGCTAATTTCTCATCAGAAAAAGCTAGAAATGTTTCAATTTTTTTTACAATATTGTCCATCATTATTTTGGTAATAACCCTGGAATCGGGTAAATGATTTCTCCTTCTCGTGATAAATAGTATTTAGCTCTAGCATACTTTTTGACGAAGTCATCATTTTTTAACTGCTCAGCCAATTTCTTCTCACTCTTTGTACTTTTTTCCAACGCTTTATATTCTTTTTGTAATTTGATAACCTGCTTATTTTGTTTCTCAAAACCCACATAGCTTTTGACAAGGTTATAAGCTGGTAAAATAAACAAAAACATCATACTAACAAGAATCCATCCCATAAAACGATTTCGTTTTTGAATCTCTTCTTCTTCAAAGCGCTTTTTTAGGTTTTCCTCGTTGATGTAGTGATTGTTTAATTGAACAATGCTAGGATTCTTCATTGGCTTCTATCCTTGTTTCACTGAGAATATCATACATGCTAAGGGCATCTTCTTTTTTTGTACTATCTTTCAGCTCAAGAACACGCACGGTTAACAGTTTATTTCCAAATCGAATTTCAATTTCATCATTGAGTTTCAAATCCGTCGAACTTTTAGCTAGAATGCCATTGACTTTAATACGTCCCTTATCAGCAACTTCTTTTGCGACTGGACGACGTTTTATAATACGTGATACTTTTAAATATTTATCTAGTCTCATGATTTACCTCGCAATCTTCTCTATTTTATCATTTTTATTCCTTAAATGGTAGAAAAGACCATAGTTTCTCATCAAACACATGGCTTTTTCGACACGTCACCCAAAAGCTAACAAAGCCAACTCCCGTTGATAATAACAAATTTATCAGAGCGCCTAGTCTGCCTTGAAAAGGCAACATAGCTTGACAGACAGTGATTAAAGACACCATTAAAAGTACTGTTAGCCAAAATTTGCCATTACAAATAAAAGTCCACTTCATTGGCATTGACAAAATATAACAGCTAAATACTACAAACAAAGGAATTACAGTTGACAAAGAACTCCCTACAATGCCGTAGTGATATGTTAACAAAGGTGTCAATCCTAATTTACAGGCTAACCCTATCAATAAAATAGCGAGTGATTGACCTACTCGATTTTCAATAAAACATTTTTGATGAAAAAACTGAATAGTACTGGATAAAATAATGGTGAGGAGGTAACACACTAATGCCAGCCATCCCTTATTATCTTGAAATAAAACACGATTCATCAAATGCAAAATACTCATAAAACCAGCGGTCAAAGTCACATTGAAATAAAAGAGAAATGCCAAAAAGTCTTGATTTTGAGTCTGATAAGCTTTTTGATTATAATGATATAACTGGGTCAACTTAGGCAAATAACTGGTAAACAAGGCCGTTGAAAAAATTAATCCAAATTGAATAAGGGGTTGCCCTCTGTCAAAAATTCCTTTACTGATTTCAGCTAATTGATTAGAATAACCAGCATTGACTAAACTATTCTTAACAAATAGAGAATCTAGTAACTGAAACAGCAGTAAATAAATGGAAAAAAGAATGAAAACAAAACTTGATTGGCCTAGCTGACGGCAATCTCCTAATGAGAAAGAAAATTGTTTTACATACTGTCTTAAGGAAAAAGAACTATGTTTTGCCAAGTAAGCTAAAACAATTCCACTAGCTACTAAATTACCACTAGCAGCCACCGTAGCAGTCCTATAAATTGACCAATCAAAACGGACATAACAGATAGCTGCTAGCATAATAATGGCAACACGGATAATTTGTTCAAGTATTTGGCTAATAGCAGTTGGTCCCATATTTAAATCTGCCTGTGCTAAGCCTCGATAAAAAGAGATAAAAGGGACTGTTAATAATATAAGACTAGTTAAGTAAATGGCTGTTCCTAATTTGGGAGCTCCCATCCATTCGGCAATTTGCTGATGTCCAAGGAAAAAAACAAGAGAAAGTCCCAAACTAGCCAATAATTGTAACTTCATAAAAGCTGTCAGTTGAACTTCATCTTTTTTTTGTGATAGGCTAGCAACAAGATTTGGTAAAGCCGTCAAGCTAAGCGCAGAAATAATAGCAAGAAAAGGGTAAACTTGCTGATAGGCATAAAATCCCCTGTCTCCTACTAAATTCTGATAAGGGATGCGGTAAATAGCAGCCAAAATTTTTGATGCCAAACCACTGACAGTAATCAAAAGACTCGCTTGTTTAAGAAGATGAGGCTGCTTTTCTAAATTTAATCTCACTAAGGCTTTCTCCAAATAACATCAATTCTTCTAAAATCGTGTAATCTTTTTGATGACGAACATCAAAAACAATATCAATTTTACCATGATATTCACTGATTTTTGCTTTTAAATGTGTTTTTGATAAGGCTTCAAAATAATCTTGTGTCAAGAAATAATGTAAAGAAGTATTTTCAAACCTAACAGTTACTTGATTATTTTTTCGTTCAAGTAATTCTGCAAAAGCATTGTCCATGTAATATTTTAACAGACCAATTTCCAGCAAATAAGCCACTTGATCAGGATACTCACCAAACCGGTCCATTATTTCATCTTGGAGGTTGAGGTAATCTTCCTTAGATTCCATTTCTCGAATACGTTTGTAAATATCAATTTTTTGGTGCTCATCTGCAATGTAATCAGCTGGCAAATAGGCATCAATCTGAAGATTGATTTCAGCATTACCTTTTTGACGAATAGTCGTTTTTCCTTGCTTAGTTGCAATAGCCTGTTCCAATAATTGAGAATACATCTCAAATCCGACAGAATCAATAAAACCACTCTGAGATGCCCCTAAAATATTACCTGCTCCTCGGATAGATAGATCTCGCATAGCAATCTTAAATCCTGAACCTAGCTCGGTAAAGCCTTTGATTGCTTCTAAACGTTTTTCTGACACCTCTGTTAGAACCTTATCTGGACGGTACATAAGGTAGGCATAGGCAATACGATTACTTCTTCCTACACGACCTCTAAGTTGATACAAGGTTGACAGTCCCATGTGATCAGCATTTTCAATAAACAAAGTATTTACATTAGAAATATCAACCCCTGTTTCAATAATTGTCGTTGCAACAAGCACATCATAATCCCCATTAATAAAGTCTATTAGAGTATTTTCTAGTTGAATTTCACTCATTTGCCCATGAACAAAACCGATAGAAGCTTCCGGAACTAATTCTTTTAGATCTGCAACCTTCTTGTCAATCGTATCAACTTTATTGTAAACGTAGAAAACTTGTCCACCACGATCCATTTCACGAATAATAGCTTCTCTAACGAGACCTGGATTATTTTCCAAAACATAGGTTTGAACAGGGTAACGATTGGTTGGTGGTGTTTCAATGACAGATAAATCTCTAATTCCAAGCATTGACATGTGTAAGGTTCGAGGAATCGGAGTCGCTGTCAATGTCAAGACATCAACCTTGGTTTTCAATTCTTTTAGCGTTTCTTTATGTTTAACGCCAAATCGTTGTTCCTCGTCAATCACAATCAATCCTAAATCTGAGAAAACCACATCTTTTGATAAGAGTCTATGGGTTCCAATAATAATATCAATTTGACCTTTTCGAACACGTTCTAGCGTTTCAGCCTGCTCTTTTTTACTACGGAAACGACTTAGGACATCTATTTCGACAGGGTAATTTTCAAAGCGAGCCTTGAAATTTTCATAGTGCTGCTGGGCCAAGACTGTGGTTGGAACTAAGACAGCTACTTGTTTGTGGTCATTCACCGCTTTAAAGGCTGCTCTCATAGCTACTTCTGTTTTACCAAATCCAACATCGCCTACCAGCAAACGATCCATTGGCTGTGTGCTTTCCATATCAGCTTTAATTTCTTTAATGGACCTAATTTGATCCTCCGTTTCCACAAAAGCAAAATCATCATCAAAAGCTCGTTGCAACTCATCGTCTGGTGAAAATGAAAATCCTTTTTGCTGACTTCTTTCAGCATATAATTTTAGAAGGTCATCAGCAATATCTTCTACTTGCTTAGCGACCTTTTTCTTTGTCTTTTGAAAACGACCATCATTGAGTTTATTAATTTTAGGTTCTTTTCCATCAGCAGAAACATATTTTGATAAGCTGCTAATTTGATCAACTGGTAAAGAAATGCGATCAGAGTTTTGATACTGAATGGTCACATAATCTCTATGAATTCCCTGAATCTGAATCGTTTCGATTCCAAGAAATCGGCCAATACCATGGACATTATGAACCACATAATCGCCTGCAGCCAATTCATTATAATCCTTTAAACGCTCCGCATTACTGATATTAGTACGTCTAAGACGGCGTTTGATTTTTTTATGATAGATTTCATGCTCTGTTATTAGAGCTAATTTCTCATCTGCAAAATAAAAGCCACTAGAAATAGTCCCAATCATCATCTGTGATTCACGTGAAACAATCTGATCAGCACTCACTAAAGGAAGGTGGAAGCCATAGTCTTGAAAGGATTTTTGAAGGCGTTCATAAGCCTGCTGAGACTCAACTTGAACAATAACTGTAGCTTGATTTTTTTGATACCGTTTAATCTCATCAATTAGCAACGGAAATTGATTGAAAAATTCCTGCATGGCATATTGGGTCAGTTGATACAACTGATCAAATTTAATATTACCGAGACCCTTGTGAAAGTTTGAAAAGAAAGTAGCTGGCTTATAATGACGAAAATCGCGATAGTTATCCGCAAAATAGTGAAGATTAGAGAGAGCTTTACCCTGCTGTAAATCTTCTGTCAAGAGGTTAGCAACTTCTAAATCAAATCTTGCGTTTTTATCCACTAATTTTTGAAAATCATCGAAAAAGAGAGGAGTTCCTTTTGGGATATAATCTAATAAGGTCCATTCTTTTTCGTAAAACAGAGATTGAAATTTGCGAATGTCTGAGTGCTTAAACCCATCTTTTGAAACAGCTAATAAATCTTCTAAATAGGCTTTTTTC
The DNA here is from genome assembly GCF_900636575.1 of Streptococcus canis. Taxonomy (NCBI): domain Bacteria; kingdom Bacillati; phylum Bacillota; class Bacilli; order Lactobacillales; family Streptococcaceae; genus Streptococcus; species Streptococcus canis. The sequence goes on from NZ_LR134293.1 coordinate 571,877, forward strand.
TCAGTTTTTGCCGTCTTTAGAGCCTCCTCAAGGTGTTCAATTCCTCTCTGAAAATCACTAACTTCAAAAATAAGATCACTAGCTGGGTAAACCAATAACTCTTCTACTTGTTCAAATGACGTTTGAGTTTCTGGATTAAATTTTCTGATACCATCAATATCATCACCAAAAAATTCCAATCGATAAGGAAGTTCTTGCGTTATCTCATAAATATCAAGAATATCACCTCGGCGACTAAATTCTCCAGGGCTAATAACTTGTGACACTTTTTGATAACCAATAGTAATAAGCTGTTTGGTCAGAGTATCACTATCATATTCTTGTCCCACCTTAAGGCTTACTTGGCTTCTTTCAAAAACCTTGGGATTAGGTAATAAGGTTCTTAACCCTGACAGACTAACCAGTAAAATTCCTCTAGTCTTAGGATCTAATAAAAATTGCAGAGCTTCTATCCTTGACAATGTCTTATCCATTGAAGCAAAAATAAATTCCGCAGCTGCTACGTCATCCGAAAAGAATTGAAAAACAAGTTCTTCACCAAGTAGCTCGGATAAGTCACTAGATAATTTTTCAACCTCATTTTGTGTTGAAGTGACAATAACTAGTTTTTCTTGATAATCCAAGTAAGCTGACGCCATAGCTATTGCTTTACTTGAACCTGACAGTCCCATTACTAACTGCCTTCCTAAGGTAGTCAACTCGGAATGCCAAGCTTGGATTTTCTTGTTCTGACTAACTAATTCTAAAATATTCATGATTACCCGTTAAATTTTTGCATTGTTTTTTCAAAATCATTCTCTTGTAAATAAAAATTGACAGCATTGACAACCCTGTCAAGGGTTAAAGAGATAACAATATTATCTTCAGTATTGAATTGCCCCATCACATGGTTAATAACAGTCATACCTTTTAATGGTCGTCCAATACCTACTTTAATTCGGTTAAACTCCTGCGTACCAATATGAGCAATAATCGACTTAATACCATTATGTCCTCCTGCTGAACCTTTACTACGTAAGCGTAATTTACCAACTTCCATATCCAAATCATCGTAAATAACAATTAAGTCTTCCACTGAGATATTATAGTAGGTTAATAATGCTTTTACTGCTATGCCACTATTATTCATAAAAGTTGTTGGTTTTACAAAATAAACTTTTTCGTGATTAATAAAGGTACTTCCTATTTGCGCTTTAAAATTTTTATCCTCTGTAAAGGTAACGTCAAGATTATTGACAATCTTGTCAACAGCCATAAAGCCTATATTATGTTTTGTTTTTTCATATTTAGAGCCTGGGTTTCCCAGACCAACAATCATTTTTACCATATTTTCTCTTTCTAGAATGCCAAAAGGGCTGGAATCTTCTTCCAACCTTCTGATATTATTTTAGTGTGACTACACATTAAATCTGAATTCCATGATGTCACCATCTTGGACGATATACTCTTTTCCTTCTTCACGCAAGCGTCCTGCTTCTTTAACTGCTTTTTCTGATCCATAAGCCATTAAATCGTCATAAGACATAGTTACTGCACGGATAAATCCTCTCTCAAAGTCAGAGTGAATAATACCAGCAGCCTGCGGCGCTTTGATTCCACGTTTAAATGTCCAAGCACGGACTTCCTTTTCACCGGCTGTAAAATAGGTTCCAAGACCAAGTAAATGGTAGGCAGCACGCGTTAATTTATCAACGCCAGACTCTGTTAAACCGATGGCTTCTAAGAATTCTGTCTTATCGTCATCGTCCAATTCTGAGATTTCTTCCTCCGCACGCGCTGAAATCACAACTACTTCTGCATTTTCAGTAGCCGCAAAGTCACGAATTTGTTTGACATAATCAATATCGCCTGGATCAGCAACTTTGTCTTCATCAACATTAGCCACATAGAGGACTGGTTTTGTTGTTAATAGAAATAATTGCTTGACAATACGCTGTTCTTCTTCTGTAAACGCAATCGTTCGAGCAGACTTACCATCTTCTAAGACAGGTTTGATTTTTTCAAGAACAGCAAATTCGGCCACGGAATCTTTATCTTTTTGGGTACGAGCCATTTTTTCAACACGCGCATAACGTTTATTGATAGACTCTAAGTCAGCCAAAATCAATTCAAGATTGATGGTCTCAATATCAGCCATTGGATCCACGAAAGCAGCCTCACGACCTTGTTCACGCATAACATTTTCATCATCAAAAGCACGAACCACGTGAACAATAGCATCCACTTCACGGATATTGGCCAAGAATTTATTACCTAAACCTTCCCCTCTAGATGCTCCTTTAACAATACCCGCAATATCAGTAAATTCAAATGTAGTTGGAATTGTCTTTTTAGGCGTAATAAGCTCTGTTAATTTTTGCAGACGTTCATCTGGTACTTCAACCATTCCCACATTAGGATCGATAGTTGCAAAAGGATAGTTAGCAGCCTCTGCTCCTGCTTTTGTAATTGCATTAAATAAAGTTGATTTACCAACATTAGGTAAGCCCACAATACCTGCTGTTAAAGCCATATTTACTAAGTCTCCGTTCAAAATTTCAATCACAACTATTATAGCATAAATGTATCTAAAAAAGCCTACCATGAAGCCGTAGACTCTTTATTTTTTTAGAAAAAAGCTGAAATCCATATCAAAATAATTGGAATGAAAAAAATATACCACCAAAGTTCTGATAATAAAGCAAGCAAAATCGTGAGGCCATCTCGTTTCTCATACTTGCCAGTTTCAGGATTTAAAACAAACTCTTTCCCCTTTAAAAGATTTAAATTATCTTCATCATTTTTATTTTTTATCGATTCGTCAATCGGTTCACCTAAGACCAATTCATCTAGTGATACTTCTAAAATCTCTGCTAATCTCACCACATGATCTAAATCTGGTGTCGCATCTCCATTTTCCCATTTTGAGATAGCTTGTCGAGAAATGAAAAGTTGTTCAGCTAAGGCAACTTGTGACAAATTCTTGTTTAACCGGTATTTCTTTAATTGTCTGGCAAATACTGACATTTTCTTTGTCTACCTCTCTCTTAGTAGCTTTATTATAACATCTGACTTCAAACAGAGTCCAGCACTTATAGAGGCAACCAATGGTTGCGAGCCATTCTCAACAATGTATCCCTAAAGCTTTTTAAGGTTACAACACTTTTTTTAATTTTCGTTCAAAATCGAACCGGCTCATCATAACAATATGATCACAATTGATACATTGAATCTTAATATCGGCTCCCAATCTGATAATTTTCCACTCATTGGCTTTTTTTCCTGTTGCTTTTACTGTACAGGCATGCGGTTTTTTCATTTCAACTAGTGATCCCAATTGGTACATAACTTTCCTCACTTATCTTAGTTGCTATGTCTTATGATAACAAAAAAAGCTCCCAGATGGGAAGCTTTTCTCTTAGTTAGTACGGACTGGGGTGATTAACTGGATAAAACTTTCTTCATCATCACCTGGTGTCAAGGTAAATGGTCGTACTGGTGACAAGAAATGAATTTTAACTGTTTCACTCTTGATAGCTTTTAGAGATTCAATAAGATAAGTTGGATTGAAACTAATAGTCAAATCACTACCAGATTGGCTAACAATATCCAAATCTTCGTTTACTTTACCAACTTCTGGAGAATTAACATGAGCTGAAATATGATGTTGAGTAATTTCAAGTTTAACGGTACCATTTTGAGTGGCATTTGAAATCAAAAAGGCACGTTCCATAGCATGGCGAAGCGATTGTGTATTGAAAACAACCTCTGTTTCAAAGTCTGTCATTAATAAACGATCTGTGTCAGGATAATTTCCTTCCAAGAGACGTGTGTAAAAAGAAATGTGATCACTTCTGAATAAAATCTGACTTGACGAGAAGAAAACCTCAACGGTTTCAATATCATCTGTGAATACCGCAGAGAACTCTCTCAATGATTTACTTGGAATAACCACATCAAAGTCTGTTGAGGTATTATCTAAGGTAATAACACGTTGACTCATACGGTGTGAGTCCGTTGCAACAGCTTTGAAATCTTTATGATTGCTTAAAACAATATGTACTCCTGTTAAAATAGGACGACTTTCTTGCAAACTAGCCGCAAAAGCTGTCTCAGCAATAATCGATTTCAATACTTTTGTTTTGAGAACCAAAGGATTTTCTGTTGAGACTTCTTGGAGACGAGGATATTGTTCTACGTCTTTTCCTTTTAGAGTAATTTCTGATTTGCCACTGGTTAGAACAACTTGGTGCTGCTCAATTTCTTTAAACTCCAAACTCACATCTGGCAAGCTTGAAATGATATTAATAAAGAAATTAGCTTCTAAAAGAATAGAGCCAGGAGACGTAATTAACAAGCCAGCATTATCATTGCTAACAGGAATGGTATTTTCAATTGAGATTTGACCATTAGAGCCTATTAAGGTAATATCTGACGGGCTAACATCGATTTTTATGGTAGAAAGGATAGGAATAGCATTTTTACTGCTAATAGCACGTTTAGTCGCATTTAAAGCTTGAATGAATAAGGTACGATTTATGGAAAATTGAATCATGAGGACTCCTTTATCTATAAGTATAATATTTAGTAGTAGTAGTAGGTCTTGTGTATATCGTGGATAAGTTCACGAATCCCATTTATCATGGACAAAAGAGATTGTTCACAACTTGTGGATAAGTTGTGGTCAACCTAGGGACTTTTCCACAAGTTATTTTATTTTATTTTTGATGGTCTCAATTTCAATGCGAAGACTTTCATCCTGACTAATCATATTTTTGATTTTATTGTAGGCATGAAGGACTGTTGAATGGTCTCTGCCTCCAAATTCTTTCCCAATTTTAGGTAGGCTGTTATCAGTCATTTCACGCGCTAAGAACATGGCAACTTGCCTTGCTAAAACAATATCCTGTGTTCGTTTCGTAGCCTTAATTTCTTTGACGGTAACACCGTAAAATTTTCCAACTTGCGTTTGAATTTCTTCAATGGGAATAACCGTCATTTTAGGACCATCTTGCTTTCTGGCGCGAATAGCTTCAGCAGCAATGTCAACGGTAATCGTGTCAATTTGTTTGAAATTAGCAACCAGACTAATATCTTTTAAGGCACCTTCTAAATCTCTGACATTAGAATCAAATTGTCCAGCTAAATATTCAATGGTGTCTTGAGGGAAAATAAAGTTATATTCTTGAATCTTATTGGTTAAGATGGCCACACGAGTCTCAAAATCAGGTGGGGTAATGTTAACTGTCAATCCCCATTTGAAGCGAGTTACTAATCGATCTTCTAAATCATTGAGATGATCTGGTGTCCGATCGCTGGTTAGGACAATTTGTTTGTTATTATTATGGAGAGCGTTGAAGGTATTAAAGAATTCTTCTTGTGTCCCAGAGAGCGTTTTTTTAGCCAAAGATTGGATATCATCGATAAGGAGTAAATCTAGATTACGAAATTTTTCTTTCAATTCATCCATGGTATCAAGGCGAATATGAATAACAAATTCATTAATAAAGTTTTCAGCTGTGATGTACTTGATGCGAGCATTTGGATTTTCCAAAAGTACAGAATTGCCAATGGCATTCAATAGGTGAGTTTTTCCAAGACCAGGCCCTCCCCAAATAAATAAAGGGTTATAAGTTGTTCCAGGCGTATTAGCTACTGCTATTGAGGCTGCAACAGCCCAACGATTCTCATCACCTTGAATAAAATTTTCAAAACTATATTTAGGGTTTAAATCTGAAGTGACAGCAGGTAGAGGAGTTACCACTTGCTGCTGGTAGTTTTGATTTGCTGAGACTTGGTTCTGTTCAATAATCAGATCTTCTTCAAAAACATAGTCAACGGCAATTTGGGCATTATAAACTTCAAAACCAGCTGTTAGAATCACATCTTTGAGGTTTTTTTCCCAAAAAAGTTCCTTCATTTGATCTAAGTAAATGGTTGCGACATGATTGTCAACTTTTAATAAGCGTGCATCATGAACAAAAAATTCATACGTTGCCTGTTTTAACTGGCTTTGAGCTAACTCCAAGATCCTATTCCAAAAAATTTGTTCATTTTCAGTCATACGTGGTTCCTTCTTGTGGATAATTCTAGGACTATTCTATCATAAATCATTCTAGTTTTCCACAAATCCTAGAAGAAGAGTTGCACTTACCCACAGCTTGTGGAAAGAGAGTTCACAGTGTGAATGATACTTTTCCACAAGCTGTGGAAAACAAAAAGATAGCTGAGAATAAAGGGGTCTTGGCTAATTTTTTTTGTGGAAAAGTAAAGCTAAAAAAACAGACTATCAACAAGCTAAAGTAACTTGTTGATAATTCTGTTTAGTTCATCTTCATTAGCAAAAGGTAATTGCAAGTGGCCAGTCTGATGTGATATCAACTTAATAGTTGCTTTTAAGCCAAGAGATTTGGCGAGTTGTTTTTCTAAAGAAGTGACAAAAATATCCTTGTCATTTTTTGATTTTTTTGGTTTCGGAGTAACCAATTGTTCAATTTGTCGAACACTCATGCCTTCATTTTTGATTTTAGTGGCATATAGTAATTGTTCTTTTTCATTAGAAAAAGCCAATAAGGCTCGCGCGTGACCAGCACTAATGTCCCCATTTTCTACGGCTCTCTGGATAGAATCTGGTAGTTGTAACAAGCGCAAGGTATTGCTAATATAGGGTCTGGATTTCCCCATATATTTGGCAACCTCTTCATGAGTCATCTTATTTTTGTCAATAAGTAACTGGTAGGCTTTGGCTTCTTCGATGGCATTTAGGTCAGCTCGTTGTAAATTTTCAACAATGGCTTGTTGCATGCTTTCAAGTGCTGATATTGTTTTGACAATAGCTGGTACTTTGGTTAGTCCTGCTATTTTTGAAGCTTTAAATCGTCGTTCTCCAGCGACTAGTTCATAACCAAAAATATCAGATTTTCGAACGATAATAGGTTGAATAAGTCCATTTGCTTTGATTGACCTTGCTAAGTCTTCAAGCTCTTTTTGATTAAATTGAAGTCTTGGCTGATAGGGATTTGCCACAATATCTTCAATGGGAATTTGTATCAATAATTCTGTCATAAACCTCTCTCAACGGCTAAGATTAATGCTAACAATACCAATGTAAAGCAGCCTTCTGGGCTGCTTTACTTAATCTTTTATCAGATAGCAGAAAGCTTATTGCGCTTTACTTAAATCTTGTGTAGTCTTCGTTAATTTGATGTCTGCTTTTTTCTTTGCTGTCCCTCTGTAAAAGGTTACTTTGATAGTATCATTAATGTTATGTCCATATAAATTACTTTGAAGATCACTAATTGAGTTGACGGCTTTACCATCGATTTCGGTAATCACATCGTACTGAGTAAGTTTACCTGTAGCTGGCATGCCAGCTTGAACAGAAGCGACTACAATCCCACTTGTCACACTGGTTGGAATATTGATTTGACGAAGGGCATTGGTTGATAAATCATTTAAGTTAACCATAGAGATACCAAGGGCAGGTCTGATGACTTCTCCATTGGTTTCTAATTGCTTGATAATTTTGATAACATCACTAGATGGAATAGCAAAGCCGATTCCTTCGACAGCTCCGCTATTACCATTATTACCAGTTGGTGTAGAGGAAATTTTACTTGAATTAATTCCGATGACTTGTCCTTCGATATTAATGAGTGGACCACCAGAGTTTCCTGGATTAATGGCAGCGTCTGTTTGAATAGCATTGGTTGAAATAGTTTCACCATTTTCATTTTTTAAGGTAACAGTACGACTGAGACTTGAAACAATCCCTTCGGTGACAGAATTGGCATATTGAGTTCCTAAAGGACTACCTATAGCAATAGCTACTTCTCCAACATTAAGTTTGCTTGAATCAGCAAATTCCGCGATTGTTTTAATCTTATCAGAAGAAATTTTGACAACTGCTAAGTCAGAATAGGTATCAGCGCCGACTAATTCCCCAACCACTTTAGATCCATCAGCCATAAGGATTTCAATGCGCTTAGCACCATCAATAACGTGATTATTAGTAACAACATAGGCAGAATTACCGTCTTTTCGATAAATGACACCAGAACCTTCGCTAAAAATTGTTAGTTCAGCATCCTTATTTTCTTTTGCCTGATCCTCTCCAAAAAGTTTTATGTAAGGATTAGACAAAGATGAAGAAGGATCATCTTGATAATTAATAACGGATACCACTGCATTTTGAATAACGTTAACAGCTTTTGTAGTATCAGTGGTATTATTGAAAACCATTTTACTGGTTGTTGCACTACCTGAGTGTGACGTAGAAGAAGATTGTTGACTAGTATTATTAACTGTAACAATAGCCAAGATTCCTCCTAAAAATCCGATGAGTGTAATACCTAAGAATTTTAAGATATGTTTCATAGTGGGCATGTTCTTACCTCCGAATAATTTTCCCATAGCTTATAAAACTTTGCTTAATTATACCTTAAAAAAAGGAAAAAGAAAAGTAATCCACAACTTGTGGAAAACTTTTTCTGATGGGAAATAAAAGCTAGTAATAAAGGCTTTTTTATAAGATGAAAAGAAATAAACATGTGGATAAACTGTGTAAAAAGTTTAGCTTCTATGGTACAATGACAGGTATGAAAGTAAAACTAATTTGTGTTGGAAAATTAAAAGAAAAGTACTTGAAAGATGGCATTTTAGAATATCAGAAAAGACTCTCACGTTTTTGTCAATTTGAAATGATTGAGTTAGCTGATGAAAAAACACCGGATAAGGCCAGTGAAGCTGAAAATCAATTGATTATGGCGAAAGAAGCTCAGCGCATTGAAAAGAAAATTGGGCAACGTGATTTCGTCATTGTCTTAGCCATTGAAGGAAAACAATTTCCTTCAGAAAAGTTCAGTCAATTACTATCAGAAACAACTACTAAGGGATATTCAAATATTACGTTTATTATTGGAGGAAGTCTTGGACTTGATCTTAAAATTAAAAAAAGGGCCAACGTATTAATGAGCTTTGGTTTATTAACCCTACCTCATCAGCTAATGCGGCTGGTTCTTACTGAGCAGATTTATCGCGCTTTTATGATTGCACAAGGAAGTCCCTATCATAAATAAAGTGGGTTTCGTGTGAAACAAAAGAGGAATGATTCAAAGACCAAAAAAGCACTGACAAATCAGTGCTTTTTTATTATCTGATCCCAGCAGGATTCGAACCTGCGACCGTTCGCTTAGAAGGCGAATGCTCTATCCAGCTGAGCTATGAGACCTTAGCTCCCTTATTTTAACAAAAATCATCTAAGCCTGTCAACGGTTATTTTGATAGTGTTGATGAGCAGGTGTAGCGTTACAATAGATGTGAGACCTTAGGTACCAAAAAAGAAGAAACCTTGATATGATAATAGTAACCACACAACCATCATGAAGGAATCTTCTCGTGACTAGTGTATCACAAAATCTTCGTTATTTGCCACATACAATTGATACACGCTATCATGCCGTTCTAACCTATCGTAACGGTGCCTCTGTCAACTTCCTCTGCAGAAGATACAACGTTTCAAAAGCCTCTCTCATGCGTTGGAATAAGCATTTCGATGGAACGAAAGAGTCTCTCAGAGACAAATCCCATAGACCGCTCAAACCTCATCCAAAGGCACATACCATGCAAGAGTTGACCTGAATTCAAAACTGTATCCGCAGAAATCCAACTGCCACTCTCATTGAAATCTTCTACAAGCTGAAAACCAAAAAAGGTTGTGACCGACAGCCTTGCGCGCTCTTTCGTGTCTTGAGAAAGCTAGGATTCTTCAAAGAAAACCTGAAAAATATGATGGATGAAGCTTCCAGAGAACGATTGATCTTCCCTTTCAAAGAACAGAGTTCTCATTCTACTGTTCTCTTTGTCAAAATGGCTATCAAACACTTCGGTTATAAGCCTCAAATCATACAAACTGACAATGGCGTTGAGTTCACACATTTTAAAGAAACCAAGCAAGTACACCCTCTGGATATTCTCTGCCAACAACTGGGCATCGAACACAAATGTATTCGTCCTCGTACGCCTAGACATAATGGGAAAGTCGAACGCAGCCATCGAAATGACAACAGACGCTTCTACCGCCACTTGAAATTTTACTCCTACGACGACCTCATCAAACAGATGAAACGCTAGCTCTATCTCTCCAACAGGCTTCCTATGCAGACGCTTAATTGGAAGTCACCTATTGAAATCAGAAAAAGTCTACTAGGAGCTAGTTCCTAGTAGACAATATCATATCATGTTTTACTTTCTTTCACTTTCGGTCTCACATCATTGACAATTGTACAAAAAGTTAGAAAGTTCTAAAATGAAGTTAGCCACCTAAGGGTATCAAAAAACATCTCAGAGAGGTATAATTGTCATCACCACAACAACAATTAGAAAGGCTCTGAGAGGCAAGACTATTATACACCAAAAAGTAAACAGTTGACACTAGCTGAACGTCGAATGATTGACCATTGGCTTCTAGAAGGACAGTCAAATCGTGAAATAGCGAGAAGATTAGCTAAAGCTCCTCAAACCATTCACAACGAAGTCAAACGTGGGCAAGTTAGACAATAAGTACGTCAGGGGAAATATGAACAAGTTTACTCTGCTGACTTCGCTCAAAAAGCCTATCAAAACAATCGTAAACGTTCTGTTAAGCAGATGACTCTAACCAAAGAACTTAAGGAAAAGATGACTCACTACATCAAACAAAAATACTCTCCTGAGATGATGGTGAAGGCAAAAGGTGTCAACGTTCCTATTTCAACGATATATTACTGGATTCATCATGGACAACTAGGCTTGACCAAGGCTGACAGGCTTTATCCTCGAAAGAATGTAGCTTCAAAAAAAGCAAGCTAGCCCCAATTTTAAGCCTGCTGGAAAGTCTATTGAGGAACGACCTGAAAGCATTAACAATCGTGAGCATAGCGGTGATTTTGAAATTGATACGGTTATTCAAACTCGGGCAAAAAACGAGTGTCTACTGACGCTGACAGACAGAAAAAGCCGCTACCAAATCATCCGACTCATTCCAGATAAGTCGGCTTCTTCAGTGAATCAAGCCTTGAAGTCTATTCTGAAAGTCTATCAGATTAACTCTATCACAGCTGATAATGGTACTGAATTCAGTTGTTTAGCAGAAGTTTTTGATCCTGATTATATCTACTATACCCACCCGTATTCTTCTTGGGAGCGTGGAACTAACGAGAATCACAACAGACTCATTCGGCGTTGGTTACCAAAGGGAAGTAAAAATGCGACTCAACAACAAGTCGCATTTATTGAAAATGGGATTAATAACTACCCAAAGAAACTACTTGATTACAAATCTCCTAAAGAGTTTTTACAGACTGGCTAACTTACACTTGAAATTTGGCCTATTATTATTTATTCTCTTTTTATGCTATAATGACTTGAATTATAAAATGGAGATAAGTATGACATACAAATTATTTACAGAATTTATTACCCTTCAAGCTTTACTAAAAGAATTAGGAATTATCCAAAGTGGGGGGGCTGTTAAGAAATTCCTTGCTGAAACAACTGTTCTATTTAATGGAGAAAATGAAAAACGCCGCGGTAAAAAAATTAGAATTGGTGATACGATTTCTCTGCCTGATCAAGATATAACTATTACTATTATTGAACCAAGTCAAGAAGAAAAAGAAGAATTTGCTGAAGAAATGGCTGAAAAGGGACGTGTTGCTGCCTTAGTCAAACAAATGAACCAAACCAATAAAAAATCAGCTTCTAAGCCACAAAAACGTCAAACTGATAAAAGAAAGTCACGAAAATCTGACACTAAAACAAAAGGGAAAACCGCCGTACCTGTCCGCTTTCCGGGGATTTAATATGTGGATCAAAGAATTACAACTAAAACATTATCGTAATTACAACCAGCTTTCTGCCGAATTTTCTTCTGGTTTAAATGTCTTTATTGGTAATAATGCTCAAGGAAAAACCAATTTTCTGGAAGCCATCTATTTTTTATCGCTCACAAGAAGCCATCGAACGAGGATTGATAAAGAATTAATCCACTTTGACCAGTCAAGTGTCTCCCTTTCTGGTAAGATTAGCCGCATTAGTGGTACTGTTGATTTGGAAATTAACCTTTCAGACAAAGGACGTGTGACAAAAATCAATTCCTTAAAGCAAGCGAAATTGTCTGACTACATTGGAATCATGATGGTTGTGCTCTTTGCACCAGAAGATTTACAACTGGTCAAAGGAGCTCCTAGTCTGCGCCGCAAATTCATTGACGTTGATTTGGGACAAATCAAGCCTATTTATTTATCAGATTTGACACATTACAATCATGTACTGAAGCAACGTAACACTTATTTAAAGAGTGCCCAACATATTGACGCAGATTTTCTAGCTGTTTTAGATGAACAATTAGCTGATTATGGCAGCCGAGTAATGGAACATCGCAGTGATTTTATCAATGCCCTAGAAAAAGAGGCTAATAGGCACCATCAAGCCATCTCAAATGATTTAGAAAACCTTTCACTTGCTTATGACTCCTCAGTTCCTTTTGAAAACAAAGGGGAAATTTACAAGCAATTCTTACAGCTACTTAAAAAAAATCATCAGAAAGATTCCTTCCGTAAAACTACCAGTGTGGGCCCACATCGAGATGATCTGGCTTTTTACATTAATGATATGAATGCTAATTTTGCAAGCCAAGGACAACACCGTAGCCTTATACTCTCTTTAAAAATGGCTGAAGTCAGTTTAATGAAAGACTTGACAGGAGATAATCCTATCCTTTTATTGGATGATGTCATGAGTGAGTTAGACAATACACGGCAAACAAAGCTACTTAAAACAGTGATGAAAGAAAATGTCCAAACTTTTATCACAACAACAAGCTTGGATCATCTATCACAATTACCAAAAAATATCCGTATTTTTCAGGTGACAAAAGGAACCATTCGAGTTGATTCCAAAATGTAAAATAACAAAAGAAAATTGTACTACATCCCAAAAATTAACTTTGGGAGACTAACTTTTCATAATAGAAAGAGGATCCAGCTTGCTGAATCCTCTTTTACTATAACAATATGATCAAGACTTGACAATACCTAATAAAATGGCACCTACGATGAAACAGATAATACCTGTCACAACCCAACGCATTTCTTTTTTAGTTTTGCTTTCACCTAGGAATAAAATGCCTCCAACAATAGAAATGATAGCACCTAACTGTGAGAAACTAAAGGCAATTGCTAATCCTGCTTTTGAAGCAGCTAACAACATGAAAATATTCCCAATTCCCCAAAGTAATCCAACAACGCTATTTTTAATCACATAGTGATCAAACGATACTTTAAATGACATAAAGGTTGCGGCACCAAGCACCATACCAACTGCCATCGGTAAGATAACAGAGAGCACATCAAATTTCATGATGTTATTAAATAATACCGCATACATCACATAACCAATAGTTGAATAAGTGAGCGCTCTAAATCCTTTTGAGAAATTGTGGAGATGATTTACTTGTGCATTAGCATCATCTTGTTTACTTGAAAAGTAGAAACCAATAATTAAAAGCAAGAGGGCTAAACTTCCTATTATAAATTGCATAGGCCTCGTCCACTCGTGAAAAACAAGAACTCCGATTAAACTTCCCAAGACAAGTTGAGAGCCACTTGACAAGGGATTAGCAACGGAGACCCCCATGTATTGCATGGCGTGAAATTGACCTGTTTGACCAATCGACCAGATAAAACCACCTAGAATACCAAAAATCCAAAGCTGCAAGGTCATTTCAGGTCTAACTATCAACCAAACAACCAGTGCAAATAGTAAAGCCCCTAAAGTCATTCCAAACGTTTGTTGTGAGGGTTTACCACCAATTTTATTACTGACAAAACCAATACTTCCCCAAGCAAACATGGGAACAAGTGCATACAAAATACCTTCCAAAATGCTATCTCCTTTACAGTAAGTTTACAACATTATAAATTTTCTATCATTAAAGTGTTTTCACACGAGAACTAATTATAGCTTATTTGGTAGGAAAATACAATATGATTCACTAAAAAAGGCTGAGTCTAGTCTCAGCCTCTAGATTAGTTTACTCTCATCTTAGTGAACAGAATAATTTGGTGCTTCATTTGTAATTTGGACATCATGCGGATGGCTTTCAATCAAACCTGCACCTGACATTTCAACAAACTGAGCATTGTCATGTAATTCTTGAATATCACCTGCTCCAACATAGCCCATACCTGAGCGGATACCACCTAACATTTGGAAAACAATATCTGAAGCGGCTCCTTTGTATGCTACACGTCCTTCAATACCTTCTGGAACTAGCTTATTAGCTTCATTGACAGAACCTTGGAAGTAACGGTCGCTTGACCCTTTTTTCATCGCTGCAATAGAGCCCATTCCACGGTAAGTTTTGAATTTACGACCTTGATAGATTTCAGTTTCTCCTGGTGCCTCATCAGTACCTGCAAACATTGAACCAAGCATAACAGCATTTCCACCAGCTGCGAGAGCCTTCACAATATCACCAGAGTATTTAATACCACCATCGGCAATAATGGTTTTACCATATTCACGAGCAACAGCAGCAGCATCGTAAATAGCAGTAACTTGAGGAACACCAACACCTGCAACCACACGAGTGGTACAGATAGATCCTGGACCAATACCCACTTTAACAACATCGACACCTGCATCATAAAGAGCACGCGCTCCCTCAGCAGTGGCAATATTTCCAGCAATCAAGGTACGATTTGGGAAGTGAGCACGAATTTCAGCAATTTTTCTAAGAACACCAGCCGAATGACCATGTGCTGTATCAATAACAATCGCATCTGCCCCAGCTTCAAACAAGGCCTCAGCACGTTCAAAAGTATCTGAGGTAACACCTACCGCAGCAGCGACCAGAAGACGACCAAATTCATCTTTAGCAGCATGTGGAAATTCGATAACTTTTTCAATATCTTTGATGGTGATTAAACCAGACAGACGACCGCTATCATCAACCAAAGGAAGCTTTTCGATACGGTGTTCATGAAGAATACGCTCTGCAGTTTCAAGATCTGTTCCAACAGCAGCCGTAACCAGTTGTTCACTGGTCATGTGAGCGGAAATAGGAGCATCGTAATCAGAAATAAAACGCATATCACGGTTAGTAATGATACCAACCAACTTACGGTTTGTTAAAGTTTCAACAATTGGTACACCACTGATACGGTAACGTTGCATCAATTCTTCTGCTTCGGAAACCTTGTGTTCAGGCGTTAAAAAGAATGGATCAATGATGACACCATTTTCAGAACGTTTTACCTTGCGAACTTCTTCTGCTTGCTCAGCAATAGACATGTTTTTATGAATGACACCTAAACCACCTGCACGCGCAATTGCAATAGCCATTTTACTGTCAGTAACAGTATCCATAGCTGCTGTAATAATTGGGATATTTAATGTCAAATTGTTTGCAAGTTTCGTTTTTAGACTGACCTCATTTGGAAGAACATGACTTTCTGCCGGAATGAGCAAGACATCATCAAAGGTGTAGCCTTTTTTCAAAAATTTAGTGTCCCAATTTGACATTAAGATAATCCTCTTTTCTCTTAGTTTAGGGAATACTTCCCTAGTCTATTTTTTTATTGTTACTATCATATCACGCTAAAATCATTTGTCAACAAAATGTTTCTATATCTCTCATAACAGCTAGAATAACTAAATTATCAGACTTTTTCTTTATCAAACCTAATGTCAAAAGTCAGGTTTATTTTTTAGCAGCTAAAAAGGAGCTGGGTAAAAAGTCCAACTCCTAATTTTATTTAAGCTAGCATTGCAAGACGCAGTGGTTGATTGGCATCTTTGTTCTCTTGTCAATCTTCAAAGATAGCCTAATCAACTGTGCGGGGGTGGGAAAACGAACTCTTTGTTGATTGCTATAAATTCTTTCCCACTCCCAAGTGTTTAGAAATAATGAATTCCCATTGCTGACTTGACTTCTGATAACGTTTGAGCCGCTACAGCCTGAGCTTTTTGACTTCCTTCTTGTAACATACGGAAGACTTCTCCCATATCTTTGGCATATTCTAAACGTTTTTCACGAATTGGAGCCAATTCGCGTTCCAAAATATCTAAAAGGTAACGTTTTGTTTTGACGTCTCCTAAACCACCTCTCTGATAATGTTCTTTCATAGCCTCAATATCAGCTTGGTCTTCTTCTCTCCCAAAAATATCTAAGTAGTGGAAAACCATATTGCCTACAATTTGACCCGGATCTTCTATTCTAATATGATTTGGATCGGTGTACATACTCATGACTTTCTTGCGGACAGTATCAGCATCATCTGAAAGATAGATTCCATTTCCCAATGATTTAGACATTTTGGCATTGCCATCAAGACCAGGTAAACGCCCAGCTTTTTCATTTTCTGGGTAAATCCCCTCAGGTTCTACTAAGCATTCCGTGTGATAAGTATGATTGAAACTTCTCACAATTTCACGTGTTTGTTCAATCATTGGCTTTTGGTCATTTCCAACGGGAACAAAATTAGCTTTAAAAGCTGTAATATCAGCTGCTTGTGAGATAGGGTAAACAAGGAAACCAGATGGAATGCTTTCGCCAAAACCTTTCTGAGCAATTTCGGTTTTAACGGTTGGGTTTCTTTCCAAACGTGCCAACGATACTAGATTCATATAATACATGGTCAATTCAGCTAATTCTGGAATCTGACTTTGAATAAAAATCGTTGATCGGCTTGGATCCAAACCTACAGAAAGGTAATCCAAAGCGACATTCCCTATAGATTCTTTAATCAACTCTGATTCCTTAGCATGATCTGTCAAAGCTTGTTGGTCAGCCAAGAAAACAAACATATTGTATCTGTCTTCATTTTGTAAAATGACACGATTCTTTAAACTTCCAACATAGTGCCCTAAATGTAATTTACCGGTTGGCCTATCTCCAGTTAAAATAATTGGTTTTGTCATCAATTTCTCCCCAGTTTTTTCCTTCACATTAAAAAATCCCCACGCTAAAACAGCGTGAGGGCGTCATGACAAGTAATACGCGGTACCACCTCAATTAATATCTCTGATAAAACAGGATAGTATCTCAATCTTCTCTATAATTAAGAAGTTGCACGATAAGGGGTGCCGACCTGAAAGTTATGTTTTCCTCTCAAAATAACCATTAGCCCATTTCATCTTGCTTGTTGTCAGCTTCCACCAATCGCTAACTCTCTAAAAACAAGGAAAAGATTACTTTTCTAACGTAGCATTATTCTATGAAATTTCGGGTTATTTGTCAAGTTCCTTAAATTTTTAAAAAATAAGTCTTGACGGTCTCAGCCCATTTAAGAGATAATGAATCTACCATTTTTAAGCATTAGAAAAGGAGCTTTTAAAAGCATGAAAAAACGAGTTATTGATTTGCTACTTGTTACCATTGGAACCTTTATCGCCGCCATTGGTTTTAACACCATGTTTGTTAATAATCATATTGCTTCTGGTGGTATGGTCGGTATTTCAGTAGTCATGAAAGCCCTTTTTGGCATCAGTCCATCACTCTTTTTAATGCTGAGTAATATTCCTCTATTATTAATGTGCTATTTCTTTCTTGGGAAACAAAATGTCATCAAAACACTTTACGGTTCATGGATTTATCCTATTGCTATTCGGTTAACCAATCAATTACCTACCTTAACGCACAATCAATTGTTAGCAGCGATTTTTGGCGGCATTATTTGTGGAATTGGTCTAGGAATGGTTTTTTGGGGAAATTCCTCAACGGGAGGAACAGGTATTTTGACCCAAATCCTTCACAAATACTCTCCTTTGTCTCTAGGAGTTGCCATGACTATTATTGACGGTATTAGTGTTCTCATGGGGTTAATGGCTCTCTCTGCAGATGACGTCATGTATTCAACTATTGGTTTATTAATCATCGGATATGTAATTAGTATCATGGAAAATGGTTTCGATTCATCAAAGAATGTCATGATAATTTCCAAAGATTATCAAGCTATCCAAGAATATATCACAACTGTTATGGACCGTGGAGTGACCAAAATCCCTATTCGTGGTGGTTATACCACATCAGACAAAGTCATGTTGATGGCTATCGTGTCCACTTATGAATTACCCGCACTTCAAGAAAAAATCCTTGAAATTGACGATACCGCTTTTACCATTGTCATGCCAGCAGCTCAAGTAATGGGACGAGGATTCAGTTTAACCAAACAATACAAACGTGAAGACAAAGATGTTTTATTACCGATGTAGTAGCGATTAGTCCCTTTCTGATTGAAAAAAGGGGCTTTTTTAGATACAATGAAGATTAGATAAATAAGATGAGGTGACAAATTGCTTACAGTTTCTGATGTATCACTACGCTTTAGTGATCGAAAACTTTTTGATGATGTTAATATCAAATTCACAGCTGGTAATACTTACGGCTTAATCGGTGCCAATGGTGCCGGAAAATCAACCTTCCTTAAAATCCTTGCCGGAGATATTGAACCAAGTACTGGTCATATCTCTTTAGGCTCTGACGAACGCCTTTCTGTTCTTCGACAAAATCACTTTGACTATGAAGAAGAGCGTGCTATTGATGTAGTTATTATGGGAAACGAACAGCTTTACAGCATCATGAAAGAAAAAGATGCCATTTACATGAAAGCTGACTTTTCAGAAGAAGATGGTGTCCGTGCTGCTGAATTAGAAGGTATCTTTGCTGAATTAGGTGGCTGGGAAGCAGAGAGTGAAGCCTCACAGCTTCTCCAAAATCTAAATATTCCAGAAGACCTTCACTACCAAAATATGAGTGAATTAGCTAATGGAGACAAGGTGAAAGTTCTTCTTGCTAAAGCATTATTTGGTAAACCAGATGTTCTATTACTTGACGAGCCAACCAACGGTCTTGATATTCAGTCTATTTCATGGTTAGAAGATTTCTTGATTGATTTTGAAAATACAGTTATCGTTGTTTCCCATGACCGTCACTTCTTAAATAAAGTATGTACCCACATGGCTGATCTTGATTTTGGTAAAATCAAACTCTTCGTAGGTAACTACGATTTCTGGAAACAATCTTCTGAACTAGCTGCTCGTTTGCAAGCTGATCGTAACGCCAAAGCAGAAGAAAAAATCAAGGAACTACAAGAATTCGTTGCTCGTTTCTCAGCTAACGCCTCTAAATCAAAACAAGCTACTTCTCGTAAAAAAATGCTTGATAAGATTGAATTAGAGGAAATCGTCCCATCTAGCCGTAAATACCCATTTATTAATTTTAAAGCAGAACGTGAAATGGGAAATGACTTCCTAACCGTTGAAAACCTTTCTGTCACTGTTGATGGTGAAAAAATCATTGATAATATTAGTTTTATTCTACGTCCAGGTGATAAAACTGCTATTATTGGACAAAATGATATCCAAACAACTGCTCTCATGCGTGCCCTTGCTGGTGACATTGATTACGAAGGAACTATCAAATGGGGAGTAACAACAAGCCGTTCTTACCTTCCAAAAGATAATTCAAAAGATTTTGCCACGGAAGAATCTATTCTTGAATGGTTACGTCAATTTGCCTCAAAAGGGGAAGACGATGACACCTTTTTACGTGGGTTCTTAGGACGAATGCTCTTTTCTGGAGATGAAGTTAAAAAATCAGTTAACGTTCTTTCTGGTGGTGAGAAAGTCCGTGTCATGCTCTCTAAGTTGATGCTATTGAAATCAAACGTTCTTATTCTTGATGATCCAACAAATCACTTAGATTTAGAATCTATTTCAAGTCTTAACGATGGTATCAAAGACTTCAAAGAATCTGTTATCTTTGCCAGTCATGACCATGAATTTATTCAAACTATTGCTAACCATATCGTTGTCATTTCCAAAAATGGTGTTATCGACCGTATTGACGAAACTTATGATGAATTCCTTGACAATCCAGAAGTTCAAACTCGAGTTGCGGAACTTTGGAAATAAAACCTTACGACAAATTAGGTGGCTAAGAAGACTTCTTCCTAGCCTCTTTTTTAAATCTCTTTAATGAAAGATTATCTAGCTTATGAAACATCGTCATAAATGGGTAATTGCTGGTTTTGCTAGTTTCTTTTTACCATTAAGCATCATGTTTATTGTTTTACTATCAATGGGGATTACTTATCATGGTGACAAAACGATTCTAGCCAGCGATGCCTTTCACCAATATGTTATTTTTGCTCAAAATTTTAGAAATATTCTTCATGGTTCTGACAGTCTCTTTTACACTTTTACCAGCGGCTTAGGCCTAAACTTTTATGCTCTAATAAGTTATTATTTAGGGAGTTTTCTTTCTCCTCTTCTTTTCTTTTTCAATTTAACTTCTATGCCTGACGCCCTCTACTTTTTTACCTTAATAAAATTTGGGCTCATTGGTTTAACAGCTTGTTATGCTTTCCATAAGCTTTATCCTACTATAAAAGCTTATTTAATAGTGACCCTCTCTCTTTCCTATAGTTTAATGAGTTTTTTAACTAGTCAACTTGAACTCAATTCTTGGTTGGACGTTTTTATTCTTCTTCCATTGATTTTGTTAGGGCTAACTAAACTCATCATAGAAAAGAAAACGAACTTATATTACTTCAGCATCAGCCTATTATTTATCCAAAATTACTACTTTGGCTATATGGTTGCTATCTTCTCTTTGCTATATGCTCTTATTTGTCTTCTACAACTCAAAAGTTTCAAACTAGCCTTAACTGCTTTTTTGAGATTTACAACAGTGTCACTAATGGCTGTCTTAACAAGTGCTGTCATGCTACTTCCTACCTATTTAGATTTATCAAGCTACGGAGAAACTTTTTCTCCCATCAAACAATTAATCACTAGTAATGCTTGGTATTTAGATATTCCTGCTAAGCTGTCTTTAGGAGTTTATGATACTACCAAATTCAATGCTCTTCCTATGATCTACACAGGTTTATTTCCTCTCCTACTCAGTCTCATTTATTTTACTTTGAAAAGTGTTCCTTTAAAAGTCAAATTAGCTAATGCCATTTTATTAGCTTTCATTGTGTCAAGTTTCTATTTACAACCTTTAGACCTTTTCTGGCAGGGCATGCATGCTCCAAACATGTTTTTACATCGTTACGCCTGGGCTTTTTCGGTAATACTTATCCTACTAGCTTGTGAGGCCCTTTCAAGACAAGAAGAATTTACTAGACAAAAAATAGGGATTGCTTTTCTTCTTCTAAGTCTCCTATTGACAAGTCCTTATTTTTTCACTCAACATTATGATTTCTTAACACCTAGTCTTTTTTTCCTTAATTTTGCTTTTCTAACAGCCTATATTATTTTATTAATTGCCTCAAAAAATAAACAGATCCCTCTCTCTTTTTTAATAAGTTTTACACTTATCTTTACAGTCTTAGAAGCTAGTTTAAATACCTACTACCAACTCAACGGCATCCATCAAGAATGGGGATTTCCTACCCGTCAAGGTTATAATAGACACCTAAAAGACATTGATAAACTTGTTAAGTCAGTGTCAAAACAGAGTCAACCTTTTTTTAGGATGGAACTGTTAACCCCTCAAACCGGAAATGATAGCATGAAATATAACTATCATGGAATATCACAATTTTCGTCTGTTCGAAATCGCCTGTCCAGTTCTTTGCTCGATCGATTAGGTTTTCAATCTCTAGGAACAAATTTAAACCTTAGGTACCAGAACAACACCCTTATTATGGATAGTTTACTCGGTGTCAAATATAATCTTAGTGACAAACCCATCACTAAATTCGGGTTTACGAAAGTGACTACCAGTGGCAACATGATTTTATCACAAAATCATTATAGTAGTCCTTTAGCTTTGCTTACAGATGGTGTTTACAAAGATGTCAATTTAAGTGTCAACACACTTGACAACCAGACCAGATTGTTAAACCAATTAAGTGGCCAATCATTATCTTATTTTCATCTTCAACCTTCTCATCTGGTATCAGGTGCTAAACAGCTGAATCAACAAGTATCGGGACAAGCTTCTAATTTTCAGCAATCAACTATTATTACTTATCAGGTTAGTATTCCCAAACACAGTCAGCTCTATGTGAGCATGCCTCATATTATTTTTTCAAATCCAGATACAAAGGAGGTCCGTGTCCGTATTGATAATCATAGCTACATATACACCACAGATAATGCCTATTCCTTTTTTGATTTAGGTTATTTTAAAGAAGCTAAGATGGCGACAGTCTCCTTTATTTTCCCAAAAAACAAACAGATTAGCTTTAAAGAACCTCATTTTTATAGTTTATCTATTGCATCATATCTCAAAGCTGTTAATCAAATTAATCAAAAAGATGTCCGTGTTCAGACTAGAGCTAATAAGATTGTTGCTAATTATAAGACTAAATCAGTTGGCTCACTTGTCTTTACAATTCCTTATGATAAGGGGTGGTCAGCTCAAAAAGATGGAAAAGTCATTCCTATTACTAAAGCTCAAGGAGGCTTTCTCAAAATTACTGTCCCCAAAGGAAGCGGACAAGTCATTCTTACTTTTATTCCAAATGGTTTTAAATTAGGATTATTCTTTTCCTGTCTAGGAATGACCTTATACTATTTTTTTACTTTTTATCAGAGAAGAAGAAAGAATCTTAAGTGACTTGATGAAACGAATAAGAATAGCTTCTTCTATTTGTTTTGCATAGCATAAAAGAGGCTGTTCACATTGAATAACCTCTTTTATCTTAGTCTTACTAAATAAAAAAATCCTAAGAAAATCTCAGGAAATGTCTTATCACTCCGGCAGTAGGACTCGAACCTACGACATCATGATTAACAGTCATGCGCTACTACCAACTGAGCTATGCCGGAAAAATAAAAAAATTGCCACGATGACAATTCTGATAGTCCGTACGGGATTCGAACCCGTGTTACCGCCGTGAAAAGGCGGTGTCTTAACCCCTTGACCAACGGACCAGAAGTTTTAGAGAAGTTCTCCTTAACACTCTTATTATTATAGCAGATTAATTCTATTTGTCTATACTTTTTTTAAAAAAAGTTTAAACTTTTTGTACAGGTTAAATCTCAAAGTAACTTCTAGGTGTCGTTGAAAACTAGAAATTATACTGAGAATTTAACCAGTCAAAATAAACTAAAAAAGAAGTGAATTAACCTATTTCCAAGTGAGAATTTATTTGATATAATATAGTCTGTATTTTTAAAAATAAAAAGTATCTTGAACTTTTTAAGAGGCGTTATTGTCCTTGTTTTATAGTAAACCTAAGAAGCGAGTAGTCTGCTTCTTTTTTATTTAGGAGTAAAGGATTGGGAAGGTTATCACTCACCTAAGTTGAATAAAAATGGTATAATCGTAAGGATCATACTATTTATTAAGGAAACATTATGAAAATTGTTCAGGGAGTTCAACTTCATCTGATAAAGACTAAACGTTTTAAAACGAATCATATTACTTTTCGCTTTTCGGGTGATTTGAACCAAAAGACAGTGGCAAAAAGGGTCTTAGTTGCCCAAATGTTAGCAACAGCTAATGACAGTTACCCTACCGCTAAACTTTTTAGAGAGAAATTGGCACAACTTTATGGTGCCAGTCTGTCAACTAATGTGTCAACTAAAGGGTTAGTACACATTGTTGATATTGATATTACCTTTGTCCAAGACAAATATGCCTTCCAGGGGGAGAAAGTATTAGATGAGATGATTCACTTGTTAAAAGACATTTTATTTTCTCCTTTGTTGTCAATTGCTCAGTACCAACCTAAAGTTTTTGATATTGAGAAAGCTAATTTAATTAGTTACGTCGAATCGGACAAAGAAGATTCTTTTTATTACAGTTCTCTCAAGGCAAAAGAGTTGTTTTACCTTAATAAGGATTTACAGGTATCAAAATATGGTAGTCCTGAATTAATAGCGAAAGAAACTGCCTATACTAGCTATCAAGAATTTCATAAAATGCTCAATGAAGATCAGATTGATATTTTTGTTCTAGGAGATTTCGATGACTATCGTGTTGTTCAATTACTTCATCAATTTCCTTTTAACAACCGAAAGAAAAAATTAGACTTCTTTTATTTACAAGATGCGGGTAATCTTATCAGAGAATCTATTGAAAAGAAAGCAGTTAACCAATCGATTTTACAGCTAGCCTATCATTTTCCCTTGGTTTTTGGACAAAGAGAATACTATGCTTTGGTGGTCTTAAATGGTTTGTTAGGTTCCTTTGCACATTCTCGTTTTTTTACAAAAATTAGAGAAGAGGAGGGACTTGCTTACAGTATAGGGTGTCGTTTTGATGTTTACACAGGTTTATTTGATGTTTACGCAGGGATTGACAGTCAAAATCGAACCAAAACCCTACAATTAATTGTCAAGGAATTAAATGATATTAAAATGGGCCGATTTTCAGGACAACTCGTTAAAAAAACAAAGTTGATGCTGGTGAGCAATGCCTTACTATCAGAAGATTATAGTAAAACGATGATTGAGATGGTCTATATGTCTTCTTATATTGATCCAACTTACTCTATTGAAAAATGGATGGAGGAGATTGACAAGGTTAGTAAAATAGATATCATTAAGATGGCGAATCTTTTAAAACTCCAGACGGTTTACTTTTTAGAGGGGAAATAAGATGACACAATTAGTAAAGATAGATTATCCTAATATTGACGAAACTCTCTATTATGGAAGGCTGGTTAATGGCTTAACAGTCTATTTTATAAAGAAATCAGGGTACTCAGAAAAAATGGCTATGTTGACAGTCGATTTTGGTTCGCTTGATAATAAGTTGACAGTTGATGGTAAACTACAAAATGCTCCAGAAGGCATTGCTCACTTTTTAGAACATAAACTCTTTGAAGATAAGGCTGGTGAGGATATCTCACTAAAGTTTACACAGTTAGGAGCAGAAACAAATGCCTTTACCACCTTTGAACAAACTAGTTATTTCTTTTCAACAGCTAAAGAGTTTCAAAAAGGCTTAGAGCTTCTTCAGTCTTTTGTTCTATCTGCTAATTTTACAGATGAGTCTGTTAATCGAGAAAGGAAAATCATTGAACAAGAAATTGATATGTATCAGGATGATCCTGACTATCGGGCTTATAGCGGTATCCTCCAAAATTTATTTCCAAAGACAAGTTTAGCTCATGATATTGCTGGGACTAAGGACTCTATTCAAGAGATAACGAAACGTTTATTGGACACACATCATTCTTACTTTTACCACCCTTCCAATATGAGTTTATTAGTGGTTGGTGACATTGATGTTGAAGCAAACTTTTTAGCCATTAAAACCTTTCAAGAGACTCTTCCTTGTCCTGAGAAGAAGATGGTTGCTATCGAGCCCCTACATTATTATCCTGTTGTCACATCATCTTCTATTGATATGGAGGTCACGACTGCCAAATTAGTAGTTGGTTTCCGAGGACATTTAGCTTTAGATCAGTATTCTTTACTAACTTATCGTGTAGCTTTAAAGCTATTGTTGGCGATGCTTTTGGGATGGACTTCTAAAACCTATCATGAGTGGTATGAGGATGGGAAAATAGATGATTCTTTTGATATTGAAGTTGATATTCAAGATAAATTTCAGTTTGTGTTAGTATCACTTGACACTGCTGAACCAATTGCCATGTCTAACCAGATTCGACGACAATTAACACATTTGAACCATTCAAAAGATTTGACTGCTAAGCATCTAATCCTCTTGAAGCAAGAAATGTATGGTGATTTTATTCAAAGCTTAGATTCTATTGAACACTTAACCAGTCAGTTCAATCTTTACTTGACGGATAAAGAAACTTATTTTGATCTTCCAAGAATTATAGAATCCATAACCTTGAAAGATATTTTAGCTATTGGTAAAGCCTTTTTTGAGAAAGCAGATATTTCAGATTTCACTGTCTTTCCAAAATAGGTTAAAATCTGCTATAATGGAGTTATTATAATATTTTTGAGGTACCTGTATGAGTGACAAAAGTCTCGGTGAAGTTTTAAGAGAATCACGTGTTGGAAAAAATATCACGCTAGATGACATCGAATCGAAAACGGGGATTTCTTCCCATTACTTGTTAGCGATGGAATTAGATCAATTTAAGATTATTCCAGAAGAAAAGTTTGATCAATTTTTGAAAGAATACGCTGATATTGTCGAATTAGATTTTATTACTTTAAAGCGGCGTTATCATTATCAAGTGAACGCTAAAAAAAATAGTGATACCAAGTCCGTAACAGAAATTGTTGAAGAGAAGTTGAGCCAGAAACGTTTGCAGGAAAAACGAGCCGCCGAGCAGCGTACGGAATATGTGAAGCTGTCAGAGACTTCTAAAGCTCAAGAAACGCTGGTTATTCCTGTGAAAACTGTTGGTTTGGATTCTAAAACACCTCCTAAGGTTATGCCATCGATGAGTCATTTTAAAGCGGATGACCGTTTAGTTCCTAAGAAGGCAAAGGTGTCACGTTTAAGCCGTTATAGCAATGATGATAGGTCTAAAAAAACGGTAATTCCAGTTGTTATTTTAAGCTTGGTTGCTTTGGCTATCGTGAGCTTTATCTTTTTTGCTGTTTGGCAGCAATTTGAAAAAGGTCAACGAGCTAAAGAGGCTGAAATAGCTTTAATGAAAGCTTCTAAAAAGGCCAAAGAAGCATCAAAAGCAAGTTCCAGTGAGCCTAAAACTCAGATTACGACTGAAGGTGCCGATAACTATTTGGAAGCAACAATTACTAAATCAAAAGAAACTGTTGACATTACGGTTTCATTGACAGAGGCGGAAAATAGCTGGATTTCTTTAACAAATTCGGAAATTGGTGAAAGTGGCATCACCTTAACACAAGATTCTCCAACTTACACTGCAACTTTACCTGCTGACGTCACAGAGTCTCTCTTGACACTTGGTATTACAAAAGGTGTCTCTGTGACTGTTGATGGGCAACCTGTTGATTTATCTGCTTTGACAAGTACTGATTTAAGTTATATTACATTTAAGATTCAATAATTAAGGTACGAAAATGACAAAAAAAGAAAACATTCCCAATTTATTAACGCTTGTTCGCATTATCATGGTTCCCCTCTTTCTTCTTGTTACTTCTTTCTCTAGCGAAATTGGGTGGCATATTTTTGCGGCGATTATTTTTGCAATTGCTAGCTTGACAGACTATTTAGATGGGTATCTTGCAAGGAAGTGGCATGTGGTTACTAATTTTGGGAAGTTTGCCGATCCTTTAGCAGATAAGATGCTTGTCATGACCGCTTTTATCATGTTAGTTGGACTTGACTTGTCTCCTGCGTGGGTATCAGCTGTTATTATTTGTCGAGAATTGGCAGTAACAGGCCTTCGATTATTACTTGTTGAAACAGGTGGAAAGGTTCTTGCTGCTGCTATGCCGGGAAAAATCAAGACAACGACACAAATGCTATCTGTCATTTTCTTACTGTGCCATTGGACATTTCTAGGAAATGTCTTCCTCTACATTGCTCTTTTCTTTACCATTTACTCTGGTTATGACTATTTCAAAGGAGCAAGCTTTCTTTTTAAGGATACCTTTAAATAACCATGACAACTATTATTGAACTCAAGCAAGTCACATTTAGCTACAACCCTAACCAAGAAAAGCCAACGTTAAATCAGGTTTCGTTTCATGTGAAACAAGGCGAATGGTTATCTATTATTGGGCACAATGGTTCTGGAAAATCAACTACTGTCCGTTTGATTGATGGTCTATTAGAGCCAGAGTCCGGAGACATTTTTGTTGATGGCGATTTGTTAACGAAAAAAAATATCTGGGACATTCGTCATAAGATTGGTATGGTATTCCAGAACCCTGATAACCAATTTGTAGGGGCAACAGTTGAAGATGATGTTGCTTTTGGTCTTGAAAATAAAGGAATTCCTCATCAAGAGATGAAAGAACGTGTCAACCATGCGTTACAACTCGTGGGTATGCAAGATTTCAAACATAGAGAACCATCTCGTTTGTCTGGTGGACAAAAACAGCGTGTTGCTATCGCAGGGGCTGTTGCTATGAGGCCAAAAATCATTATTTTAGATGAAGCCACTAGTATGCTTGATCCTAAGGGACGCTTAGAGTTGATTCGGACCATTCAGTCGATTCGTGAGGATTATCAGTTAACAGTGATTTCCATTACCCATGATTTAGATGAAGTCGCTCTTAGTGACAGAGTTTTAGTAATGAAAGATGGACAAGTAGAATCGGCATCCACACCAGAACAATTATTTGCAAGAGGGGATGACCTTCTCCAGTTGGGACTTGATATTCCCTTTACCGCTTCGGTTGTGCGAATGCTTAAAGAAGAGGGGTACCCGATTGAGGCTGACTATCTCACAGAAAAGGAATTAGAAAATCAATTATGTCAATTAATTTCCAAAATGTAAGTTATACATATCAAGTAGGGACTCCTTTTGAAGGGCGTGCCCTTTTTGACATTGATTTAGATATTTTAGATAACTCTTACACAGCTTTTATTGGACATACGGGGTCTGGAAAGTCAACCATTATGCAATTGTTAAATGGGCTACATATTCCGACACAGGGAACTGTTAGGGTTGGCAAGCAGGAAATTACTAATCAGTCTAAAAATAAAGAAATCAAGTCTGTTCGTAAGCATGTGGGGCTGGTGTTTCAATTTCCAGAAAGTCAGCTATTTGAAGAGACAGTTTTGAAAGATGTGGCCTTTGGACCTCAAAATTTCGGAGTCTCTCAGGAGAAAGCAGAAGCTTTAGCACGTGAAAAACTAGCTCTTGTTGGGATTTCAGAAAATCTTTTTGAAAAGAATCCCTTTGAACTCTCAGGAGGGCAAATGCGACGTGTAGCTATTGCTGGCATCTTGGCAATGCAACCGAATGTTTTGGTTTTAGATGAGCCAACTGCTGGTCTTGATCCAAAAGGTCGCAAGGAGTTAATGACTCTGTTTAAAAAGCTTCATCAATTAGGAATGACCATTGTTTTGGTAACTCATTTGATGGATGATGTGGCGAATTATGCAGATTTTGTCTATGTGCTTGAAGAGGGAAAAATTATTTTATCAGGTAGACCTAAGTCTGTTTTTCAGCGAGTTCATTTTTTGGAGGAAAAACAGTTAGGTGTTCCTAAGGTGACTAAATTTGCTCAAAGACTGGTTGACAGAGGTATGCCTATCTCTTCTTTACCTGTTACTTTAGAAGAATTGAGAGAGGTATTGAAGCATGGATAAATTGATTCTTGGTCGTTATATTCCTGGGAATTCTATCATTCATCGTCTTGACCCAAGAAGTAAATTGTTAGCAATGATTATTTATATTATCATTATCTTTTGGGCTAATAATGTCGTAACAAATGTATTGATACTGACCTTTACCTTAGTCATTGTTTGTTTATCAAAAATTAAATTATCTTTCTTTTTAAATGGGGTGAAACCAATGATTGGTATTATCCTCTTTACCACTTTATTTCAGATGTTTTTTACCCAAGGAGGAATCGTTATCTTTCGTTTGGGAATACTGATTATTACTAATTTAGGATTAAGTCAAGCCATTTTAATTTTTATGCGCTTTGTTTTAATTATTTTCTTTTCAACATTGTTAACATTAACGACAACCCCTTTAAGTTTATCCGATGCAGTAGAATCTTTGTTAAACCCTTTGGTAAGATTTAGGGTTCCAGCTCATGAAATTGGGTTAATGCTTTCTTTAAGTTTACGGTTTGTGCCAACTTTAATGGATGATACAACTCGTATCATGAATGCTCAAAAAGCGCGCGGTGTTGATTTTGGTGAGGGGAATCTGATTCAAAAAGTAAAGTCTATTATCCCTATTTTAATTCCACTCTTTGCATCAAGTTTTAAAAGAGCTGATGCCTTAGCCGTTGCTATGGAAGCAAGAGGTTATCAGGGGGGAGAAGGTCGTACGAAATACCGTCAATTAAATTGGCAACTGAAAGATAGTTTAGCAGTTAGTTCCGTTTTCTTATTAGGGAGTCTTCTTTTTTTCTTAAAGAATCCCCTATAACTCTAAATAATAGTAAAGCTCTTCAATTTCATTTAAAGGAATAGAAGGGTTTTTAAATACCCCAGAAATTCTTGTAATATCAATATTTCTGTAATATTTTTAATATATCTTCAACGGTGAGGTAATAATTAAAAGATATTATGGATAACAGAGAAAAGTGAGGTATTTATTTAAATGTTTAAAAAAGAAAATTTAAAACAACGTTATTTTAGTTTTGGGGTTATAGCATTTGCTGTAGCTATGTTAGCTGTGATTTTTGCTTTTTCAAGTAAAAATGTTGATACTGAATCATACGCTAAGAAATCTGAAACTAAAGTCGTCAAAAAAACTAAAAAATCTAGCCCAGAAATGACTAAGGAAGAACCTAAAGAAGCACCAACAAGTGCCTCTTCAGAGGCAGCTCCAACTCCTGAAACAACAGTGACTGCAGCAACACAAGAAACTCAAGTGGTACAACAAGAAGCCACTCAGGCTGTTCAATACACAGCAGCTCCAGTTGCTTATAGTGGAGGCGGTGTTGTTCTTTCAAATGGGAACACTGCTGGCGCTGTAGGGAGTCAAGCAGCGGCACAAATGGCAGCTGCAACAGGTGTACCACAATCAACATGGGAGCACATCATTGCGCGTGAGTCAAATGGAAATCCGAGTGCAGCCAATGCTTCTGGTGCATCAGGTTTATTCCAAACGATGCCAGGCTGGGGTTCAACAGCAACTGTTCAAGACCAAGTGAATTCAGCTTTGAATGCTTATCGTGCACAAGGGTTGTCAGCTTGGGGTTACTAAGAAAAAGTAATACCAACAAAAAAGTCTATCATCAAAAATTAATTGATGGTAGGCTTTTTTTAGATTATGTTGTTATAGGGATTTAATAAGACTTAGAATATCATTGGGATGCGTGATAATATAGTCTCCCTACTAACTTCTAATTCTTCTTGACGTCCCCCCGTGTGATGCCAAGTGTTTTAATCTCAGCTTGTTTTTCTCCAATAAAGTCAAAATTAGTGTCACCAAAAATGAGTGCGCTTTCATTTTGAGTGACATGTTTTTAAACAAGCTTTGATAAGAATCACCTTGTGGCAACGATTGGGAGTGCGACCAAAGATAGCTGT
Source organism: Streptococcus canis (assembly GCF_900636575.1). Classification (NCBI taxonomy): domain Bacteria; kingdom Bacillati; phylum Bacillota; class Bacilli; order Lactobacillales; family Streptococcaceae; genus Streptococcus; species Streptococcus canis. Next base: position 602,940 of record NZ_LR134293.1, read on the forward strand.
AAAGTAGTTGTCAACGTCTAGATTAGTCAACGTTTGGATAGCCATCGACTCATGTTTACTAGTCGTTACCTATAGGTCAAAGTCAGCTTCAATGAAGCTTTTAAAAGTGCTTCAATTCCTTCATAGAGAGCTTACTTATTCAATGCCAGTTTTTGATAAAAGATTCTAAAATAGGAGATAGCTTGCTCAATTGGTTATTTGGTTTCAAAAAATTCTTTAAAAGTTGTTTCTAAAGGTGGACCGATATAGGTTGACAGAACTTTATTGGTCGGGCACATTTGATTCATGTTGTCAAATGTGTATCTAAAAGCATTTAAAATCCCAGAGCTTGAATCGACCAAGGTACCGTCTAAATCAAATAAAATGGCTTTCAACATAATCTTCTAGGGCTTTGCTATTCTCCAAAAATGTCTTTAGTGTAACGGCGACCAGTTGGAGTTGCTGCAAGACCTCCCTCAGCTGTTTCACGAAAGGCAGTTGGCATCGCAGATCCGACTTGATACATAGCGTCAATAACTTCATCGACAGGAATTTGAGACTCAATATTAGCCAAAGCCATATCAGCAGCGACGAGGGCAAAACTTGCTCCAAGAGCATTGCGTTTGACGCAAGGAACTTCTACTAGGCCAGCGACAGGATCACAGATAAGTCCCAATAAGTTTTTAATGACAAAGGCAATAGCTTGACTAGCTTGGTAAGCTGTTCCACCTGCTGCTTTAACAAGAGCTGCAGCGCTCATGGCAGATGCAGAACCAACTTCTGCTTGACAACCACCCTCTGCACCAGAAATAGATGCATTGTTCCCGATAACAAGGCCAAAGGCACCAGCTGTGAAAAGAAATTCTAATTGTTCTTTTTCTGATAAGTCAAGTTTGTCAATTGCTGTGGCAAGGACAGCAGGCAAGCATCCTGCACTACCAGCAGTTGGTGTTGCACAAACTAGCCCCATTTTGGCATTTAATTCATTGACAGCCATAGCATTTCTAACAGCATTAAGGACGGTTTTGTCAGCAAGACTTTTTTCTCTCTTAATATAGTTATCCATTTTAAGGGCATCACCACCTGTTAGACCACTAATGGATTTTGTTGAGGTTAAACCTTCCTTGACAGAGTCTTTCATGACCTGCAAATTGCGTGACATTATCGTAACGATGTCCTGTCGACTTCGACCAGTCATCTCGATTTCTGTAGCAATCATTAATTCAGCAACATTCCCACCAAATTGTTGGTCAGCTTGTTTGACAAGTTCTTCAATGGTATAAAACATAACTTTCCTTTCTAGTCAAAGAAGTTGACATTGTGAATATTAGGGATTTTGGCAATAAGCTTGACAACTTCTTGACACTCTCTAGAATCAACTTCCATGATCATGATGGCCTTTTCGCCAGCAGATTCACGAGTAACAGTCATAGTCGCAATGTTAATATCATTGGAAGATAAGATGTCGGTCACTTTAGCAATCATTCCAGGAATATCTTGATGAACTGTAATGATAGTAGGAGTATTCATGGATAGCGAGACAGAAAAACCATTTAGTTCTGTCACTTGGATATTTCCTCCACCAATTGAAACACCAGTAACACTCATGCTTTTATCACCCTTTTTAACACTGATTTTAACGGTATTGGGATGAGGCGCATTACTGTCTTTTAAAATGTCCCAGTAAATCTTAATTCCTTTTTGATAGGCAATCTCCATAGAATGTTTGATGTCGGGATTATCAGTATCCATTCCCATAATTCCTGCCACAAGTGCCTTGTCAGTGCCATGTCCTTGGTAGGTTTTGGCAAAAGAATTGTAGAGGTGGAAGGTCACTTCATCAGGAATTTCTCCAAAGATGGAATGAACTACTCTGCCGATTCTGACAGCACCAGCGGTGTGACTACTTGATGGGCCAATCATAACTGGTCCAATGATGTCAAAAACTGATTGAAATTTTTGTGTGTTCATAGGCAACTCCGTTTTTATTTCTACGTTTATTATAACAGAAAAAAGTCAAAAAATATCAATTTTATTATAAAAAATTATTTTTATAATAAAAAATTATCGAGCAGTAAAATGATTGGCATTCCAACCAGTAATTGTTATAATAAGATTTGCGCTAACGGCGCTTCAAAATCGACCTTCAAATCGACTTTTGAAAACGACGACCTTCAATCGTACGTTAACTGATAAGAAAAAGAATCATATATTTATTGTATGATGATTATCTTTTTCTATCTTATATTGATGGGAGAATTTTTTATGACAGATAACTCAAAGACACGTGTTGTCGTTGGTATGAGTGGTGGCGTTGACTCATCTGTAACAGCTCTGCTTTTAAAGGAACAAGGTTACGATGTTATCGGTGTCTTCATGAAAAACTGGGACGATACAGATGAATTTGGTGTGTGCACGGCAACTGAGGATTATAAAGACGTAGCAGCTGTTGCTGATCAAATTGGCATTCCTTATTACTCTGTAAATTTTGAAAAAGAATATTGGGATAGAGTATTTGAATATTTCTTGGCTGAATACCGAGCAGGCCGTACCCCAAATCCCGATGTCATGTGTAATAAGGAAATTAAATTTAAAGCTTTCCTTGACTATGCAATGACTTTAGGAGCAGATTATGTAGCAACGGGACACTATGCTCAAGTCAAGCGTGATGAAAATGGTACGGTTCACATGTTACGTGGGGCTGATAATGGCAAAGATCAAACCTACTTTCTAAGCCAACTGTCACAGGAACAACTACAAAAAACGTTATTCCCCCTTGGTCATTTGCAAAAGCCAGAAGTTAGGGAAATTGCTGAGAGAGCAGGGCTTGCAACGGCTAAAAAGAAAGATTCAACAGGTATTTGTTTTATTGGTGAAAAGAATTTTAAACAATTTTTGAGTCAATATTTACCGGCACAAAAAGGTCGCATGATGACTGTTGATGGTCGTGATATGGGAGAACATGCCGGTCTCATGTATTATACTATTGGTCAGCGTGGTGGTCTGGGCATTGGTGGTCAGCATGGTGGTGATAATCAACCATGGTTTGTTGTTGGTAAAGATTTATCACAAAACATTTTATACGTTGGTCAAGGTTTCTACCATGAATCTTTGATGTCAACTAGTCTTGACGCCTCAGTCATCCACTTTACACGTGATATGCCAGAAGAGTTTACATTAGAATGTACGGCTAAATTTCGCTATCGTCAACCAGATTCACAAGTGACGGTCCATGTTAGAGGAGATAAGGCAGAAGTTGTTTTTGCAGAGCCTCAACGAGCAATCACTCCTGGTCAAGCTGTTGTTTTCTATGATGGGGAAGAATGCCTTGGTGGCGGTATGATTGATATAGCCTATAAAGATGGACAAGCTTGTCAATACATTTAAGACTGTCATCGTGAGATAAGAGGAGATATAGAAGGTTTCAAGATTTATCCTGACCTTTATGGTTTTCTTTACCATTATGCATCCTTTGTCTAATTTACCAGCTTACATTTTCCTTGAGACAGATGATGACCAGATGATTTCAAAAAGGATAGCTGGTAAGAGTTTAACCATTGCTTTTGTGATTATAGCAGTGGTTGTATTGACAGAGCATGCTATTTTTTCTTTGGACATACTATTATTTGCTGGATTTGGTACAATAGCAACTGCTATTACCTTATTTCAAGGAGATTGGGAATACCGTATCCTAACATTGACAGTTTTTTGCTCCTTTGTTTATTAACCTATCTTCTTTTGCTCAGTGCTAAACAAATTGCTCACTTTTTAGGCAAAAATATCACGGGCGTTATCACACGAAAGATGGGCTTGATGTTAACAGTCATAGGAGTTCAAATGCTCCTGATTGGTATTCAAGGTGTATTTAAATAACTTGACACAGTTGTAAACAGGGTTGATAGAATTGTCAACCATTTAACAATAGCCAAGATTGACAATTACCAAGTAATTCTTTAGAATAGATTGTAACAATCGGAATGATGGTCAAAGCTCATGAAAATTGTAGGTTTTTTGTCCTGCAATCTTCTCGGGTTTTGGCTCTTTTTATGGTTTGGTCTATGTAGCGAGGAAACAAATGAAACAAGATTTTAGAACGACTCGGGGCAAAACAACTTTTAGTTTACGAGCTAGTGCTTTGATTGTTAGAGATGATAAGATTTTTTTAACCAGAGATGCAACTGGTAAATATTACACGATTGGTGGTGCAAGCCTAGTAGGTGAAAAAACACGTGAGACTGTTTTACGTGAAACTTTGGAAGAAATTGGTATCTCCATTGAAGTGGAACAATTAGCTTTTGTTGTTGAAAATCGGTTTTATATCAACGATGTTTTTTGGCACAATATTGAATTTCATTATCTTGTACGGCCTTTAGAAGAACCCAAACTTGAGATGATGGAGAATACCAAGCAACAGGTTTGTGAATAGGTTCCAATTCATGAGCTGGATCAGATTAATTTAGTCCCTGAGTTTTTACAAACCGAGTTGGCTAAATGGTCGGGTCATATTGTTCATATTGAAGGGTAAACTGAAGAACATTATTTTTAATTAATAGACTTAAATAAAGGATTTGAAAAAATGACACATGAATTTACAGAAAGCTATGATGTTATTGTCGTAGGAGCAGGTCATGCGGGTGTTGAAGCGAGTTTAGCTACCAGTCGTATGGGCTGTAAAACTTTACTAGCAACAATTAATCTGGATATGTTGGCTTTTATGCCGTGTAATCCTTCCATTGGAGGATCTGCCAAAGGGATAGTGGTAAGAGAGATTGATGCTCTTGGCGGTGAGATGGGGAAAAATATTGATAAAACTTACATCCAGATGAAAATGCTTAATACAGGTAAGGGTCCAGCTGTTCGTGCCCTACGCGCTCAGGCAGACAAATCTCTCTATGCTCGTGAAATGAAACATACGGTTGAAAAACAAGACAATTTGACTCTTCGTCAGACCATGATTGATGATATTCTGGTTGAAGATGGACGAGTTGTAGGTGTTTTAACAGCCACAGGGCAAAAATTTGCGGCTAAGGCTGTTGTAGTGACAACAGGAACAGCTCTACGTGGGGAAATTATTTTAGGAGAACTCAAATATTCATCTGGGCCTAATAACAGTTTAGCGTCAGTGACCTTGGCAGATAATTTGAAAAAACTTGGCTTAGAAATCGGTAGATTCAAAACAGGAACGCCTCCTCGTGTCAAAGCATCTTCTATTGATTACGATCAAACGGAAATTCAGCCAGGCGATGACAAACCTAATCATTTTTCATTTATGTCAAAAGATGCTGACTATCTCAAAGATCAAATTCCATGCTGGTTGACTTATACGAATCAAACCAGTCATGATATTATTAATCAGAACCTTTACAGAGCTCCGATGTTTTCTGGGATTGTTAAGGGTGTAGGCCCTCGTTATTGCCCATCTATTGAGGATAAGATTGTTCGCTTTGCTGATAAAGAACGTCATCAACTTTTCCTAGAGCCAGAAGGACGTGATACAGAGGAAGTGTATGTTCAAGGGTTGTCAACGAGTCTTCCAGAAGATGTTCAAAAAGAATTGATTCATTCTATCAAGGGACTTGAGAAGGCTGAAATGATGCGCACTGGTTATGCTATTGAATATGATATTGTTTTGCCTCATCAATTACGTGCGACACTTGAAACCAAATTAATTTCAGGACTCTTTACAGCTGGGCAAACCAATGGAACATCTGGTTATGAGGAGGCTGCTGGTCAAGGGATTATTGCTGGTATCAATGCTGCCCTTAAAGTTCAAGGTAAGCCAGAACTTATTTTGAAGCGAAGTGATGCTTATATTGGTGTTATGATTGATGATTTGGTTACGAAAGGAACCTTGGAACCTTACCGTTTATTGACATCACGCGCAGAGTACCGTTTGATTTTACGTCATGATAATGCTGACATGCGGTTGACAGAGATTGGCCGCAAAATTGGGTTGGTTGATGATGACCGTTGGAATGCTTTTGAAATTAAGAAAAACCAATTTGATAACGAACTAAAACGTCTGGACAGTATCAAATTAAAACCAGTAAAAGCAACGAATGATCGTGTGCAGGAACTTGGGTTTAAACCACTAACCGATGCGATGACAGCTAAAGAGTTTATGCGTCGTCCAGAAATTGATTATGCTACGGCAGTTTCTTTTGTTGGCCCTGCGGCTGAGGATTTAGATGCTAAAATTATTGAACTTTTGGAAACAGAAATCAAATATGAAGGTTATATTCGCAAAGCCTTAGATCAGGTTGCTAAGATGAAACGCATGGAAGAAAAACGTATTCCTGCTAATATTGATTGGGATGCTATTGATTCCATTGCGACTGAAGCGCGTCAAAAATTTAAAAAGATTAATCCCGAAACTATTGGTCAAGCTAGCCGTATTTCAGGGGTAAATCCTGCTGATATTAGTATTTTAATGGTCTATTTAGAAGGAAATAGCAAGGCACGTCGTAAACCCTAAATCAGACATGAAATTGTAATCTCAAAGCGACTGACAGCTCTGTATTTCAGGGCTGTTTTATGGTATAATAAGGGCTTAAGAGGTTAGAGGATGAAAAGATTTCGTTTTGAAACCATTCATTTAATTATGATGGGCTTGATTTTATTTGGATTACTAGCACTTTGTGTTAGAATCATGCAATCAAAAATGCTGATATTATCAGCCATTTTTCTCGTTTTATTATTTGTTGTTGCACTTCTTTGGTATCAAAAAGAAGTTTATGAATTATCAGATTTAGACCATATTGAATTATTAAATGAGCAGACTGAAGATAATCTAAAAACACTTTTAGATAAAATGCCTGTTGGGGTGGTTCAATTTGATCAAGAGACCAATGCTGTTGAGTGGTATAATCCTTATGCAGAATTGATTTTTACAACAGAAGATGGCCTTTTGCAAAATCATTTAATACAACAAATACTCACTGAAAAGCGTCGAGGAGATATTTCGCAGACATTTGAAGTCTCTGGTAATAAGTATACGTCCTACATTGATGTGACATCAGGGATTTTCTACTTTTTTGATAGTTTTGTAGGGAATCGACAATCTGCTGATGCTAGTATGCTAAGGCCTGTTGTCGGTATTATCTCTGTTGATAATTATGATGACATTACCGATGGTTTATCTGATGCAGATACTTCCAAAATCAATTCATTTGTGGCGAATTTCATTGATGAGTTTATGGAGTCAAAACAGATTTTTTACCGTCGTGTCAACATGGATCGTTATTACTTCTTTACGGATTTTAAAACGTTAAAAGGTTTAATGGATGATAAATTTTCTGTTCTGGAAGAATTCCGCAAAGAAGCTCAGGAAGCTCAGCGTCCCTTAACCCTAAGTATGGGGATTTCATTTGGCGAGAAGAAACATAGCCAAATTGGTCAGGTAGCGCTTGAGAATCTCAATATCGCTCTTGTTCGTGGTGGGGATCAGATTGTTATTCGGGAAAATGCCGATCATACCAATCCAGTTTATTTTGGTGGAGGCTCTGTGTCAACCGTTAAACGTTCAAGAACACGTACCCGGGCGATGATGACGGCTATTTCAGACCGTATTAAAATGGTGGATAACGTCTTTATTGTCGGACATAGAAAGCTTGATATGGACGCTCTGGGGTCTGCTGTTGGGATGCAATTCTTTGCAAGTAATATCATTGAAAATAGCTTTGCTGTTTACAATCCAGATGAAATGAGTCCCGATATTGAGAGAGCTATCGAACGCCTTCAAGCTGATGGAAAAACTCGTCTCATTAGCATTTCGCAAGCCATGGGCTTGGTAACCCCAAGATCCCTTTTGGTAATGGTTGACCACTCTAAAATATCACTGACGCTCTCTAAGGAGTTTTATGAACAATTTGAGGATGTTATCGTCGTGGATCATCATAGAAGAGATGATGACTTTCCTGACAATGCCATTTTAACCTTTATCGAAAGTGGAGCAAGTAGTGCAGCTGAGCTGGTAACTGAATTAATTCAATTTCAAAATGCGAAAAAACGCTTGAATAAAATACAAGCCAGTGTTTTGATGGCTGGTATTATGCTTGATACTAAAAACTTTTCTACTAGGGTAACGAGCCGAACCTTTGATGTTGCTAGCTATTTGAGAAGTAAAGGAAGTGACAGCGTCGAAATTCAGACAATATCAGCAACTGATTTTGATGAGTATAAGCAGGTTAATGAAATCATCTTACGTGGCGAGCGCCTTGGTGATAGCATCATTGTGGCAGCAGGAGATAATGGTAATCTTTACAGTAATGTGATTGCCAGCAAAGCAGCGGACACTATCTTGTCAATGGCTCACGTTGAAGCTAGTTTTGTCTTGGTTGAGACAGCATCTCATAAGATTGCTATTTCAGCTAGAAGTCGAAGTAAGATTAATGTTCAGCGGGTGATGGAAAAATTAGGAGGCGGAGGACACTTTAATCTGGCTGCTTGTCAGTTAACTAATATTAGCCTCCCCCAAGCTAAAGCGTTATTATTAGAAACGATTGATAGTACAATGAAAGAAACAGGAGAGGTGGAATCATGAAAGTTATTTTCTTAGCAGATGTCAAAGGAAAAGGAAAAAAAGGAGAAATCAAAGAAGTTCCAACAGGTTATGCTCAAAATTTCCTTATTAAGAAAAACCTAGCTAAAGAAGCTACAAATCAAAGTATTGGTGAGTTAAAAGGAAAACAAAAGGCGGAAGAAAAGGCCCAAGCTGAAATTTTAGCAGAAGCTAAAGCCGTAAAAGCTGCTTTGGATGATGAAAAAACACGCGTTCAATTTCAAGAAAAGGTTGGCCCAGATGGGAGAACATTCGGTTCAATTACCGCTAAAAAGATTTCAGAAGAGTTGAAAAAGCAATTTGGACTAAAAATTGATAAACGCCATATTATCTTGGATCACCCTATTCGTGCCATTGGGTTAGTTGAGGTTCCTGTTAAACTACACAAGGAAGTGACAGCTGAAATTAAATTAGCCATTACAGAAGCATAATGCATAAATGAAATAAGATTTGGAGGTGTTGAGGTTGCCTGAAGTAGCTGAATTACGAGTTCAACCGCAAGATTTACTAGCGGAACAATCTGTCCTAGGCTCAATCTTTATCTCACCTGATAAGCTCATTGCAGTGAGAGAATTTATCAGCTCAGACGATTTTTACAAGTATGCTCATAAAATTATTTTTCGGGCAATGATTACCCTCAGTGATCGCAATGATGCCATTGATGCAACAACTGTTAGAGCGATTTTAGATAATCAGGGAGACCTGCAAAACATTGGTGGTCTCTCCTATATAGTTGAATTAGTTAATAGTGTCCCAACAAGTGCCAATGCGGAATATTATGCTAAAATTGTAGCTGAGAAGGCAATGTTACGCGAAATTATTGCCAGATTGACAGATACTGTCAACCTAGCTTATGAGGGTGCTTCTGGTCCAGAAGATATTATCGCTGGAGCTGAAAAAGCGCTCATTGAGATTAAAGAGCATAGTAATCGTAGCGGTTTTCGAAAAATTTCCGACGTTTTAAAAGTTAATTATGAAAACTTAGAAGTTCGCTCCAAGCAGACCTCAGACGTTACAGGTTTACCAACTGGTTTTAGAGATCTTGACAAGATTACAACAGGTTTACACCCTGATCAGTTAATTATTTTAGCAGCTCGTCCAGCAGTTGGTAAAACAGCTTTTGTGCTGAATATTGCCCAGAATGTTGGAACCAAGCAAAAAAGGGCCGTGGCTATTTTTTCTTTGGAGATGGGGGCAGAGAGTTTAGTTGACCGTATGTTGGCAGCTGAAGGAATGGTTGATTCACATAGTCTGAGAACGGGTCAATTGACAGATCAAGATTGGAATAATGTGACTATTGCCCAAGGAGCTCTAGCAGAAGCACCGATATATATAGATGATACTCCAGGAATTAAAATCACCGAAATTCGAGCGAGATCACGGAAATTGTCTCAAGAAGTGGCTGGAGGTTTAGGACTGATTGTAATTGACTATTTACAGTTGATTACAGGAACCAAACCAGAAAACCGCCAGCAAGAAGTTTCTGATATTTCAAGACAACTCAAAATTCTGGCTAAAGAATTGAAAGTACCAGTTATTGCCCTAAGTCAGCTTTCTCGTGGCGTTGAGCAAAGGCAAGACAAACGACCAGTGCTATCGGATATTCGTGAATCAGGATCTATTGAGCAGGATGCTGATATTGTAGCCTTCTTATATCGAGATGATTATTATCGTAAAGAAGGTGATGATGCTGAAGCAGCTGTTGAAGATAACACGATTGAAGTAATTCTTGAGAAAAATAGGGCTGGTGCGCGTGGAACAGTCAAGCTGATGTTCCAAAAAGAGTACAATAAATTTTCAACCATAGCCCAGTTTGAGGAAAGATAAGAAAGAGAGATAAAAAATGAGTGATGCATTTGCAGATGTTGCAAAAATGAAGAAAATTAAAGAAGATATTAAAGCCCACGAAGGGCAATTAGTCGAGTTGACACTTGAAAATGGTCGAAAACGTGAAAAAAATAAAGTCGGTAGATTGATTGAAGTTTACAGCTCTTTGTTTATCATTGAATACAATGATAGTTCAGACGTTCCAGGAGCAATCAATAATTCTTACGTTGAATCTTATACTTATTCAGACATCTTAACGGAGAAAACCTTGATTCGTTACCTAGAACAAGAGTAGATAGATATTACATTTTAACCTCATAAGAGGTTCTTTCTTTACATTAAAGTTGACAATGTTGTCAATCTTTCCATATCAGATATTGAAGATCAAATAAATAGGGAGGAAAAACTATTGTAAGTTTTACCTTTTAATGCTATAATGTCATTTGTGTGAAATAATAGCAGAAAAATATGAAGCTCGTCAACAGGTGGTTCTAAATTTAGTAACCTTTGCTGTTTAGGCGAAGACCCCCTGCACGAATCAGGATTTTTCAAACGGTTATTTCCTCATTATTTATTTAGAGGAGGACATACAATATGTCACGTTATACTGGTCCATCATGGAAACAATCACGTCGCCTTGGCTTATCGCTTACAGGCACAGGTAAAGAGTTGGCACGTCGTAACTACGTTCCAGGTCAACACGGTCCTAACAACCGTAGCAAACTTTCAGAATACGGTTTGCAACTTGCTGAGAAACAAAAATTACGTTTTTCATACGGACTTGGTGAAAAACAATTCCGTAACTTGTTCGTACAGGCTACAAAAATCAAAGAAGGAACTCTTGGTTTCAACTTTATGGTTCTTTTAGAACGTCGCCTTGACAACGTTGTTTACCGTTTAGGTCTTGCAACGACTCGTCGTCAAGCACGTCAATTCGTTAACCATGGTCACATTCTTGTTGATGGTAAACGCGTTGATATTCCTTCATATCGTGTTGAAGTTGGTCAAGTGATTTCAGTTCGTGAAAAATCACTTAAAGTACCAGCAATCCTTGAAGCTGTTGAAGCCACTCTTGGACGTCCAGCATTTGTATCTTTCGATGCTGAAAAACTTGAAGGTTCATTAACTCGCCTTCCAGAGCGCGATGAAATTAACCCAGAAATCAATGAAGCACTTGTCGTTGAATTCTACAACAAAATGCTTTAATGTTAAGATTAGACTTGCTGAAAGCCTACTATTGTGGGCTTTTTGCTTTGTCTTAAAACATTGATTTCTGGGTTTGCTTACCTTTTTGCTAACCTTGAATTTTAGTTAGATTGATTTTATGGCTGTTTCAAAGAATGAAACAATTTTTAATGTCCTCTAAATGGGTTGGGTGTCATGGAATTCGGTTAGATATGGATTCAAGTCAGGGTGATAGATTGGAAAACGAAAACCGTCAGCCAAGTTGATAGTGCAAAGGTCTCAGGGGAAGTAATATGTAATTATCCTATTTTTTAGGAATTTGTGAGCATTTTGAGGACAAAGCGTGCCATTTCTTGTGGCGATTCTTTCTTACCCTTAGCAATCCAACTTTGGCAGACGCCAAAAAAAGCATGGGCTAGGTAGATGCTTCGGTACTCTTTTTCTGTTTGAGACAACTCTTCGGTGCGGAACTTGTCCTGTAAATCAGTATTGATGAGTAGGCGAACTTTATTGATGATGAAGGTTTGAATCTCTTTGGTACCATTAGCAGATAAGAGAGAAGAGAGAAGTTGTTCTCTTTGGAGAAATTCAAAAACTTCAAGAAAGGCTTGCTCTTTATTCTGGTATTCTTTTTCAAAAATGTACTCTAGTTTATGAAAAAAGGTCTGCTGGTAATAGTCAATCATTTCATATTTGTCTTTGTAGTGGGTATAAAAACTCGACCGGCTAATACCAGCCATTTTGGCGAGTTTAATTGTAGTGATGTCATCAAAGCTCTCTGTTTTTAGTAAGATAACCATTGCTTTTAAGATAGCTTGCCTTGTGTTTTCTTTTCGATTGACCATTAGCTGACTCTCCTTTTGAACACTTTTAGACATAATGTCCAAAAATGAAACCTTTTATCTTGTAAATTTTGATTTTACTTGTATAATATATTTTATCATAATTTTTGAACAGTATGTCCATTTCGGGAGAAAAAATGTTAGAAGAACTTAAAACACTTATTAAAAATCCAAAATTAATCATTACAATGATTGGTGTGGCCCTAGTGCCCGCCTTATATAATTTGTCCTTTCTAGGCTCAATGTGGGATCCCTATGGTCATGTAGAAGATCTTCCTATTGCGGTTGTCAATCATGATAAGCCTGCCAAGATGGCTGATAGGTCATTGACAATTGGAGACGATATGGTGGACAAGATGTCTAAAAATAAGGATCTAGAGTATCATTTTGTTTCAGCTAACCGAGCTCAAAAGGGGCTTAAAGAAGGTGATTATTATATGGTAATTACCTTGCCTGAAAATCTTTCTCAGAGGGCGGCAACTCTATTAAACCCCAACCCTGAAAAATTAACGATTCGTTACCAAACTAGTAAGGGGCATGGGATGGTGGCATCAAAGATGAGCGAGACAGCCATGGCTAAGCTGAAAGAGTCTGTTTCCCAAAACATCACCAAAACCTATACAGCAGCTGTTTTTGGAAGAATGACAGAACTTCAATCAGGATTAAAAGAAGCCTCAATAGGCAGTCAAGCACTGGTTTCAGGAGCTAAGACAGCCCAAATGGGTAGTCAAAGGCTCTCAGATAACTTAGCAGGTTTATCTGGTGCTAGTCAGCGATTTCAGCAAGGAACTAATCGTTTAACGTCAGGTTTAACGGCCTATACAGCTGGTGTCAGTCAAGTAAAGGATGGTCTAGGGCAACTGTCAACCGATATGCCAGTTTACCTGAATGGGGTTTCTCGGTTATCACAAGGAGCTTCTCAACTTAACCACGGTCTGGTACAGTTGACACAAGCGACAACGATTTCTGATGATAAAGCTAAAGGAATCCAATCTTTGGTGGTAGGATTACCGGTTTTAAATCAAGGTATCCAGCAATTAAATGCAGGCCTCTCAACGATGCAGGCACCAAAACTTAATATCGATGAGTTAGGGAGCAACTTGGATGCCATTGCTCAAGCTGCGCAACAGTTACTTGCTAAAGAAGCTGCCACTCACAAAGAACAACTAGCAGCCCTACAAGCTACTAGTGCTTATCAGTCATTAACTGCTGAACAACAAGGGGAATTAACTGCTGCTCTTAGCCAAACTGATAAGGGTGAAACGGTGTCTGCTGCTCAAACGATTTTAAGGTCTGTTCAAACCTTGTCAACAAGTTTACAGTCTCTCTCTCAAGGGGGGCAGCTAGACCAGTTTAAGGAAGCTATTGCACAGATTGCTAATCAATCCAATCAAGCTTTGCCGGGAGCAAGTTCTGCCTTAACTGAATTATCAACAGGTTTAGCAAAGGTAAATGATAGCTTAAAACAACAGGTATTACCTGGTAGTGGCCAATTAACAGCAGGATTAACCCAATTAGATGGTCATAACATTGGCATTAGTTCAGGAGTGACAAAACTCTCAGAAGGTGCCAGTGCCTTATCAGCCAAGTCTGGAGAATTACTAGATGGTAGTTATCAATTATTAGAGGGTGCTACTAAACTAGCTGATGGCAGTTCCCAATTGAGCCAAGGTGGTCATCAATTAACGAGTGGATTGACAGAATTGTCAACAGGCTTGTCAACCTTAAATGCTTCCTTAGCCAAAGCATCACAGCAGTTATCACTTGTTTCTGTGACTGGTAAAAATGCTCAAGCCGTTGCAAAACCTGTCGTATTAAATGAGAAAGATAAAGATGATGTTAAGACGAATGGGATAGGGATGGCACCTTATATGATTGCTGTTTCTTTAATGGTTGTGGCGCTTTCAACCAATGTTATTTTTGCTAACTCTTTATCTGGTCGTCCGGTTAAAGGTAAATGGGATTGGGCTAAACAAAAATTTGTTATTAATGGCTTTATTTCAACTCTGGGTTCTATTATTCTTTATTTAGCCATTCAATTATTAGGGTTTGAGGCTCGTTATGGTATGGAAACCTTAGGATTTATTATGTTAAGTGGTTGGACGCTTATGGCTCTTGTCACAGCTTTGGTCGGCTGGGATGATCGATATGGCTCCTTTGCTTCTTTGGTCATGTTATTGCTTCAGGTTGGCTCTTCGGGTGGCTCTTATCCAATTGAGTTAAGCGGAGCATTTTTCCAAAGGTTACATCCATTCTTACCAATGACTTACGTGGTATCTGGTTTACGAGAAACCATTTCATTAGCAGGTAATATTGGAGTAGAAGTGAAAGTCTTAACTGGTTTCTTACTGGCATTTATGGTGTTAGCACTGCTCATTTATCGTCCCAAGAAAACAGTCTAAATAAAATAACCTCAAAAAACAGCATCTAAGGCAGTTACGCTAGCTGCTGTTTTTTTGTCTTATTTTGATAATAGCTTGACAATTTCTGTCAAGCTTCAGAACGTAGACAAACTCTATTTTTAAGAAGATGTCGATAAAAATGATTTAATGATCATGACTTCAACCAACTCTTGAAACACTTAGGTTGTCATGTTTCAGGAGTTTTTCTTTTTTAGAGGAGCAAAAAAAGATTGAAGAAACATTGTCCTAACTGGACTTTTTCTTCAATCTGTAGCTTGACAATTTCTGTCAAGTTTTTTAATTGCCTTGCTAAGGTTATTTAATAGTAATATCTCCTTTATTGAGGTCAACCACTAAGTTTCCTGTAGCCGCTTTATTCTCAGCAACATAAGCAATAACATCTGAAGATGATTCCTTATCAATCTTAGCTGGTGTCAGCTGTGAGCCAAGGGAGACTTTACCATTTTCTGTCCTTGCTTTGTAGGCGATTGCCTTTGCTTCTGTCAAGGTTATGTCAACATCAATATCACCCCCAGTAATAGTATTAATACCTTTAAGGGTAAGGGCATGAGCGGTGAAGATAGCACTGTTGTCATAGGAGTCGTTCTCCTCCTCTTCTTCTTTGCTTTTAGAAACAGTGAAGGTCACATCTTCAAGGGTTGCTCTCTCGGCTTTTATACCACCAGGGTGTAGCGATTGAATATTGACAGCTTTTAGAGTGGTATCTTTAGTAGTTAGTTGTCCATTTCCTAAGCTGATGGTCCCATTTTCCACACTAGAATCAGTCAGGTTTGAAAAAGAATAGTCAGCTTTTAACTCGAGATTTGTTAACTGGCTTTTAGTGGCATCCAACATACCAGTGATAGTAGCTTTCTTGACTTTGGTATGTAAAAGGGTAAGATTTCCATTGAATTGCATCTTTTGGACGGTTAGATTTGACAGAGTGGTATGTGGGACATTACTCCCCTTAATTTCGTCGAGGCTGGTCTTTTCAGGAACAGTAATGATAATAGAACGGTAGTTCTTCTCTCGACGATTATTATTGAGAGTAAAACCTAAAATTTCAATTCCACCAGTGATGACAAGGTCTTTAGGTTTTTGCGAAAGAGATAGAGTCTTACCTGTTACTGTTGCAACGATAGGGTCAATAAATTTAGGATGTGTGTAATAGGTCACTGTTGGCTTTTGAACAGGTCCTGTCTCTACTGTAATAGTTGAAAAATTGCTGTCAATGTCAAGAGCAGTTATTTGGTCAAATGTTTTGATGACCTTTTTGGGAGCTGTTTGGTGTTTAATGTTCTGAAGTCCTCCAGTTGCATAGCCAGCCCCTAGAAGAATGGCTCCTAGAATAATACATACCACACTGGTCATAAAGCATTTACGTGAGATATTTTTCATACTTGGGCTCCTTTCTTATTACTAATCCACTTAATAAAGGCAACAAAAGCCCGTCCTGAAAAACGAAGGATTGCTGTAGCAATAATCCAAATAAGAATACCACCACCAAAGCTCAACAAGGCGCTGCCGATTCCCATAGCTTGTGCAGGAATAGATGAGCCAAGCAAGGTTAAGCTTTCAAACAGGGTCACTCCTGCGATAAGAATGCCTGCAAGCCCAAAAACGTAGGCGGCAAAAATAGCTGTGAGCCCGAGCATTAGGCAGGCAATAATAAAGAGAATCAACGCCAGCAATACTGGTAAAGCAATCGGAGCAGCAAAGAGGGACAAAAGGGTTAATCCAATGATTGTTGCCTGATTTTTTGGAGTTTTTCCGGGAGTTGCCAAGTGTTTTCCTAGAACAGTTGAAATGATTTCACTGGCAGCTTCTTTAGGACTTCCTAAATCGTCGATCACCTGACTTTCTTTGTCAGGACCAGCTTCATCAAAATATTCAATATAATATTCCATCGCTTCATGGTAGTCTTCTCTAGGTAATTTGCGCAAGTATTTATCTAGTTCTGCTAGATACTCAGTCCTTGTCATGTCTTAAGCTCCCTTCAATAATCCCGTCTAAGGCAAATTTATAGCTCTGCCATTCTTTTTTTAGAAAAATCAGCTGCGCTCTTCCCGAAGAAGTGACAGCATAATATTTACGCTTTCGTCCCTGATGTTCTTGACTATAAGTTGTCAAAAAACCTGCCTTTTCCAATTTTTTAAGAATAGGATAGAGGGTGGATTCTTTGATATTAGCCACTAGTTTAATGGTTTGACTAATATCGTAACCGTAAGAATCATTTTTTTCGACAATGGCTAAAATCAGAAATTCAATCAAGGTAGCCGATACTGGAAAATACATTTTAGGCTCCTTTCATATATAAAAATTTTATATATAATTATTTTATACATTTAGTATAAACTTAGTTTTTTGATATGTCAATATTTTATATATAAAAAAATAATATATACCAAAAATCACTAACTAGGCGTAATAGGTTGACCAAAAAGCTAGGATTGGTTATGATGAAGATAAGACTAACGGAAAGAGAAATTAGAGAAAGGTTATGAAGGACTTATTAAAGCAGTATCAGGCAAAACCACTAGGAGAGAAGAAGCGGTACGCTGTGTTTTTACCTCTTATTCTTATCAATGATGACTGGCATATCTTATATGAAGTGAGAAGCCAATATGTTTCACAACCAGGGGAAGTTTCTTTCCCAGGGGGGCGAGTAGAAAATCAGGAGACACTCCAAGAGGCTGCTGTCCGAGAAACAGTTGAGGAATTAATTGTTGATGCGTCCCAGATCCAGATATGGGGTGAAATTGATTATTTAGTACAGTCATCTAGGACTATTCATTGTTTTGTTGGTCAATTAATTATTGATGATTGGAAAAGCATACAGCCTAACGAAGAAGTTGACAGGATCTTTACAGTACCTTTACGTCAACTACTTGTCACAGATCCTGTCTACTATCGTTTAGAAGCAGCTCCTATTGAAACAACGGACTTTCCTTTTGACCGTATTCGTAATGGCAAAGACTACCAATTTAGCCAGCAATATCGTAGTATTCCATTTTATGAAAATCTAGAAGAGACTATCTGGGGAATGACTGCTCAGTTTACCCAATGTTTTATTGATATTCTGAAAAAAACAACGCAAGAAGAATAAGCAGAGGACGAAGGATATCGGCGGCCCTTGATCGATTTGGCATGATGGCGTAAACTAGGGAAAGCGATGATAGATTGAGAAAAGAAATGACGGTAGAAACGATTACTTTATATGGTAGTCTAGCTTTTCTAGCTCTTTTATTAGATAATGAATTAGTTGCTTCAGACCAAGTGCTATCAGTAAAAGCATTGAAAGAAATCATTTTAGTGAATGTTTAAGTTACTAAAAGACTGCAAAAAGGAGCTGGGCAAAAAGTCCAACTCCTAATTTTATTTAAGCTAGAATTGCAAGACGTAGTGGTTGATTGGCATCTTTGTTCGCTTTTCAATCTTCAAAGATAGCCTAATCAACTGTGCGGGGGTGGGAAAACGAACTCTTTGTTGATTGCTATGAGTTCTTTCCCACTCCCTTTTTTGACTGTCAATAAAGTTGTCAAGATAGAGGCCAGCCTTATTTGTATTTTTCTTCAAGTTTACTCATCCAAAGACCTAGCCATATTCCTAAAGCGAAGAGAAGAAAGGCCGTTACCCAAGTCCCTAGACTAGCGCCAACGTACGAAATAGATTCACTACTACTGCTGTTTGGAATTAAAATCAGAATCGTACTTGATAAGACGATACCGATAATAAAATGATAAACGCGGGAATGGTGATGGGTCAAGGCAAAATCCATGATTTTTGAAAAAGCGAGGATAGCCAAGATTCCCCCAATAGCAATCGGTAAGAATGTTCCCATCAAATCAAGTGATTTGAAACCAATCAGCATAGGGGAATAGAGCCCTAGTATTAATAGCAAATTGGATGGGCTGAGCCCGGGAACTAAAACTCCCAAGGCAATCAAGACACCTGCTAGAATAAAGGTTAGAAAATTAGCAGGAAGAGTGCCCACAAGGTCATTCAGAAAATAGAGGCCAAGACCAGACACAACAAAAGTAGCCACTAACCAAATCATATCTGTTTGATCACGTTTGGAGTGTTTGGTCGATTCAGCAACAAGGCTAGGGATAGTTCCCACAATCGCTCCAGCAAAGCCCCAAAGAACAACAACTTGATAATGTTTTAACAGAAATTCAACAGGGTAGGAAAAAAGAGCAATTCCTAAAATCCCCCCAATACCAACCGGTAGGAAAAAGAGCACATTTTCTACAAAATGATCACGAATATGGGCCAAGAACGAAATCATACGTTCATAGATGCCAAGAATGGCTGCTAAAACCCCACCTGATACTCCAGGTAAAATGAAACCAAGCGCAATAATCATTCCCTTAAAGACGCGAGAAATAAACGAAACCATAACTGCCTCCAAAAAATAGTTATCTTATTGTACCATATTTTTAAGAGAGCAGCGGAGCGAAAACTGTAGGGTGTTGAACTGGCGAAGAGGAAGCTAGACTAGTCTTGCTCAAACTAAAACAAAAAAAGCCTTTGAAACGTTGATTTCATAGGCTTTCTATACATTGTCTTATTTTACTTCAGTAAGAGTTAAATAATTTCTATTTTAGCTGTTAGAAACGTTGGTACATCAATGTTTCTAGAATGCTACATAATAAAAGGTAGAGTGAATGGTAGAGTAGTTATTGCGTTAGCTCAGCAATCTTTTCAAGATAAATCCCCACAGCTTCTAACTTTCGTTGTGGTGCTAATTCAGCGTAAGTATCCATTGTAGTTGAAATGGATTTATGTCCCATTCTGACTTGGAGTTCTTTCCAATTTGTTCCAGCATTAAGTAGCATTGAAGCATGAGTATGTCGGAATAAATGGAAACCATAGTTTGGTAATCCAAGACCTACTAACCTTTTCTTAAGAGTTGTTCTCTCGTTTCTGTCACACATATAGTTCCCATAGATTGTAGGGAAAATCAGTTTTGTTCTATGTCTGTTGTGCAATTCAAGATACTTGTTCATTTCGTGGTGGAAATCTCTGAGTTTTTCTATTATGGGGGGAGGGACAGGGACAGAGCGATTTCCTGCATCAGTTTTTGGTGTAGCTTTACAGATAACTTCCCCTTTTGTCCCATCTTTTTTATTTGCGGTTTTCCACATCAATGTTTTACTGACGTTAATAGAAGAATTTTCAAAATCTAGGTCATCAATCGTCAATGCAAGTAATTCATTTATTCGCAAAGCGGAGGCTAATAGAGTATTACAAATTAACTTAAATCTACGATTGGCTCTATTGTTATCTAAACTTTCAAGATAATTAAGCCATATTACAAGACCATCATCATGTAATACCATGATGCGTTGCTTATTTGATTTTGGCTTAGGTGGTATCTTAACAGTGCTAACAGGATTAGTGATTAGTCCATAGTTTGTAATTCCATAGTCAAAAATATCTTTCAACTTATGGATAACAGCACCAAAATCTTTAGCACTACCTTTATCAGCACGCTTTATACCAGATTCAATGGACTCTTTTGATTTCTTTGCCAAATCGTTTAACCAAAGCTGGATATCCGCAGATTCAATTTTATCTGGTTTGTAATCTCCAAATTTAGGGATAATATAATTATCAAGATAACCTCTTACTCTGTTCAGAGTATTATGCGAGTTAACCCAGGTTTTATATGATTTAAACCATTCTTCAGCTAAATCTTCCAGTGTATCAATGACGATAACTTTTTCTCGTGTTGAGCCATTTTTTTCAAATTCTAGTCGTGCTTGAATGATTGCTCTATCTAACTGTTTTAGTGTCTTGGCTGTAATGGTAGTAGTGACTTGCTTACCAGTTTTGATATCTTTTCCCAGAAATGTCCCCTTCAAAGTGTATGAGATGGACTTATCTTTTTTGATTTTTTTAATGACTTTTTTGCCATTATGAATAATTGTTTCAGTTTCCATATTTGCCTTTCTTCATGGATATTGAAGTAGGCTAAAATAGTTACCACTCTTTCTTTTAGATAAAACTATTTTAGCACAAATTTTCAGAATTAGGATTGTAAAAAGTTGATAATATCATCTAGTAGATAGAAGACGGTTCGAGTTCCCTCTATAGGAGGTTCTAATCTTTTTAATCCTTTTTGTTCCCAAGTTTTTAGTGTGTTTGGGGAGATATTTAGCTGTTTTAGCAATTCTCGCTGTTGTATTATCTTTAGTGGTATGTTCTGTTCTTTGATTTGAATGAGTTTGATAAGTGTTTGCAATAATTGTTCAATTTGTTCTAATTTTTCGTTATTCATTATTCTCTTTCTCCTCTGTGTTTGAATTATGGAGTCGATTAGGATTGTATCTTCGTGAATCTAGGTATTTAGCGAAGAAATATGTACGTTCAATGATAAGCCCTAATAAATTGGTATTGTTTGCTCGGGCATACCAGACCAATTCTTCAAATTCGGTAAAGTCGTTCTCTTCGATAATATCAACTACTTCATGTATAAAATCCGAGGAGTTCATCTCCATCAAGAATTTTTCTAAATTAAAGCCGCAACCGACTTCAATATCCTCAATGTTGTAGGGGGTCTTATCTGGATTTTCCGCATGGGTAAAGTAGTCAAATAAACCAGTGGGAGACATAACTACCTCCACATGTGCTGGACCGTTTAGTTTGTCACTGATGATATTTGATACTTGTGAATAGCTTTTCAGTGAATCAAAGAAGAAAGCACCGTGTTTGTGCGATTTCTTGAACTCTCCCGTCTGTCTATTAACGTCCTTATCGTGCCAAGGACTAAGAATAAACGGAATATGGAGTTCCTCTAATATATTCAAGTAGTTCTCTGGGGCGCTTTCCTCGTAGAAGAGAAAAGTCCATTTGGTTGAGCGCTGTTCTTTTGCCATAGGCAGTTACCTCATTTCTTTTGGGTTCTATTACTAAGGAGAAATGACAGGTCGTATGCAAAGTTTTTTTGAAAAAATTGAATTTTTTGTGATTATTGATTATTGACATATTGGGGGTCGTAGTCACCCCAATATGTCATGATAGAAAAGAATATAAAAAGGGGCTGTCTGGCTTTTGCTTAACGCAAGCCACAGCCCCAAGGGATTAACGTTTTTGTCCAGTGAACCACAATTGGTTACGAACTCGAATAGGAGAGGAGAAATAATAGTCTGCGTGTTGGCTGACGATTTCTTCTTTTAATTGTGCTTCCATCTCTTTTAGGATTTTTTGCCCTTGTTGGTCTCTAGGCACTTTTAGAAAAATAGTGATGGTATCTTTTCGTATATCTACGATACACTTACGAACAGCTCGGTTAAATCCGTTATGGATTGGGTTGATAGTAGTAACCGTCTGATGTTCAAGATTGCTTATCTTCTGTACTCGTTCACGCTGAAACAGGAAGTGTCGCAACAGAAAAGTGTGATAGACAGATTGGATATAGTTCCAAAGACTATCTGTTTTCAACCGTTGTATTATTTCTAATCCAACCAAAAATAAGGCAAGTAGAAGAGAAATAAGTGCAAATCCATGACAAACGGAACTAATGATATCCGTAATACTTTTGACCGTATCTAAATTGACAAACGTGATATTTGTTAATTGAACGGAAAGATAATTGAATAACCATCCAAATGCAGAACAGATAGGTGCAAATAGAAATAAATATAGTATGAGATTAAAACTTCTCATAAAGTAGGTTTTATTGGTCATAGAATACCTCGTTTAGTGTAGTAGGTTGGACAGAGTAAGGGCAGAACTTGGTAGGGATGTTCATTATCGATAACTTGAATGATACCTGTCCCATGTCCTATTGGAATAACAATACCCTCTGGGTCTAGGTCTGGAAATAAAAATTGAGTAGTTTTCTGATTGATATTTCCAATTTGCAACAATACGTTTAGCTGTTCCCTCACTGAAATTGGAATAGTATTGTGGTCAAAACGCTGGCTTACCAAAAACAGATGGATTTTGGTAGCACGTCCTAATAAGGAAATCTGTGAGAGTAGGGAGAAAAAGGCTTCTTTGATATTCTTATTGACTCCCTCTGATAGAGCGAGGACTTCATCAATAACAATAGTTAGATGGGTAAATTGATGATTGGGATTATCATACAAGATAGCTTGTCGTTTCTGAATGAGAGTTGCACACTGACTTAATTGTTCATTGACCTGTGAGACAAAATCTGATTTTGAACGGTTTTCAACAGGGTGTATAACAGCAACGTGATTTTCTCTTGCCCATCGACTTGGGGTATCAAATTTAGGGTCAATGATAATCAAGTCAGACATATGCTTTAGTACACTCAAGAAATAAGTGAGAGCGTACGATTTCCCAGAACCTGAATTTCCAGCAATAGCCCAGTGATTAACCTTATCTAAATTGAGTTCAAAGTACTTCATGATAGGGATTTTCCCCTGTGGCAAGCTAGCTGAAAACTTATCCAAATCTGGAATGACTAAACGTTCTGAAATTCCCTTTTTCCAAGGGAAAAATAATCCACGCTGAGTGTGTAAGTCATCTGTTTCTAGAGGGACAAAATAGGTAGCGTTTTGTTTTAGAAGCGTATATTGTGGATAAAGTGAAGCATTGGCAATCAGAAAGATTTTCTTGTACAAGTCATCATCAAGGATATAAGCACATGGTAGACGAGGGACAAAGATAAAGCCGTCTGCTTGAATAACAATATTAAAAGAATTGGTGTAGCTGGTTTCTCCCTGCATTAAAGCCCCCAGAGCCATGTTTAGGCTCTGGAGCAGGTAAGATTGCAGGTAAGATTGGTTCAGCACATCACGAGATTGTGAAGTCATTACCGAACCTCCTTGATACCATTTGCTTTGAAGTAGATGTTATATTTTACTTCGCAGGCTTGTAGTGTGTCAAATTGAATCATGGATTGAAAAGCTGGAAGCTCAATCGTTTCTTCAAATTTTACTTGGAAAGGGTCTTGCCCTTCCTGTACAAACCATGCTTTATAAGCTACGATTTCTCCGGTTGGTTTTCCTTCTTCAAACCGTTGTTGTGGTTCAAGTTCGGTACTAAGTGAGTAAATCGGTTGTTTTTGACTGATAATTTTATCAGCCAATGTAGTTGTATAACCACCTTTTGTGGTTTTCATTTTAAACGCCATAGGGCAAATCCTCCTTATGAATAAGAGATAGTGTGAATGCGACAGGCTCGGTTTGGGTCATGAGCTGGACTTTGTTTTTTAGGTTATCTGACCACCTCCTCATTACTAAG
The DNA here is from genome assembly GCF_900636575.1 of Streptococcus canis. Classification (NCBI taxonomy): domain Bacteria; kingdom Bacillati; phylum Bacillota; class Bacilli; order Lactobacillales; family Streptococcaceae; genus Streptococcus; species Streptococcus canis. The sequence goes on from NZ_LR134293.1 coordinate 626,954, forward strand.
GAGAATGAGACAGCTAAACGCAAAGTTATTTGTTGAATTTTTAATTTTTTTTTACAAAAAATCCAGTGACAGAGACACTGGATTTGAGGGATTAGCGGTAAGCTTTTAATAAAGGAGCTAATTTTTTTAGCGCTTTACAATAATGGGATTTAACAGTTACATCACTCATTTTCTTATAATGTTCAGTGATATAGCGAGCCGTTTCTTTATAGCTTGAACCTTGTTCCGCTATCATTTCAACAATCTTACTGTCAATTTCTGATAGGGATGCTTTAGCTTCACGAATAGCTTGTCTTAACTCCTCTAGGATTAAAGCTTCTTCGGGATTCAAATCAGAACTTGCAATGACATCATAACGTACAGACTTTTTGGCATTTTTGCTAGCTATTGTTTCGTCTTTGATTCGTCTATTGTGGTATCGGTCACGACGTTCTGCGTTACTTTGTTCTTGTTGAAGCAAACGAGTTACTTCATCCCAATTTTTAGCTTTAATAGCTTCTTTGATTTTACGCTCACGACGTTCTTGTACTTTATTACTCATAATGATGAGCTCCTTTCTGTCCTTTGGACAGAAGGAAACAAAATGAGCAAATATTGAACGCTGAGTATACCAAAAGGCACAACAAAGAAACAGCGAAACAATTCTATGCAAGACATGACCTTTATCGTCATGTCATCATATTTGTTTCAATCTGTCCTTTGATGGCCATCAATTTGGACTATTAAAATTTATATCAAGAGTTTTTCTTGATATATTCAGTATAAGGCGTAATGTTCTTTTATTTTTTACTTCTTTTTTTACTTCAATAGACTAATTTGTAAAACGAGGCGCAAAAAAAGACTAGGCGATTCACCTAGTCTTTAAAGAGCAAATTTTCGTATCTCCTCTTCACTTAATAATTTAATAAAGGCCTGTTGTACGTTATCTAAAGCGTGAGCCATTGACAGCAACTCCTTATTTAATTGTTCTTGGAAATAGTATGTTACTTGGGTGTTATTAGTCAATAACCCCACAATATGGCGATTGACGCTTGTATTGTCTAAATTAATATCATATAGGTCAACTAAATCAATAGGGTCGATTTCGCTTAGTCCTTGAGCTGCAGCTTCTTCAATTCTTTTCTTATCCTCTAGTGAAAATCTTGTTGGCTCTAATTGAATAGTGTGCCTTTCTTGAATTGGTCTTGTTGCATAAGGGTTGGAAACCCAACTGATAATTTCATCAAAAGTTCTTTCCTCAGTCCTTTCTATATCATTGGATTGATAAATATTAATGCCTAGATTTGCCAACTCTTCTTTAGAATATTTTTGATATAACTCTGCGATATCCTTACCTTGACTGAGTAATTTCATATAGTCCTCATATATCTGTGTGAATTTCACTCCATCTATTTGTTGATCACCAGTCATACTAAACGAATAGGTTGTTCTTCCTTTTTGAGAAATAACTAATGGGACGGATGTAAGGTAAGATTTTGGAATATTCTCTTTATACATTCTTTCTAATATATCATTTACCATAAATCCGATATTAAACAAGGGATTTTCTTTGAGTTTTTTTATTAGATTAGGGATAATTTCTGTCGAAACATTATCATACCACCATTTATTGATGAGAGGATCAATGTTTTCTTGCCTAAATGTTGAGGGTATGTCATTTCCGCCTAATTCAAATAGGATACCACAGACATTAACTTCAAATGATTTAATTAAATTATCCCCTAACATCAACCAAAGAATATCAAACATTTCTTCAAAATCAATGACAGTCAATTCATTGATGGTACGGGTTCTAAAACTTCTAGCGGGGTTATAACTTTTTCCACCAACCCATACGTCAATGTCATCTTTCTTGTGAAAAGTATCCATTTCAGTTTCAGTAGAAATCATAAATCTTTTTCTTTGAATATTGAAATTTGCAAATGTCTTGGCAATACTTAGACAACTTGATTGGATTGAAATTAAATCATCACTCATGAAAGAATATAGTTTTTCATCTACAGCCTCTAAATCTCTATATAAAATAGAACTGAAAAAATAATGAAACAGATTCTCAATAAACTCATCTAACTCTCCAAAAACGATATACGTATAGCTCGAAGCGGTTAGAGCATTTAAATAAACTAACATCGAACTCGTAATTGGTCGCTTACCACTTTCAACTTGACTAACTTGACCTGCATTGCCTAGTTCGCTTTGTGTAATATTGTATTTTTTTCTTAAATTTTTGATACGAGTAGGTATTTCTTGTGAATAATTTTCTTCAAAAAATTTCATATATAATCCCCCTATAATCATGGAAAAGTAGAAAGTAGTAGAAATAGTTGTTATCCTAGTTGATTAAAAAAATCTCTGATTTCCTCATCTTTTATAAAATAATATATAATTTTCCCCTCTCTTCTAGTGTCCAAGATGTTTTGATTGGCTAGTTTACGAAGATGGTGGGAGGCAGATGCCATACTGAGATTTAATAAACAGGCTATATCGCAGACACAGAGTTCTTCGACGGCAAGGAGATAAAAGATGATATTTATCTGTTTATTATCGGTAAATTTTGATAAAATGCGAAGTGATTTTTGGACTTTTTCCTTTTCAAGGTAGTTCGTTGCGGTTGTAACATTTTGTTGATTTATAACATCCACTTGACAGATACTATCTTTTTTCATAATTTTTTCTCCTAGCCTAACACAGCCCATAGCATGTCAAAGCTGTTGTTTTCAATCAGGATATACATCCCCAATCCTAAATAGACAACGGCAATAAACCATCTGCTATATTTTTCCAAAGTTTCTCCAACAGAAGGGACTTGTGCTAATTTTTGTGCAGAAAAAACCAAGAGATAAATCATGACTAGAAAAGTAAGTAAAGTCACTATCAAATTCGCTAAATTTAAGGTGGTAAAATATGGGACAAAGACACCAATATTGTCAGCGCCACAACTTGCAAAAGTAATCATAGCGACTAGAAAAATCAGGTTTTTATTGTCTTTTCGCAAACCATCTTTTGCAATAGCTTCTCCATCAGAATCTCCTAAAAGCAAAACTTTTAGGCCTAGGAAAATTGGAATCAAACCGAGTAAACCTAAAATCTCTTTACTAGGAATATAATTTAAGACAAATGCAAAAAGCAAACTTAGGAATATTAGACTAACAGAGCCTAGAAATTGTCCTAAATAGATGTTAATGATGTCTTTTCTGCTTTTTCTTTTGGCAAAAAATAACATTAGGATAATAAGTAAGTCTACGGCTGTCCCAGAATACAGGATTATTGAAGTAACAACATTTTGAATCATAAAATACCTCATTCAAATATATTTTTGAATGTATTCTAACATTAAACTTTGTAGATGTCAACTTAAAATCCACCAAAATATAGATAAGAAGTTAGTGTACAAATATTAAAAAGCCCTGCCATCGAAATGATAGCAGGGCTTAACTTCAATATCCAGATGATATATTTATCTAAAAAAGGTAGAGTAAAAGGTAGAGTTTTTATTGATTTGTAGTGCGATATAATGAGTTTCAAAAAATCAAAAATCGCTTAAAATCAATATTTTGACGTCTATTGACGTGTACTGAAACCCTTACTTAACCTCAGTAAAGATTACGTGTTTACGCAATTTTGGTGAGTATTTTTTTAATTGAAGACGGTCTGGAGTGTTACGTTTGTTTTTTGAAGTAAGGTACAAGCGTTCACCAGATTCTTTGTGTTCAAGTGTAATATTTACGCGCATGGTATCTCCCTTCTATTATTTAGATTCGTTAGCTTTAGCGATCTTACGTCCTTTGTAGTATCCTTTAAGGGATACACGGTGAGAACGTGAGTAATCTCCAGTAGTCTCGTCGAATTGTACAGATGGAGCTGTCAATTTGTAATGCGTACGACGTTTGTTCTTTTTAGCTTTTGACGTGTGACGTGCAGGAACTGCCATTTTTTCTATCCTCCGATGTAAACTTTTGAGGGTCTTGTAGTAACGAAGTCAAGGATTAAAAGAATCTTTTCCTTGCTCTTACGTTTTTGCCCCAACTTATTTGTTTTATTGTGTTATGGCTTTCGCCAACTTTAATATAGTAACACATCTTTTTTGTAAAGTAAAGTTACTTGACAAAAATTTTAGAAAAAGCTCTGCTATTCTACAAAAAGAGGCGGAAAAATGTTAGAATAGAAGCAATTATAGAGTAATAGAAAGGGAGAGGGTTGTAGGCTTGTGCCTGTTATCAACACGAGCCAATAAAACTTTAACAAGGATTAATTGGCTAGGTGATTCGTTAATGATTGCGCTTATCTGTTGAAGTAAACTCTCTTAGTATGTTGACCATGGCATTTCAAAAACCAAAAGGAACTCAGGATATTCTTCCTGTTGATGCTGCGAAATGGCAGTATGTGGAATCTGTTGCGCGCGATACGTTTCGCCAATACAACTATGGGGAAATTCGTACCCCTATGTTTGAACACTACGAGGTAATCTCGCGGTCTGTGGGTGATACGACTGATATTGTGACTAAGGAAATGTATGATTTCTATGATAAAGGCGATCGTCATATCACCTTGCGTCCTGAGGGTACAGCTCCTGTGGTTCGTTCTTATGTTGAAAACAAACTGTTTGCCCCAGAAGTTCAAAAACCAGTCAAACTTTACTATATTGGTTCAATGTTCCGCTATGAACGTCCTCAGGCTGGTCGTTTGCGTGAATTTCACCAAGTTGGGGTAGAATGTTTCGGGGCTGCCAATCCAGCAACAGATGTTGAAACCATTGCAATGGCCTATCATCTCTTTGAAACATTAGGTATTAAGGATGTCACCCTTCACTTAAACAGTTTGGGAAGCCCTGCGAGTCGTGCTGCCTATCGTCAGGCCTTGATTGACTACTTAACACCAATGCGTGACCAATTGTCTAAAGATAGTCAACGTCGTTTGGATGAAAATCCACTGCGCGTACTTGATTCCAAAGAAAAAGAGGACAAACTAGCCGTTGAAAAGGCCCCTTCTATTTTAGATTATTTAGATGAGGAAAGTCAGGCCCATTTTGAGGCTGTCAAAGATATGCTTGAAGCCCTTAACATTCCATATGTGATTGACACCAACATGGTGCGCGGCCTTGATTACTATAACCACACCATTTTTGAATTTATCACGTCTGTGGAAGGCTCTGACTTAACCATTTGTGCGGGCGGACGTTATGATAGTTTGGTAGGTTACTTTGGTGGGCCAGAAACTCCTGGCTTTGGCTTTGGTCTAGGCTTAGAACGTCTCTTGATGATTATTGAAAAGCAGGGCATTACCTTACCAATTGAGACAGAGATGGATGTTTACCTTGCTGTGCTGGGTGACGGTGCTAATAGCAAAGCTTTAGAATTGGTTCAAGCAATTCGCCGTCAAGGGTTTACAGCTGAACGGGATTACCTTGGCCGTAAGATTAAAGCTCAGTTTAAAGCAGCCGACACCTTTAAAGCAAAACTGATTATCACTTTAGGAGAAAGTGAAGTTGAAGCAGAAAAAGCGGTGATTAAGAATAACCGTAGCCGCCAAGAATTGAAAGCAAGCTTTGAAGACATTATGACCAACTTTGAAAGCTTATCAGATCAATTGTTATCCTAGGAAATGTGCGTGACAAGCTAGTGTTTAGGTTTTACTAAAGCTAAGCTGTAATGAGTAAGTAGGTGTGATTTTCCTTCATTAATAAGGGAATCACACCTTTTTGGTTGTCTTGTTTTGATTGGTCTATTTTTTGATTATGTGATAAGTGTGCGTAACACTAGCAAAATGAGTCAGATGATAATCCTTAACAGCTTAGCCTTCTTTACTATCGGAAAAACTCTTTTTAAATGGGTGGGGTTTTTAATGGCTTTTTGCTATAATAGTAGGGAATGAATTAATTGATTTTATATAGTGAAAGGAATTGGAAACAAGCAAGCTTTAAAAGGTTCTGTTTGTTCTAGGGATCTTATTTATGAAACGTAGCATGTATGCAGGGCGTGTTCGCGAGGAACACATTGGAACGGCAATCACATTGAAAGGATGGGTCGGTCGTCGTCGTGACTTGGGTGGTCTTATCTTTATTGATCTGCGTGACCGTGAGGGTGTGATGCAATTGGTGATTAATCCTGAGGAAGTTTCCAGTGATGTGATGGCAACTGCTGAGCGCCTACGTAGTGAATATGTCATTGAAGTGGAAGGTCTTGTTGAAGCTCGTCAGCAGGCTAATGATAAATTGGCAACAGGTGCAGTGGAACTGAAAGTGTCAGCCTTAACCATTTTAAACACAGCAAAAACAACACCCTTTGAAATTAAAGACGATGTTGAGGTAAGTGATGACACACGTTTACGTTACCGTTACTTAGACTTACGTCGTCCGGAAATGTTAGAGAATTTCAAGCTACGTGCAAAAGTGACTCATTCTATCCGTAATTACCTTGATGATCTTGAGTTTATTGATGTGGAGACACCTATGTTGACAAAATCAACTCCAGAAGGTGCGCGTGACTATTTAGTACCAAGTCGAGTGAGTCAGGGACATTTTTATGCTTTACCACAAAGCCCTCAAATTACCAAGCAGTTATTGATGAATGCTGGCTTTGATCGCTATTATCAAATTGTTAAGTGTTTCCGTGATGAAGATTTACGGGGAGACCGTCAACCCGAGTTTACACAAGTTGACTTGGAAACGTCATTCCTTTCTGAACAAGAGATTCAAGACATTGTTGAAGGCATGATTGCCAAAGTGATGAAAGAGACAAAAGGGATAGATGTTACCCTACCTTTTCCACGTATGAGCTACGATGTGGCCATGAATAACTATGGCTCTGATAAACCAGATACACGTTTTGAAATGCTTTTACAAGACTTGACAGTGACTGTCAAGGGAATTGACTTCAAGGTTTTCTCAGAAGCACCAGTTGTCAAGGCTATTGTGGTTAAGGGGAATGCAGACCACTATTCGCGTAAAGATATTGACAAGTTGACTGAATTTGCCAAACAATTTGGTGCCAAGGGACTTGCTTGGGTTAAAATGACAGATGGGCAATTAGCAGGTCCAGTTGCTAAATTCTTAACAACTGTTGAAGAAGACTTGTCAAGTCAGTTAGGTCTTGCTGAGAATGATTTGGTTTTATTTGTGGCAGACACACTTGAGGTGGCTAATAACACCTTGGGTGCTCTTCGCAACCGTATTGCCAAAGATCTTGATCTGATTGATCACTCCCAATTTAATTTCCTTTGGGTGGTTGATTGGCCAATGTTTGAGTGGTCGGAAGAAGAAGGACGTTACATGTCAGCTCATCACCCGTTCACTCTTCCAACTCAAGAATCAGCTCATGAATTAGAGGGGGATTTGGCTAAGGTACGTGCTATTGCTTACGATATTGTCTTAAATGGTTATGAGCTTGGTGGTGGTAGCTTGCGGATCAATCAAAAAGAGATGCAAGAGCGTATGTTCAAGGCGCTTGGCTTTACCGCCGATGAAGCTAACGACCAATTTGGTTTCTTGCTAGAAGCGATGGATTATGGCTTCCCTCCACATGGTGGTCTTGCCATCGGTCTTGACCGCTTTGTCATGTTACTTGCTGGAAAAGACAATATTCGTGAAGTGATTGCCTTTCCAAAAAATAACAAAGCCTCTGATCCTATGACGCAAGCACCTAGTCTTGTTTCTGAAAAACAGTTAGAAGAACTCAGTCTTCACATAGAAAGTCATGATTAAGAAAACAACTTATAAGAAAAAAGTTAAATATGTCATTAGTCGAGGAGCCAAGAAGATTGGTCTGCTCCATGCTCTTAGGAGCATTTCAAGAGAAAAATATGCAGAGAAGGTTTCCGCTTCTCTGCTTTATGGCATTTTGTCTAGTATTGCTGTCAACTTTTTCTTCCAGCCTGGGCATGTCTATTCTAGTGGGGCTACTGGATTGGCACAAGTTTTTTCAGCTCTTAGCCATCGTCTTTTAGGTTATGATTTTCCAATCGCCCTTGCTTTTTATTTGATTAATATTCCTTTGCTTGTCTTAGCTTGGTATAAAATTGGGCACCAGTTTACCATTTTTACCTTTATCACGGTTAGCATGAGTTCTTTCTTTATTCAAATCATGCCCCAAGTGACCTTGACCTCTGATCCACTCATCAATGCTATTTTTGGTGGTTTGGTCATGGGAATGGGGATTGGTACAGGTCTCAAATCACGTATCTCTAGTGGGGGGACAGATATTATTAGTTTGACCCTTAGAAAGCGAACAGGTAAAGATGTAGGAAGTCTATCATTGATGGTTAATGGTGCCATTTTAGCCTTTGCGGGGATTTTATTTGGCTGGCAGCATGCCCTTTATTCTATGGTCTCTATCTTTGTATCAAGCCGTGTCACTGATGCTATTTTTACTAAACAAAAGAAGATGCAAGCGACCATTATTACCAGTCACCCAGAGCGTGTGATTCACATGATTCATAAACGGTTGCATCGTGGCGTGACCAGTATCAACGACGCAGAAGGGACTTACAAGCATGAGCAAAAAGCAGTTTTAATCACTATTTTGACGCGTGAGGAATACCCAGAATTTAAATGGCTGATGTTAAAAACAGACCCGCAAGCCTTTGTATCGGTGGCAGAGAATATCAGAATTATCGGTCGCTTTGCTGAAGATGATTAAGAAAATACAGGAGGTGCCATGTCAGTTGACCAACGTTTACAGCTAAAGAAATTTTGTTTTATTATTTTGGGCGCAGCGATCTATGCCTTTGCTTTTGTTTATTTTTACATGGCTAATCAAATTGCAGCCAACGGTCTGGCTGGTCTGACCTTAGTTGGCAAAGCGCTTTTTGAAATTGACCCTTCTTTGACCGGTTATTTGATTAATTTGCCCTTGGTCTTGTTAGGAGCTAAATTTTTCGGGAAAAGAGCCATGGTTTATACGGTAACAGGTATTTTCTCACTTTACTTTTTTGTGTGGTTATTTCAACGCATTCCTTTAGTGGTTGATTTAGACCATGACAATTTAGTCGTTTCTTTGATGGCTGGAATTATTGGAGGACTTGGTGGGGGTCTTGTTTTTCGCAATGGTGGTACCATAGGTGGGGCTGATATTATTGCCAAGTTATTGGAAGACAAGTTAGGGTTACAGCTGAATCAAGCTCTTTTAGGTATTGATATTTTTGTCATGATTGTCTCCTTGACCTATATCTCCTTATCCCAAATGATGTATGCGTTGATTGCCAGTTTTATGTATGGTCAAATCGTTCGTTTAGTACAACAAGGTGGTTATGCAGCGCGGGGAACCTTTATTATTTCTGATCAGGCTGAGGCTGTGGCGCATTTTATCATGGAGGAATTAGGTAGAGGAGTCACTTATTTACATGGGGAGGGAGCCTACTCTGGACGTGATAAGAAAGTTATCTATGTTGCCCTAGGACGGACAGATATTCGGGAATTAAAAGCTTTTTTACCCCAAGTTGACCCCAATGCTTTTGTTTCTTATTTTGATGTTGATGAAGTAAATAGCCCAGAATTTATAGCTACTAAAAGCAAATACCATAAAAAGAAAAAATAATTGAGTGTTAGTTACCTTAGGGTGACTCATTTTTGAAGAATAGCGAGGATAATGAATGACACATCACGATAAATTGACTAAACTACTGAAATTATTTTTAATTGCCCTAGGTGTTGCCATTTATACCTTTGGTTTTGTTAATTTTAATATGGCTAATGCCTTGGCTGAAGGTGGTGTGGCAGGGATAACCTTGATTTTACATGCGCATTTTGGGATCAACCCCGCTTACTCTTCGCTTCTCTTTAATCTTCCGCTTTTCATTTTAGGGGCAAAGATTTTTGGGAAGCGGTCCTTAGCCTTAACCATCTATGGAACAGTTCTGATGTCAGTTTTTATCTGGATGTGGCAAAAAGTCCCTATGGAACTTGGTTTAGAAAATGACATGATGTTAGTAGCTGTGGTGGCAGGGCTTTTTTCAGGGATTGGGAGTGGCATTGTTTTTCGCTATGGTGCAACCACAGGTGGAACGGATATTATTGGTCGTATTGCAGAAGAAAAATTTGGAGCTAAGCTAGGTCAAACTTTGCTTTTGGTGGATGCCCTTGTGTTAACGGCATCTTTGACTTATGTGGATTTAAAACACATGCTTTATACCTTGGTAGCGAGCTTTGTTTTCAGCCAAATGATTAGTGTAGTTCAAAATGGTGGTTATACTATCCGTGGAATGATTATTATTACCAAGCATTCAGAGGCTGCCGCTCAAGCTATCCTAACAGAAATCAATCGTGGAGTGACTTACTTGAGAGGTCAAGGAGCTTACTCTGGTAATGATTATAATATCATGTATGTGACCCTAAACCCAACTGAAGTTCGGGAAGTCAAACGTATTTTAGCAGGTTTGGACCCCGATGCCTTTATCTCCATTATAGACGTGGACGAAGTTATTAGTTCTGATTTTAAGATTCGTCGGAAAAATTTTGACAAGCCTATTGAAAAGGCTTTACAGAAAAAGCCTAAGTTGTTAAAATAAAGACAACAAATGAAATAAGAGGTTGAAAAGAGCCATGATTAACAACTAACTCATTGTCACACACTAATCCTTGAGCAAGATAGCAAGGGGGTGGTGTCTGCTTTGAGGTTTGAAAATCAGGGCTTTTTGCGTGCACTTTTTCAAACCTTTCTTGTCATAGAAAGGATTATCAGTATGGAGATATTAAAACTTAATCATTATCAATTAGAAATAGAAGGTCAACAATTACTAGACATAGATCAGTTACGGCTTCAGCAAGGTGAAAAAGTTTTTCTAATCGGAGAAAATGGTTCTGGCAAAACCAGCTTTTTTCGAACACTTGTGGGAGAGAGTCAAGCTTATCGGGGACAAGTCATTTGTCAAACTGATCTAGCCTACCTCCCCCAACTGAAGTTAGATCAGCAACAATCTGGTGGCGAAAGGGTCATGGCTTATTTAAAAGACGTTTTTCAAAAGAAAGCTCCCTTACTAGTGCTAGATGAACCTAGTTCACATTTGGATAAAGTCAATCAGCAGTGGTTGATTCATCAGCTTAAACGTTATCGAGGAACCCTCTTAGTGGCTAGCCATGACCGTTATTTGATGAACCAAGTAGCTCAGAAAATATGGTCTATCGAAAAACAGAAGATAAAAGTTTACCAAGGAAATTACGATGACTATAAGCAGGCTAAGGAGCTAGAAAATCAAAAACAAGTTGCTGCCATGGCTAATCATCAGCGTCAGGTGGCCAAGTTAGAAAAGCAGATTCAGGAGAAAAAAGAGCGTGCTAATCAGATGATGAGACCCAAAAAAACGGTGTCTCGCTCAGATTGGAAAGTGAATGCCTTTGCCGGCAGTTATGATTCTCAAGCTAAATATATTGCTAAGTCAGCAAAGGCTATGGAAAAACGTTTGGCTAAGCTTGAACCTGTCAAGCAAGTTGCTAAAAGACCTTGGGCCAAACTCAAACATAGTCCACAGGAAAAGAAAATTCCTCATACGCTTATTCATTTAAAAGAAGGCAGTCTATACCGAGATAGTCGTCTCTTGTTTGCTTACCCAGCCCTTACTCTAAGAGCAAATAGTAAGGTAGCTATAATAGGTAGAAATAAGGCGGGAAAGTCAACCTTTTTGCAAGCCTTAGCTAATCATTCCTTATCAGGTTTTTACGCTGACCAATTGAAGATAACTTATTATAAACAGGATCAAACTCAATTGGAAACGAACCAAACTGCTTTTGAATTTGTACGAGGTCAGTCACATCACGATCGAGCCCTTATTCTTAATTACCTCGCCATGATGGGACTTCCTTATCAAAAAGCACATCGTAAAATAGAGAGCCTTTCTGGTGGTGAAAGGGTTCGATTGGCTTTGGTTGCTGCCATGCTTAGTAATCACCACTTATTAATCTTAGATGAACCAACTAATTATTTGGATCTCGCTGCTATGGAGGCTTTGGAAGTGGGTTTAAAACAGTACCCATATCCTTTTATTCTGGTTTCGCATGATGAGCACTTTGTTGCATCTGTCACTCATCAATGTTATGAGATTAGAGAGGGACGACTAGATTTTGTTTCCGAGGATTTAACTTTTAATCGTTTTTAACTAACAAAAATCCCCTCCATGTTATTGTGGAGGGGTGTGCTGTTTAATAGCTTACATTTTATTTGGGGCTTCAACACCGAGCAAGCGAAGTGCCTCTTTAAGAATAGTAGCAGTAGCATAGCAAAGGGCTAAGCGACTATCACGTTCTGAGTTATCGTCAAGAATGCGCACGTGGGCATAGTATTTATTAAAGCTTTGTGCTAGATGAATAGCAAATTTGGCCATAATAGAAGGCTCAAAGTTGTCTGATGTTCGTTTGATAATCCGTGGGAAGTCTTGGATAAGTTTGATAATTTCCCAGCTTTCAGCGTCATTTAAACTGTAAGTGGTAGTTGCAGATGGAATGAAGTTGGCCTTACGCAAGATGGATTGGATACGAGCGTGAGCGTATTGAACGTAAGGTCCAGTTTCACCTTCAAAAGAGACCATTGCTTCGAGGTCGAAGTCATAACCATTCATACGATCTGTTTTGAGATCATAGAACTTGATAGCACCGACACCAACAGCATGGGAAACAGCTTCTTTATTGGCAAGGTCAGGATTTTTGGCTTCGATTTGAGAAGCAGCACGATTAATAGCTTCGGCAACGGTAGGCTCAAGAAGGATAACATTCCCTTTACGTGTTGATAATTTAGCGCCGCCTTTTGTCACAAGCCCAAAAGCAACGTGTGTCATGTCATCAGACCAATCGTAGCCCATTTCTTTTAAAACGGCTTTTAATTGTTTGAAGTGGGCAGCTTGTTCATTACCAACAACATAAACTGATTTAGCAAAGTCATAAGTACGTTTACGATAGAGTGCAGCCGCTAGGTCACGGGTAATGTAAAGAGTAGCACCATCTGATTTTTTAATCAAAGCAGGGTGCTCAATGCCGTATTTTTCAAGGTTAACGACTTGAGCGCCTTTGGACTCTACAAGCAGGTTTTTAGCTTCTAATAAGTCAAGAACTTCCTCCATTTTATCATTGTAGAAGGCCTCACCGTTATAGCTATCAAAGGTTACATTTAACTGATCATAGAGACGGTTAAACTCAAGTAAACTTTCGTCACGGAACCACTGCCACAATTCAGTAGCTTCTTGGTCGCCATCTTCCAATTTACGGAACCATTCGCGAGCCTCTTCATCAACGGTTGGATCTGTTTCAGCTTCTGCATTGATGCGAACGTAAAGTTTTAAAAGTTCATCAATGGGATGTGCTTGGACAGCTGCTTCATCTCCCCATTTTTTGTAGGCAACAATGAGCATACCAAATTGTTTCCCCCAGTCACCAAGGTGATTGATTTTTACAGGTTTATAACCCATTTTGGAAAAAATATTCGCAAGGCTATCTCCGATAACTGTCGAGCGGAGGTGACCAATCGAAAATGGCTTAGCAATGTTAGGGCTAGACATATCAATGGCAACGTTGCGACCACGCCCCTCGTCTTGTTGGCCATAATCAGAACCAGATGTAATGACTTGTTCAAGGACTTGTGAGGAAATCTTTGCTTTATCAAGGAAAAAGTTGACATAAGGTCCGACAGCTACTACTTTTTCAAATTGGCTAGCATCAATCTGTTCAGCGAGTTCACCTGCAATCATTTGAGGTGCTTTACGAAGCATTTTTGCTAAGCTAAAAGCTGGAAAGGCAAGGTCTCCCATGTTGGCATTTTTTGGGGTTTCAAGCAAGTTAACAATAGCATCTTGTTCTAACTCAGGAATAACTTTAGCTATTTCACTTGCGATTAGAGTTTTAGTATCCATACGGCATCTCCTAAAAATTGTTTGTCACCTTATTCTAACATATTTCTTTAAAATAAACGAGGAGAGGATTGATAAATTATACTGAAATGTTTAGGGGAACAGTTACCTGAGGTCATTATTTTTCTGAAAATATTATCAAAAGAGAAATGAGTTTTCTTTTCAACTGTTTTCAAGTGACATTCTAGCTAGATTTGCTAAAAAAATAGCAGGGCGAAGATGAAATAATACACTTTTTTTGTTATAATTTGAGAGGATAATTATACAACTGGGGTGATATATCATGAATAAAATGGAGCGTCAACAGCAGATTAAGCAAATCATTCAAGCAGAACATATTGGCACACAAGAAGAAATCAAAAATGCCCTTCAAAAAAAAGGGATTGTGGTCACCCAAGCGACCCTGTCGCGGGATTTAAGAGAGATTGGTCTTTTAAAGCTAAGGGATAAGCAAGGTAAGCTCTATTATAGTTTGTCTGAGCCTGTCGTGACACCATTTAGTCCTGATGTGCGTTTTTACGTGCTAAAAGTTGATCGTGCAGGATTCATGCTTGTCCTTCACACGAATCTCGGAGAGGCTGATGTCTTGGCTAATCTGATTGATAATGATGCTATTGAAGCTATTTTAGGCACTATTGCTGGAGCAGATACTTTGCTGGTGATTTGTCGAGATGAAGAGATTGCTAAGCGCTTTGAGAAAGATTTGTCTGCAGGCCTATGATAAGCTATCATGATTCTTTGAGGAAGCTGATTCTTGCCATTCATGACCATCCTAGTATTATCGCTTATAAAGAAGCGCAGCAACAATTCTCTCAGTTTGGTCAGTTTGAGAAGCAGGCCTATCAGATGAAACGTTATCAGCAAGATGCAGAGCTATTCCAAAAGATAGCTAAAGAGCAAGCTGCCGCTGTGTCTTCAAGTAAGGCCAAAGAACTTGAAGATAACCTCAATCATCAGCCAGTGATTGAAGATTACCGTGAGAAAATGCAGGACGCGAGTGATTTGATTCAATATATCACCAAACGTATAGAAGATCAGTTAAACAAGGAGTTAACGCATGGCAAAAGCTAACATTTCTCCTGGAATGCAACAGTATCTGGACATCAAAAAAGATTATCCAGATGCTTTTTTGCTTTTTAGGATGGGTGACTTTTATGAGTTATTTTACGATGATGCTGTCAAGGCAGCGCAACTTTTAGAGATTGGTTTGACCAGTCGCAATAAGAATGCGGAAAATCCAATTCCTATGGCAGGAGTGCCCCATCACTCTGCCCAGCAATACATTGATGTGTTAATTGAATTGGGCTACAAGGTGGCTATTGCAGAACAAATGGAAGATCCCAAACAAGCTGTTGGGGTTGTTAAACGTGAAGTTGTTCAGGTAATTACACCAGGGACGGTTGTCGATTCAACCAAGCCAGATAGTGCCAACAACTTTTTGGTAGCTGTTGACTTTGATGGTTACCGTTATGGATTGGCTTACATGGATGTGTCGACGGGTGAATTTTGCGTGACAGATTTGGCAGATTTCACAAGTGTTCGTAGTGAAATTCAGAATCTCAAAGCAAAGGAAGTATTGTTAGGATTTGATTTGTCAGAGGTAGAGCAAGCTATTCTGGTGAAGCAGATGAATCTGCTACTTTCCTATGAGGATACGATTTATGAAGATAGTACTCTGATTGACAATCAGTTGACAGCAGTGGAGCTGTCAGCGGCAGGGAAACTCTTGCAATACGTTCATAAAACTCAAATGCGAGAACTTAGCCATTTGCAAGCATTGGTTCATTATGAAATCAAAGATTACTTACAAATGTCTTATGCTACCAAGTCAAGTTTGGATTTGGTTGAAAATGCCAGAACAAATAAGAAACATGGCAGTCTCTACTGGCTTTTAGATGAGACCAAGACAGCTATGGGAATGCGTCTTTTACGGTCATGGATTGACAGACCTTTGGTTTCTAAAGAAGCTATCTTAGAACGCCAAGAGATTATTCAAGTTTTCTTAGACGCTTTTATTGAGCGCACAGATTTAAGCAACAGTCTAAAAGGTGTTTACGATATTGAACGTTTGTCTAGTCGCGTTTCATTTGGCAAAGCAAATCCTAAGGATTTGCTTCAATTGGGACACACATTGGCTCAAGTGCCAGCCATTAAAGCTATTTTAGAAGCTTTCAATAGTGCTCATATTGATAAGCTTGTCAAGCAGCTTGACACACTGCCTGAGTTGGAATACCTGATACGAACAGCTATTGATCCTGACGCACCAGCGACTATTAGTGAAGGAAGTATTATCCGAACTGGTTTTGATGAACGCTTGGATCATTACCGTAAAGTGATGCGAGAAGGAACAGGCTGGATTGCAGATATTGAGGCTAAGGAACGTCAAGCAAGTGGCATTAATAACCTAAAAATTGATTACAATAAAAAAGATGGTTATTATTTCCACGTTACGAATTCAAATCTTGGCTTAGTGCCTGATCACTTTTTCAGAAAGGCCACCTTAAAAAATTCAGAACGTTATGGAACGGCAGAATTAGCTAAAATTGAAGGTCAGATGCTAGAGGCTAGGGAAGAATCAGCTAGTTTAGAATACGATATTTTTATGCGTATTCGAACTCAAGTGGAAACCTATATTAATCGCTTGCAGAAGCTTGCCAAAACCTTGGCAACGGTTGATGTCTTGCAAAGTTTAGCAGTTGTTGCTGAGACGAACCATTACAGTCGGCCTAGTTTCAATGATGACCATGTGATTAAGATTCAAGATGGGCGTCATGCTGTTGTTGAAAAAGTTATGGGAGTGCAAGAATACATTCCAAATAGTATTTCCTTTGATCAAAAAACAAGTATCCAATTGATTACGGGACCAAATATGAGTGGTAAGTCTACTTATATGCGGCAGCTTGCCTTAACGGTTATCATGGCACAGATGGGCTCGTTTGTGGCTGCTGACCATGTCGATTTACCTTTATTTGATGCTATTTTCACACGTATTGGAGCTGCTGATGACTTGATTTCTGGACAATCAACCTTTATGGTGGAGATGATGGAAGCAAACCAAGCGATCAAACGTGCCAGTGCCAATTCGCTCATTTTATTTGATGAATTAGGACGAGGAACGGCAACCTATGATGGTATGGCTCTAGCTCAGGCCATTATCGAATATATCCACGATAGGGTTGGTGCTAAAACCATGTTTGCAACGCACTATCATGAGTTGACAGAGTTGTCAAGCAAATTGACACAGTTGGTCAACGTTCATGTAGCAACGCTTGAAAAAGATGGAGATGTAACCTTCCTTCACAAGATTGCGGAAGGGCCGGCAGACAAATCATACGGTATTCATGTGGCTAAAATAGCAGGACTTCCTGAAGCTCTATTAAGTAGAGCCGATGACGTTCTTACCCGCTTAGAAGCACAGTCACAGTCTGCTGAAATAATATCAGTCCCTTCAAAAGCTGAGCAAGCAAGTCCTGTTAAAGACGAGCAATTATCACTTTTTGCTGCTGATGATAAAGCTCAGAAAGTTATTCAAGCCTTAGAAGCCATTGATGTTCTGAATGTCACTCCTTTAGAGGCCATGACTGCCCTTTATGAATTGAAAAAGTTATTATAGTTTTTCAGTTGAAAATGACAAAGATGCTTTCGATATTGAAGGTATCTTTTTGTTTTGTCAAAAACGGTCCGAGGATTTCGGTCATTTATTAAGTCTGTTATAACAGTCCATAAGAATGCGAGGACATTGTGACAAACCTTGTTGGACTTAGTTTGGCAGTTTTTACAAGGTGTTGACAGTCCTTAAGTATTGATATGACTGTTTTTTTGAAAAAATATAGGTTTTAATTTTCCTTAGACTTCCCTCAAAAGTCCATAAAAAGGTGAACAAAAAAAGACCTTTACAGGTCCTTTACACAATGAGTTCAGCAGGCAAGAACTAGCACCATATTAGGTGCTTTTTTATTAGGTTTGGAGAGATTGAGTTAAAGGGGACTATTTCCACCAGTTAAACCAATTAACAGGGTTAATATATTTTGTGAAGGTAGACCAAGCTCTACTGAAACGTGTTTTCCAGTCTGTAGACGAAGTTCCTGTCTCCTGATTAGAATTTGGAATCTCTGCTTGTTTAGAGTTGTTTCTTTCATTCTGATTATCAGCAGTAGATTGTTGCTCCGTTCCCTTTTGATTTCGAGAATCAGCGCTACCCTTACTTAATAGACCCCTTGATTCTGAAACGGTAGTTTCAATTAGTGCATCCTGAGCTTCCGGTTCTCTTTCTTCTTCAATTTGTTTTTGAATTTCAGCTTTTTTCTTTTTTTCTTCAATAGTCTGTGAGTCTCTAAAAAAAGTACTACCAGCTAAAAAACCATCGTCTGATTTGAACCTTACTGCTAATGTACTAGGGAAAGTGGGGGGGGCTACAGTAATTTTTACTAGTAGTGGCGATGTACCTTGATTATCATTATACACAGCACTTAATTGCTGCGTATCTTTTTCTTCATTTTTATATGTTATTATTTTAGGGCTTGTATTTTTAGCTTTAGGAATACGATACTCGCCATTTGTTTTATTGTTGGAATCAATTTCGTTAGCTTTCAAATATTCTTCTTGTTTTTTATCGTTTATGGATAGTGGGTTGTAATTTATATTATCTTTTTCTAGCCAGAAAGCCCAACCTGTCGGTAATGCGATTGTTATTTTGTTTTCTTGACTATCCATACTGACAAGCACTTCATTTCCATTATCATCGATAACTTTTTGTTGACGTGGATCTCGCTCCCATTTTAGAGTCTCTTCTGTCTCTACTTGACTCACTTGGCTTGTTTCCGATTCTGATGAACTATTCATTTCTTCCGCCTTCACATTCGTGGCTACACCTACAGTGAGCAATGCAGTAGCTAAAACTAATTTTTTTTTCACTATATTCTCCTTTAAGTAATTCATAATATTTTTAGTTTCCTACACAACATAAAACAAGAATCACTTTATACATGACCTTGTTTATGCTGTTTTATGACATTTAGTGATTAATCAATCTGATTCTTACGATTTTTTTTACTGAGAAGTCCTGCCGCTCCAATAACAGTTAACGCTGCTATGCTAAAGAATGCTTCTGACTTATCTTTATCTCCAGTTTGAGGTAAGTTATTATCTACTCTAGCAATAGGAGTTTGAGAGATAGCTTTATTAATTGCAGGGCTAGGTTCTTCATTATCAAAGTGGAATTGAAGTTTAGGACGTGTGTCTTCTTCAATAACAGTAGCTTCATTAAAGCCAGACATACCAGATTGAGTTTCTTCTACCATATCAACAATATTGGCTTGTCCACCCATAATAACTTCAGGTTGTTTCGTATCCTCAATAATAGTATCATCATTAGAGTGACCAGACTGATTAGAAAGCGTATCTTCTGTTATTTCAATCGGCTCACTTTGCCCACCGATTGAAATTGTATCAGATTCTGGTTTGGTATCTTCGGTAAGTGTGGTTTGAGTGTTATCGTCATATTGTCCATGTTCAATCGGTAACTGATGTATGGTTTCTTCCTCAAAGTTCAAGTTAGGACCGTGATCAGTAATAGGAGGTAATTCTGGTAGCTGAGGTGCTAGGGGCTCAATCACTTCTCCCTCAATCTCTGGTACAGGAACCATTTCTTTGGTGTATGTTAACTTGACATCATCAAGTTTCTGACCATTTGCTGATTTACTATTAATTTTGTAAGAAATAGTATTTGAAATGATTTTTTCTGTTACCAATTCAAATTTAGGCTGTTCTGCTGGTACTGTAAGTTTCTTGTTTTTATTTTTCTTCTCAAGAGCGGTTTTAAACTGGTCATTTTTAACCTTAAGTCGGTATGTTAACGTTAAGGTTTGCCCTTTTTCAAACGCATCTTTCAATTGCTTTTTAGAGATTTTCCATTCGAGGCTTTCTTTAGTAGTACCGAATAACCAAGAAGAAGAAGTATGCTTAACTGATTGCTTATCTCCGTTGCTATCTTTATAAGGTGAAGAGTTTTTCCACTGGTCTACAACGGTGACTTTGTCTTCAAATTTTTCGGTGATGGTCACTTCCTCCAGGACATCTTTAAATTTATCTTTGTCATCAATATTTTTTAGGAAATCTTTTCCATCTGACATATCTTTTAAATATTTGTCAAATTTTTCATTGCGTTCCTTAACTTGTTTTTTTGCCCTTTCTTCTTTTTCCGTTAAATATTTGGAATATGTTGGATAATTGGAGTTAAAATCAGCTGCTTTTGGAAATTTGGTAGGATCAGTAACATCAAATGAATAGAAAACAATACCTTCATCTCTTGCCATTTTGGCTTCAGCTTGTGCTGAAAGATTGTGGTTATAAAATTGATATTGACGACGATAAAATAAGTTATCTAATGCTTTATCAATCATCCAATCTTGTATTGTTTTCCTTGCAGTGTTCAATCCCAAATAGTCCAACCATTTATTTGCATTTTTCGGTTGTAACTTCTCAAGATTTTCCTTTATTTTAGCAGCTATAATAGTCTTCATTCCGACAGAATCAACC
The DNA here is from genome assembly GCF_900636575.1 of Streptococcus canis. NCBI lineage: Bacteria > Bacillati > Bacillota > Bacilli > Lactobacillales > Streptococcaceae > Streptococcus > Streptococcus canis. The sequence goes on from NZ_LR134293.1 coordinate 647,315, forward strand.
GTTCTGTCAGAATAACTTCGGAAATTATATCCCTCACCAACTTTATTAGAATAGTCAAAGTCAGTTTGCTTTAAGTTACTAGTATCTAAATCTGCCATGGTAATATAATCTAAAGGGTTCTTGATTCCAATTAGACTGCTACCCAAATTTAATAAAGTATTACCATTTGAAGCGAAACCTTTTAGTGCATCATTAAATTGAGTTATACCTATCTTATCTAAAAGGTTTATAAGCTGTTGCGCATCTTCCACAACATTATGTTTTTGGGTTGTTGTATCAAGATAAAAGGGCCAAGGTAGGAGCGGATTGCTATTAGCCACAGGCTCCGTTACTTCCTTCTTAGATACTTTTGTCTTATCTAAAACGTCATAGCTAAAAGTGGCTTCTCCTTGTGAGAAGAGAACAATATGTTGACGTTTACCAGATTTCTTTTCATTGTTGAAAATTTCTCTAGCTTTATGAATCGCTCCTTGTAAATCTACTCCCCAATCCCAATCATTTTTTGCGTCTTGTAAGATTTTATCTAGTTCTGTATCCACATTCTCAGTAGTTAATGAAATCGGATCATTTACTTTACGGTAAAAACTAATCAAGCGAACAGAGTTACGACTATTATAGTTTGGAGTATTATCGGTGCTCCTAGAAGTCAATGTAGTCACTAATTTTTTGATATTTTCTTTGGCAGTATTGAAGTCTTCATCAGTCATCTTTTTAGAAGTATCTAGAAGCACAATAACTTCTGCGCCTTTATCAATTTCTTTCGGTGTGACAGTTAGAGTGACTTCTAATTCGTTTTTGCTTTCATCAACTTTAACTTCCCTAGAAATGTCTACAATTTCACGTTGTTCCCCATCGCGGTTCTTAATAAGCTTTTTAGAGTCATCCTTCTCATCTTTGATGTCGATTTCAGTTTTTAAATTGTTAACGATAATAGTTTCCACTTCCATAAGCTGTGGTTCTGCAGATGCCGAAGCTGTCGAACGCTTACTCCGTGATTTCGGCTGTGGAGCTGAACTTTCTTCATGGCTTTCAGTTGTTGTTTCGGAGGTTTGCTTTTCCTCAGCTCCTTCACTTTCAACCTTAGCAATGGTATCAATGGAAGTAATTTGGTCATCTGTTGTAGTTGGTACTTCTTCTGTACTAGATGACTCTACCGCTACAGGCAAAGCAGTAAATTCAGTAGTAGTTGGTTGAGGAGTCTCATTTGCCATAACAGTTGTGGTGGTGAACATTGTTCCAACGGAAACAAGACCGACAGATAATTTCCGTAGTTTATACTTACAATTAGATATTTTCATGTTTTTTCCTTAGTTTATTATTTTTTAAGCTTAATTATTTTACTATGAAAAACTAATCTTAAGCGAGGCTATTTATTTTAAAAAAATTCTTTTCCTGAACTTCTACATGGTATCTGTTGAAACAGAATATTATTCTATGTTCCAGAAAATGAAGAAAACAGGCTAAAATGCATTTATACGGGTATTCTTATTTTTTATTAAAAAATGAATCTTTACGAGATTTTTATTTTTAACGCTAAAAAAAATAAACCAAAACCAAAAATAAAAATAAATTTAAATTTGTGAGCTGTATTTAGGTGTGCATTTTTCTAGTTTAGACTGCATTTGTCAGTACACTCTCTCTGTAAAGTTCCACAAATTCAAGTAAAGCTCTTTTCTTGGTCTCATAGTACCAGCTTTCAGAGTGATTCAGTTTCTTCATAAGTTCCTGATTGGATACGTTCTTACTAACCAAGTAACACTCAATCAGTATTTTTCTGTATTCTACTTTAGACAGTCGGTTAATGGCGTGCTTGATAGCGCCCAGTTCCTCTAGGGCGCATTCTCGGCTTATTTCAAGGTGTTCTCTGCGCGTGGGATGATATTCTATATCAAACTGGTAACGCTCGTTATAGCTTAAATCAAGGCTATTAGCAATACGTTGCCATCTATGGAACTCTCTCAGCTTACGAACCGCATTTTTCTTGTTCATCTAATACCTCTAAAGCTTCTCTATGTAGTTTGAACACAGTGTTTCTTGAGTAACCTAGTTTATCGGGTATCTCATCCCATGATAAGCCATCCACATATCTAGCTTTGATAACAGCAATCTGTCTCTCATCTTGCAATATGGCAATCATAGCCAGTCTCTTGTCGCGTTCTTTAGCTAAATATAAGAGCTGTCTAGCCGTACCATCTTCGATATGTCTTATTGCTTCAGGGTTGTGGAAATTATTCATCAGCCTGATGTCTTTATCTCGTTGCTCCTCAAATAAGGTTATTAAAGCGAAAAGTGGTTTCAATTCTTTAAGTTGTTCTTTAGCGCCCATGGTTAGCTCCTTTTTGATATAATTTAGTTAAGCTTAAATTTAACCAAGGAGGCGTTCGCATGGACGTCTTTTTGTGGAGTCATAAATTTAAATAATGGTGTTTTTATGAACTTTAAATTATAGATATAGATGGTTATAATTAAAAACTTCGTAGAAGTGGTGTAAACTATCGAGACAGAAAAATAAAATAAGAGGTATATATAATTATGACAACAAAAAAGAAATCACTTTTAGGTATTGGTTACCTATCTGTTGCTATGTTAGGCGCAAGTTTGTTAATGGCTAAGCCTGTTAGTGCGGAAGAAATGAGTGAGTCAGGGGATCAGGCTATGCGTTTAGTCACTCAGACTGGTAATAATGGTGTAGTCGAAGTAATTGAGGTTGCGGAAAATGGTGAAGAGCGTATTTTAGGTAGCACTCAAGATCCGTATTTTAAAGGGCGAGACGATGGCTATGATGCTGGCTATCAAGACGGTCAGAAGCCCGGCGCACCAGAAACCCCATCTTCAGATATTCCTGAGCCACAAGATATACCATCTTTTTATGATGAAAGCTGGTATAAAAATGGATACAACGATGCCTATGTATTAGGATACCGTAATGGGTGGGATGATAATCACTATATCTGGTCAACATTAAGAAATGTATGGTATTTGGTGACTTCTTACTTTTATTAATTTTACTCTCTAGCCCTCAAGATTGAGCTAATAGCTCAGTCTTTTTTTGCGCTCTAAAATCGTTTCTAAGCGCTTTTTAGAGTTGGTAATATAAATTCGTCAACTTAGCAGACAGAAGCGTTAAAACCATGCTTTTTTTAGTCTGAGGGGGGTCTTCTTTGTGGTAGGTTTCCTAGCTAAATTGAAAGGTCAAATCCTTTCCTATCAAGCTTTTTAATCTTCGTCAAAAATGTCAAAAAGGGAATTTTTTGCACGGAAAAGGGCGCGTTCTTTGTTTTCCGAACGATGTAGCCCCGTTCAAAAATGAAGGGGGGAGTTTCCGAATATTATAGCCAGTGCCTGTCTCCCTTATCCATATAGTAATGGAATCTCTTCCAATGATACAAGTATTTAGCTATTCTCATGTATTTTGGACGCTTAGGAAAGTCATCATGACTATAATAACCATGTTTGTGTTTGGCTTTTGGATCTACTTTCAAACACTCTTTAAAGGCTAATCGCCAATAGTATTGACAATCTGTCTTGCTTCGATTGAGTGTGGCTTGATGAACCTTCTGACAAGAACCACAAGCAAAATCATGAGAAGCCTTAAATAACTTCCGGCAACGTCTCTCACAGTCAGGACACAAGAAGAAGTAACGTTTACCACCATAAGTTCCTGGTATCGTTTCAAGTAAGAGCTCTTGCCCCTCATAATGAACGATTAGCCCATCTAGGTCTATACGGATAGCTTGGCCATTTATTGTTCCTGTAACTCTAGTCTTCTCCTGTGTCTTCATTGGTTTAATGATACTCTCAATAGCTAGTTCTAACATTCTTTCTCCTTAACACTCACACAACCCAAAACTATTGATAAAACGACAAAAAGAGGGAAAACCCTCTGATTGTTTATTTAACGAGTAACTGACCTTCAACAACCATATCATACAACTGGTTAAAGGCTTGACTGATAGACTCAAGGATGGCCCCTAAGTCTTCTGGCGTCATCTCTTTATAATTCATAGAGAGGTGTTCAGCCAGTTGGTTGTGGTCTGAAATGAAAGTCATAAATGTGTCTCGATCGTTAACTTTCTCTTGGGTACTTTTAGATAAAGAAACCACGCGCTGATCATCAAGTTCTTCAACTTCCTTGATTAATTCGTTTTCTTGAGCCATGTCATCAAGTTCTCCATCCGTCATATCCTCAGGTTGGTTGTAATAGTCCTTGAAGCTGTCACAGATACGCTTGAAGACCTTGCTTAACTTTCTGTCTTCGGCATATTCTAAGACTAACTGATTAGCATAACCACCTTGGTCATCATTGTGATAAGTTGCGTCAATCACTGGTTGCTCATAGGTTCCAGTCATATAGCCTAAAATAGCATGACAAGCCACTTGTGCGGTGTCAAAGTCTTTAAACGTGTAGTGGAAGGTGAATGTTTTTGGTGTGTCTGAAAATGTTCTCATATTATTTCTCCTTTGTGATTGCTATAATGTCTGATAAATTGATGATGGCAGAAGGAGATGCTACCCAGTTTGGTTGTTTGCCAGATAAAAGATATTTGACCAACTCATTATAAAGGGTGCGGTCACCTTGAATGGTGATGGTGTTACCACCTCGTGTGTGTAATTTTAGTTTCATACCAGTTACCTGTACAAGACCAATAAAGAAGTTGTGGTACTCATATCTTCATAATTGCCATAAGTTGCTTCTGAAAATTTGATGTCTATCACAGATACCGATAAGGTAAATTGATTGACCCGATATTCAAAATCATCTAGTGATTCATTGTGTTTTTGATAAAATAGTTTGATTTTCATTATATAACCTCCGAATTTTATACGTTTTATACGTTTGGTTTTTCAAACGTATAAAATTTAAAGTCAGTCGTATCAAGGGTTTAGGTCTCTTTTTATACGTTTTATACATTTTATACGTTAAATTAAAAAAGTATATATAAGGATTTATAAGGGGCTATTTTATTAATACTCTATACCGGAAAATTTTAAAATAACGTGTTAAACGTGATAAACGTATAAACCCCTTGATATGACTGGGCTATTTCTTTATACGTTTAATTTTTTAAATGCTAAAACGTATAAAATGGCTAAGTTTTCTTTTGATTTTTGTGTGCTGGCCAATGATTATAGTACCCACGTTCATTCTTTGGCTTTTTCTGTTTTTCGGGTGATGCTCTACCGTTAGCGTAAGATGCGCTAGCAAACGGGGGTAGATCTTCTTTAGGATAAAAACCTGTATGGAGCTGTCGACCTACTGGTATGACCTTCTGGCCTGCTTCAAACCCTTCAGGTAGATTGCTTTTGATTTCTTTATGTAACCCTCTTTCTGATTTTATTTGTTTGATGTCATAGTATTCTAAAAAGCCTTTCCAAACATGATAGACAAAGCTATTAGGAATAAATTCGCTGGTGAGCTCATCCGTGAAGAACTTAGAAACGAAGTCAATAACTGGGTTCATCTCTTTATGGTGTTCTTCTAGTATCTCAATAGATGTTTTTGGATTAATGTCAGTGATTGGGGTTTCAATCGCTAGCTTAAGTAAGTACTCAAGAACTTCTTTGCGATTAATATAATCATTTCTGATAGCTTTGTTGGGCTTTCCTTTAAATACTTTGGTAAAAGGTAAGATTCTAAAGCGTCTATCAATGGCGGACTTATCACCGTTCATTCGTGGTAAACCGTTGGAAGATTGTACCACAGTCATGTTTAAACGGATACTATACGGGCGTTTCCCCTTGTCCTCAATCGTCATAATGTCACCCGTGGCTAAACTAAATATATCAGACGTATCTTTGATAACCGCGTCTTTTTGAATATCATCACCAATTACAATGGATTTTCCTAAAAGTATAGATGTAGTAAAGCGGCTTTTTGCTAGCTCTGTTATTTTAAGGCTTGCTACGTTATCCATACCCACTAAATTAATGAGTAATTGCTGAAAAGTCCCTTTTCCTGTTCCACCTTCACCAAATAACCAGAAGATTTTCTGCAATGATTGCCCTGTGATACTAGCTTTAATAATCTGAATAGCAAGGTTATAAAGTTCGGTGTCACCGTCAAACAACTCTAAGAGCCAAGTAGTGGGTTTCCATCCCTTTATTGTCGGTTCTTTGGCTTTCTTGTTGTAACTTGTCTTAATTTTGCGCGTGACGGTTATATCTGGAGTTAATTCTTCAAATCGACCAGTTTTATAATTGTAGAGCCGATTTCCGATAACTGTATATTCTCTTTGAATCTCCTTCAGTTGACTTTGCCTAGCAATTTTGTAAAGTGTATCAAAAGCTTGTTTTTCAGTTGCGTTTGGGAAAATAACTGAAATAAGATCTTGTAAAAACTCATTATCTTCTAGCCAAACCCCGTGATCAGGATGAAAAAAGTAAAGTGGGGCTTTTTGTCCTTGAGCTTCAGGTTTAACTCGAATAAAGCGGAGATAGTGTTTAAGCATAATAGCCACGCCCAAAGGTGTTTTAGGTAAAGCCTTTTCACTGGCTTCTTGTCCTTTTTCTTTAGCTAATTCTTCATGTTGTACCTCGGTCAATCTACCCGCTTTTACGTTCTCAAGGTGCTTGCTATCAGCCATAACGCCATCATAGGCAATCTTGAAAGCTTCATCTTTCATCTCTTGACATTCCTTGATAAGCTGACCCCTAACACCTTTGAAAGTGCTGAAATATTTATCTCCATTCTCACGCGCTTCAGTGATTTCATTTTCTAAGTTTTTCAAATCTTCTTGCTCTATGGTTCTACCCTCTCTTTCTGTATTCTGCTTTGGCAATGCTGGTAAACGTCCTATCTATCTCATCAATAGGTAGTGGCTTGGTTGTCACGCTGTTGGCTATTTGTACCAGCTCATAAGCCGTCTCTAAATCACAATCAACCCATTTATTAAATAGCAAGCCAACAAATCTAGTTAAGGCCACGTTACGCCCACCTTCATCTCCAAAGCCATTAAACAGGGTATCTATGACCCTCATGGTAATAGAACGCTGACTTCTAGGGCGTGGCGTGTAAGTAGTAACAACCTGTCTGTTTGGTGTGCTACCGTTTTTAGGGACAGGATAATCAAGACCACGGTTTACAGAGCGCTGATAGTCTTCTGGGGCGCCTGTTGTAACGGGTAAGCCTTGTAATTGCGACCAGGTAAGACTGCCTAAATCAAACGGTAGTCCAATCTTATCGGCTATCTCCTTGACCACTTGTTTATAAGCAGCTTCAGTCATCACGTCACTAGGCTTCACGACAAGGCGATAGCGGGGCTTCTCGGGGGTGTGTTTAATCGTTGGATAAATAATATAACTATACTCCCAAAGTGTCTGAGAAACGATTTTAGGTAGGTTGACGCCTGTTTCTATCTCGTCATAGTCAAGAAAAATCAAATCACGATAGACTAAACTAGCATTATTGCGCTTATAGCTCCCGTTTTTCTCTGCTGTGACCTTGCCGCTTAGGCAGTAGGGAGCTTGTGTTCGCTTGTATTCTTCAATATCAATATCCTCAGGCGGTTTCAAAGGTTTAAACTGAGCAATATAGTCAAATGGTTCTAAAGGTCCTTTGTAGGGGTACAAATAAGAGCTAAAGCCTCTCGCTTCATAAATAGCCATATCATTGCCCCTTTCTACGTTTTTTCTTCAGCTTTTTCAAATGTTGCTGTTCCTTGTTTTGCTCAATGGTTGGGCGTCTGTTTTTATAAATGCGGTCATCAGCTAGTAACATGTTGTCAAAAGCTGGATGGTGTTGTCTGAAACTACCTGCCATTTTCCACCCCCAAAAAGATAAGAATATCACTGACCTTGTAATAATGTTTCCTGGTGTCTTCTAGTGGTGGTTGGTATCGTCTTAAACCAGCTTTTTCCCACCGTTTTAGAGTTTTGCCTTTGATACTTAATTCCTCTTTGACTTGTTCAGCCGTGATCAACCCTAAAACTCTTGGTTTAGGTTTCTGGTAGGCTTCCAAAAAGCGATTAAACGCGGTCAGGTTTTGTTCTAAGAGTTTTGCTTCATAATCTTGACTAAATAAGCTCATGCCTAACCTCCTTTGAGTAATTCCTTATAACTGGTTAAATCGGCATTCAATAACACACTTAGGCGTTCCTGTTCCTTTTGTACTTGGTTATAAAAGGCTTTAGCACCGTCTAGCAATTCTTCTTTGTTAGCTGGAATAAAGTAACCACGATTGAATCCGTGCCTAATGCCGATAATAGGGACGTTATAGCGCGTGATTAAGCTACTGATGATACTTTGGACGGAGCGTTCTTCAAGTTTCAGTATTAAGCCAATCTCTGCTCCTGTAATGGGGTTGTCTGCCCCCACCTTAATCAGATTAAGGACACGTCTATAATTTTCTGGTAGTGTCATTCAGTTCCTCCCTAATTGTAATAATGGTTCTGTGATTGAATATAAGCCCCATAATTTGCGTTCTGACGTGGTTTAGGTAATTGGGTATCTTCTGGTAAGTCAATCTCTATTAATGGCTTAGAACGGCTAAGAAGAAGCCCTAAGAGGCCTAAAACAATGAATAAAATAAGTGTCTGTATTGGGGTGAGATTAAGTTCTTGCATCATGCCGATACCTCACTTAAATAATTTTCAAGTTCCCCAGTGTCTTTCTCTGAACAAGGTAAACCGTTAACGGCTCTAAAGACAATCTCTGTGGTTTGTTGATAGTCTAAAGCTTCCCATGCTTCTTCAAAGCTGGTGGCACTTTTTCTGAATTTATTGATGTATTCTGCCATAACGTTAGCAATAATCACCCATGCGATATGTTGGTTATATAGTCGAGCGAAATAGGCTTCAGCTTTATCTTTGCTGAGTTGGCGTTTTTTGAACATTTCTCGCTGTTCGGGAGTGTATCTATCTTTTGAAAAAGGATGTGTTTCTACTCTATATTCCATTATGTCTTACCTCATTTTTTGCCTACATTTGCCAACCATTCGCCAGTATTAGCTCTATCTATCATGATGTATAAAATCTGTTTTTCAATACTTGGATTGATGCTATTGGCTAGAGCTGATAAGACGTCTTTTAGGTCTTGACCAACCAATCTTAAACCATTGTTAAGTAATTGTGCGGTTCTAACTGATGTCATTTTATTCTCCTTACTAATTCTTATTTTTTGTGTAGTATTCTTATTGATTGCTTGTTTCTTATACTAGATTCATGCTAGTTTTAAGGGGTAGCGCCCTACGTATGGTCAAAATAGCTTCAATGTGCTATAATTTAAGACATAAAACCCCTTTAATAATAGCTTGCCTGCTTTATTAATTGAGTTTAGTTATACTAGTTAAAGGCTTGGAAGTTTGGTCGCTGTCAAAGCCTTTTTTGTTGTTCTGGGTTATTGATTAATAATTACCTTGTTCAATGTCATTCAAACGCTTTTGCTCTGCTTTGCGATCATAGATTAGCACTTTGTCATCAAGCATAAGCGATACGCCTTCCAATACGTTGAAAATTTCCTGTGTGACTGCTTCAAATTGTTCACGATCCACACTAGGTACTTTATCAGCGTAACCCTGTGCTAGTTCAGCAAAATCAACACCTTCATCAATCCATTTCTTTAACTCTTTGTAAGTTGTTGCTTTCATAGTATTTTCTCCTTTATCCATAGAGTTCCGTTAGTTCTTTAAAATACTGATCAGGAATTTCATCCATAGCCACTTGTTGTAATTGAATGGCCTTTAAACGATTGGTGTCGCTAGCAGTCGGTTTATTAATAATTTCAGCCGTTGCCTGTACTTGCTTGAAATACTCTTCAAGCTTAAGTTGCCTTCCTGCGGAAACTTCTTCGGATATGGCTTTTCTGTTATTGATAATTTCAAAGGTATCAATTTCACCGTTTGCCATGGTGTAATCAATGTTATTTCGATACCGCCAAGCTGCCAGCCTAAGCTTGATGTCTTTTTCAGACCAATCGGGAAGCCGTTCAGCAATCAGCTCTAGGCTCATTGTTCCTGTATCGTCAAATATCTGATGTAATAATTCTTGTGTAAATGGTGTTCTAGCCATTTTTTATTTGCCTGCCTTTCTCAAATTCAAAACTTTACTTTTGAATACTTTTTATCAAAAAAATATATCTTCTAAAGTTATATCAGGAAATAAAGGTAGTAATAGTTCTTTAAACACCAACTTCTCACTATCTTTAAAAGAATTTTTTCCAACTTCTTTATTGTGATAGCTTTGTTTGGTAATTCCTAGCTTGTTACCTAATTCTTCCTGAGTAAACCCAAGCATATTTCTATAACCTCTAACTTTATTTTTTTTCAAATCCACACCTCCTTTACTTTTGAATACCATTCGAGTATAACTGCTTGTTTTCATTTTGTCAATACTTTTATTTACTTTTAAAAAAAAATGCGTTATTATATACTAAAAAGGAGGTTTCCTTATGAAAACCCATAATGCTCAAGTCGGCGAAAGAGTTAAGAAGATACGACTTTCGTTGGGCGAATCAATGGAACAATTCGGATCAAGGTTTAACACATCAAAGGGGACAGTTAATAATTGGGAAAAAGGGCGTAACTTGCCTAATAAAGAAAATTTAAAAAAGATTGCTGATTTAGGCAACAAAGAAGTGGTTGAACTTCTATATGGTAACTATGAAGATAGAATTTTCGATGAATTAAGAAATGCAGCTTGGCTGTATAATTTCGATGATATAGACCTTCACGAATTATCCAAACAAGTTAATGACGATATCATAAGTAGGTATGGATACTTTTCTGATTTCAAACTACCTTATGTTGATATTTCTAATTATATAAGTTTTGCACTGGATAGGTTATTGATGAATAAAAAAGTATTTGAAATCTCTTCAGATTCGTTTTATAAAATCAATGCTATACCAACCTATTCTATAAAAAATGAAGATCCTAAAAACGAAGGGCTCACTTTATCTTCTTTCACAAATTTAGAAATAGTTTTTAATGACTTTGAGACTGAAGAAGATATAGACAAAGTACAAATTAAATACAGCACACTATTAGAAATAGACTTTGTGATTGTTCATAATCATTTAGAAAAAATAGTTTTTGAAGGATTAGAAAAAATTGAACAACCAAGATATAACAGCTTTTTCAAAAAAGAAATTCTAGACAAATTTAAGCAAAAAATTTCTAAACAAGTTTTTGAGTTTGCTAAGAAAGACTACTCACTTATGATTAGTCGATTAAAAGACTGATCATGCTCCAGATGGATTTTTAAACTGATTATTAGGCGCAACATGCCCCAACCATAGCTTTAGTCAAAAAAGCTACTGTTAGAAAGGAATGTAAGATATGGTAAAAATTACGGCAAACGGGAGTGAAATTACACTATTAGCAAATAATACTGACTATGTCAGCTTAACTGATATAGCAAGATATAAAAATAGTGAAGACCCTAGAATGGTAGTCACTAACTGGCTTAGTTCTTACGCTACGATTGACTTTTTGGCAGCGTGGGAGGTACTAAATAATCCCAATTTTAAACGATTGGAATTCCAATCGTTTAGAAGTGAGCCTGGTCGACTAATTATTACTCCAAAACAATGGATTGAACGAATGAATGCTGTCGGTATCACCTCACGTTCAGGACGTGGTGGGGGCACTTATGCTCATTCCGATATTGCTTTTGAGTTTGCTTCTTGGATTTCCCCAGAGTTCAAACTCTACATCATACAAGACTACCAAAGACTAAAGCAAGAGGAAGCTTATAAGAATCAAATTGAGTGGAGAGCCAATCGCTACCTATCTAAACTCAATTACGGTTTTCAAACTGATGCTGTTAAAGAACACATTGTTCCAACCATCACACCAGCCCAACAACGTTACGCTTATGCCAATGAAGCAGACCTTGTGAATGTCGCTGTCTTCGGGATGACTGCCAAGCAATTTCAAAAACAATTTCCAAATAAAGAAGGGAATCTAAGAGATAACGCTAGTATTGAAGAACTACTGGTTATCAATAACATCCAATTACTCAATTCTGAAATGATAAAATCTGGGATTGATAGCCCAACTCGACTAAAAGAACTAAACCGAATAGCTAAAGAACAATATCAAACCCTTGTTAACAATAATCAAAAAGCTCTTCAAGAATTGAAAAAATTAGATAACAAATAAAAAAGCCCCGCGCTCAACTTTGGTCGGCGCGACTTCAGGATTATCGGAGAAGTTATTGGGAGTTTTACATCTAAATCATGACTATCTGATACCCACGCGCCAAATGCCGCGATTTTTCGCTAATTTTGTTCACTTTACCTTTAAGGACTCGCATTTTGCTCTTTAAGACAGCCGAAAAGTCCGATTTTCTGAATACTATACGCTAAAAATGCCAACTGATTTTAGAAGCTGTCACAACGGAAAAGTAAATTAATAAACGACCGATATATCAAGTTTTTCAAGTTCTTTAAGTGAATTTACCGAGCGTTTTAGAACTATTGAAATAGGTTGACGTAATATGTCAGTACGTGCCAACATTTTCCAATATTTGGAAATTCTTTGGCTACTGTCGCAATAAAACATAAATCCCCATACTTGCTTACTGATGTTAGAAAGGAATTAAAATGATTGATATAACGATGATAGCTATTGTATCGCTTATCCTTGTGGTTATCTTGGTCTGTTACTCACTATACCTTCTTATCCGTAAGTAACATATATGAAAATGTAGGGTGGTGTACCTTACCGTTACCGCTCATTTTATGACCTGTTCAAATTTCATGTCTAAATGCCAAGTTTTTTATCTTTACCTACGGCCAAACTCCTTGATATGTCTTTAATTTTCTTTAATTACAAGACCCTCAAAACTTAGCAAAAATTGGGGCATAATCTGAACTTTTCTGAACTTTTTGTCGGCGGCAATTAAAAAATTTATAAGTAAGGAGTTTTATTATGAGTACTTTTAAAAATGTTATTGCTGAATTAAAGAAATTGAATATCTCTTATGAGCTGGTCGAGCATGAACCAGCTTTGACCACAGAACAAGCTGACAGTTTTATTGAAGGTATTGAGGGAGTAAGAACAAAAACAATGTTCTTGACTAACAAGAAAAAGACGCAATATTACTTGCTGATAATGGATGACCAAAAGATGCTAGACATGGAAAACTTTAAAGAATTGGTTGGTGTTAATCGTATTCGAATGGCTTCTGCGGACAGTCTATATCAGAAAATGCTTTTACCTCCTGGCGTGGTTTCGCCCTTTGGGTTAATCAATAATCAAGATAAAGATATTCTTGTTTATTTTGACCAAGAAATCGTCACAGAAGAAAGAATGAGTTTTCACCCTAATACTAACGATAGGACTATCTTTATCAATACCAAAGACCTATTTTCTTTCTTAAAGCATCTCGGATATGAAGTTAATATCATTGAGTTATAGTCTGTATGAATTATAATAATTTACTTCACAAAATATTTATATATTTTTTGCAAAGGACACAAATATGTCAAGTTCAAGATTAGAAGCATTCAGTGATGGTGTTTTAGCTATCATTATTACTATTATGGTCCTATCTTTAAAAGCTCCAGAAGCGGATTCTTTAAAAGCTTTGCTAAAAGTTGTACCTAGCCTACTAGCTTATGTTTTAAGCTTTGTTTATGTTGCAATATATTGGAATAACCACCATCACTTAATGAAACTAGTGAAAATAATCGATGGTAAAACCCTATGGTTTAACAATTTGTGGTTATTTTTTATTTCGCTGATTCCTTGGGCTACAGAATGGGTTAGTCGTTTTCACACTAGCTCTTTGCCTGTATTTATTTATGGTATAACGTTGCTAGGTACAGCTATTTCTTATTTCATTTTACAATCACAAGTTATTAAACTAAGCCCTAAACCATCGCTTTTAAAAGAGGCATTGGGCTCAGATATAAAAGGAAAAATATCTTTAGCTATATACATTTTTTCTGCAATTATTGCCTTCTATTCAGTGGTTGTATCAGAGTTAGGTTATCTGTCTGTTGCTCTTATATGGTTTATTCCAGATAAAAGAGTGGTTAAAGTTTTAGAGGATGAGAGCAGATAGGAAAACTTTATTGAGTATTCTTAAAATGAGTTTATCGAGAAAGGAACAGATTATGAAAGAAAATAAATTATTGCCTGTCATTAGTCTTATTATAAGTATTATCTCTTTGTTAGATAACTTCTTAATATTTATTTCTTATGGACATACTTACCTCTCTATAATAGCCATTATTCTAGCAATCTTAAGCTTTTTTTATAACCAGCAAAGTAGGAAAGATTTATCGTGGATTGCACTTGGAATATCGTTAGTTTCCTTAGCAGTAACTATCTATTTTTACTATCATCCAATTGTTATCCCATACTAAGCCGCAACTATCACGAAGGGAGTAATACATCGTTTGATCACTTTAATCTTTTTTACCCTAAGCTTGGCTTTAACCGTAACGGGAGTAATCTCTCTTATTATCGGAAACTTAAAAAAACGTAATGACATTATTAAACACGGTGTTTTTAAAGCTGCTTTAGGGATTGCTATTCTAATAATCATTAAACTATGCTTTTAACGAGAATTTAGAATCATTTGTATTTCTAAAGTTTCTGATACAGATTATCATGTTATTTGTTTATCAACGAAAGTGTTACAGGTAAAATCTATTAGACTATTTATTGAGTAGTTGCATAAAGTGTTATAAAAATATGCATAAAATTATTTTTATTCATTTTGGTAACGCTAAGGAATGCTAAGAGCGCTAAAGACTATGCTTTCTAACTATACCCTTTGACTTCTTTATCAAACAAAGCTATAATGGACATAGAAAAAGGAGATTGCGTAAACAATCTCCTGTGGTAACACCGTTTAAGATGGCAGCCTTACCGTATTTGTTTATATTTTCTATAAACCGTCCACGATTGGCTAAAGTGTGGACGGTTTTTCTATTTGTTCTTGTTATTCATGATAGCTACTATCAGAGTACCAAAGGCAATCATTTTCCAGAGCTCGAATCTATGTAGACCTTGACCTAGTTTTTAGATATGCAAAACTTGCTCTGAAACTCTTTATACCTTACCATTAGACCATAGAAAGGAAAAGCATGAACGAATTACAACATTATGACGAATTAGCTTTCGAAAATATTAAACACATAGATGAAAACGGTGTAGAGTTTTGGTATGCCCGTGAATTACAAACTGTTTTAGAGTATGCTAAATGGGACAATTTTTTAAACGTTATTGAGCGGGCTAAAATAGCTTGTGAAAACACTGGAAACCCCGTCGCTATGAATTTTCCTGAGGTCAGCAAAATTGTACAGCTCCCTCTAGGAGATAGGGAGATTAAAGATTATAAACTATCTCGCTATGCCTGCTATTTGATTGTCCAAAATGGTGACCCTAGAAAAGAAGTCATTGCACTGGGTCAATCATATTTTGCTATTAAAACCCGTCAGCAAGAACTAGCTGATAATTTCAACAAACTCGATGAAGAGCACAAACGTTTAGCGATTCGCCAAGAGATGAAGGAACATAATAAATCATTAGCTGAAGCTGCTAAAATGTCGGGTGTCACTAACTACGGCAAGTTTCAAAACTTTGGATATAAAGGCCTTTATGGTGGGATGTCTATGCAAGATATTCATGATAGAAAAGAACTAGAAAAAGGGAAAAGTATTCTTGATTATATGGGTAGTGCTGAATTGGCCGCTAACTTATTCCGTGCTACTCAAACCGATGAAGTGTTAAGAAATCGGCAGATACACGATGAAAATCTAGCTAACGATACACACTTTAACGTAGGTAGAACAATCAGAAAAACAATGCAGAAACTAGGCACAACTATGCCCGAAAATCTCCCTACACCTCGAGAGAGTATCCAAGATTTGAAAAAGAAACATAAACAACTAGATAAACAACCAGACGATAATCAACTTTCACTTTTTGATGATATGTAAAAAATAGGCAATAATATCCTCGTATAGCTATTTCAACTCTCAATCATATAAATTTATCAACTTACCTCCAAAAAAACAAAAAAGCCCCCGCAAGTTTTCCACGCTCGCAAGGTCTTAAAAGCCTAATATTATACCATGATTTTCTTTTATAATATTTCGGTATTTACCCGATACCATTATTATACCATGATATGAACTAATCTAAAACCCTTTTGATAATAGCTTGCCTGCTGATGGAAAGGTTTATGATCATGAAAATAACAGAGCATAAGAAGAAAAATGGTACAATCGTTTATCGTGCTAGTATTTATCTAGGCATTGACCAAATGACAGGTAAGAGGGTAAAGACAAGTATAACAGGGAGGACGAGAAAAGAAGTTAATCAAAAAGCCAAGCACGCGCAGCTTGACTTCCTATCTAATGGATCTACAATTAAAAGAAGAGTTGCGATTAAAACATTTAAAGAACTTAGTCATTTATGGCTTGAAACCTATAAGTTAACAGTAAAGCCTCAAACTTATGATGCTACTGTTACTAGACTTAATCGACATATTATGCCAACTCTGGGCAATATGAAGGTTGATAAGATAACCGCTAGTGATATTCAAATGCTGATTAATAGATTATCTAAATATTACGTCAATTATACTGCGGTACGTTCAGTCATCCGAAAAGTTCTCCAACAAGGAGTATTGCTAGGACTAATAGATTATAACCCAGCAAGAGATATTATCCTTCCAAGGAAGAAGCCAAACGCTAAGAAAAAAGTTAAGTTTATTAATCCGTCTGATTTGAAGTCTTTTTTAGAGCGTTTAGAAAGCGGCCAACACAAGCGCTATAACCTATACTTTGATTCAGTCCTCTACCAGCTTTTATTATCCACTGGTTTGAGGATAGGCGAAGCCTGCGCATTGGAATGGGGAGATATTGACCTAGAAAATGGTACAATAGCTATCAATAAGACTTACAATAAAAATTTGAAGTTTTTGAGTACAACTAAAACCCAGTCAGGCAATAGAGTGATTAGTATTGACCAAAAGACCATTAGAAGTCTAAAGCTCTACCAAATGAGACAGCGACAATTATTTAATGAAGTTGGTGCGCGTGTGTCAGAGGTAGTGTTTGCCACGCCAACAAGAAAGTATTTTAATGCTTCGGTTAGACAAAGTGCTTTAGATACTAGGTGTAAGGAAGCAGGGATTGAACGCTTTACTTTTCACGCTTTTAGACACACTCACGCTAGTTTATTGCTGAACGCTGGTATTAGTTATAAGGAACTTCAGTATCGCTTAGGACATGCGAATATCAGCATGACTTTGGATATCTATGGCCATCTTTCTAAGGACAAAGAAAAAGAAGCCGTTTTATATTATGAAAAGGCTATGAATAATTTATAGGTCCACAAAAAAGTCCACAAATTAATATTTTGAGAGGTGTAAACCTAATGAAACCTTGTTATATCAACGTTTAGAAAGTGTTAAAAACAAAATTATGACAAACATTATTGAATTACCGGAAGTTCTCGCCAACCAAATCGCAGCTGGTGAGGTTGTAGAAAGACCAGCAAGTGTTGTCAAGGAGTTGGTTGAGAATGCTATTGATGCTAAAAGTAGCCAGATTACCATTGAAATTGAAGAGTCTGGTCTTAAAATGATACAGATTACAGACAATGGTGAAGGGATGTCACATGAAGACCTACCCTTGAGTTTGCGTCGTCATGCCACCAGTAAAATTAAAAGTCAGAGTGACCTTTTTCGAATTAGGACGCTTGGATTTCGAGGAGAAGCTTTACCGTCGGTTGCCTCCATTAGTAAAATCACGATAAAAACTGCAACAAAAGAAGCTATACATGGCTCTATTCTCGTTGCTACGGGTGGGAAAATTGAGACGCTTGAACCAATCTCAACACCTATTGGAACCAAAATTAAGGTTGAAAACCTTTTTTACAACACTCCTGCCCGCCTCAAATACATGAAAAGTTTACAGGCAGAATTAGCTCACATTGTAGATGTGGTCAATCGGTTGAGTTTGGCTCACCCAGAAGTTGCTTTTACACTGATTAGTGATGGTCGTCAATTAACTCAGACCTCAGGGACTGGCGATTTGCGCCAAGCTATTGCTGGTATTTACGGCTTGAATACTGCGAAGAAAATGATTGCTATCTCTAATGCTGATCTGGATTTTGAAGTGTCTGGATATGTCAGTTTACCAGAGTTGACACGTGCTAATCGAAACTATATGACAATTTTAATCAATGGACGCTACATTAAAAACTTCTTGCTCAATCGAGCTATCTTAGATGGTTATGGTTCTAAATTGATGGTTGGACGTTTTCCGATTGTTGTGATTGCTATTCAGCTTGATCCTTACTTAGCTGATGTCAATGTCCACCCCACAAAGCAAGAGGTTCGTATTTCAAAAGAGCGTGAGTTGATGGCTTTAATCAGTGCAGCTATTTCTGAAAGCCTTAGGGAACAAGACTTAATTCCAGATGCACTTGAAAATTTAGCCAAATCAAGCACACGACATTTTTCCAAACCAGAGCAAACACAACTTCCTTTACAGTCTAGGGGACTTTACTATGATCCGCAAAAGAATGACTTTTTTGTCAAAGAATCGGCTGTCGCGGAAAAAATGCCTGAAACTGATTTTCATTACGGCGATGTTGACAACTGTGTAAAGGTTGAAAAGACAGAGTCGCTACCTCACTCAGAAGAAGACACAGGACCTTCTTCAGTAAAGCATGCTAGCCGTCCCCAAGATAGTTTAGTGAATCCTGATCATCCTGACTTTGACTTAAAAAATAAACAAAAGTTATCTCAAATGTTGGATCGCTTGGAAAATGAAGAAAAATCAGCATTTCCTGAATTAGATTATTTTGGTCAGATGCATGGGACTTATCTTTTTGCTCAAGGCAAAGATGGTTTATTTATCATTGACCAACACGCTGCCCAAGAGCGGGTTAAATATGAATATTATCGTGATAAGATTGGCGATGTTGACAGTAGTTTACAGCAGTTGTTAGTGCCTTACTTATTTGAGTTTTCTGGTTCGGATTTCATTAATTTACAGGAAAAAATGACACTTCTAAATGAAGTCGGTATCTTTCTGGAAGTTTATGGGCACAATACTTTCATTCTGAGGGAACACCCTATCTGGATGAAAGAAGAAGAGATTGAATCTGGTGTCTATGAAATGTGTGATATGTTACTTTTGACAAATGAGGTATCTGTCAAAACTTATCGAGCAGAGTTAGCGATTATGATGAGCTGTAAACGGTCTATTAAAGCTAATCACAGTTTAGATGATTATTCAGCAAGGAATCTTTTGCTGCAATTAGCGCAATGCCAAAATCCTTATAACTGTCCTCATGGCAGACCCGTTTTGATTAACTTTAGCAAGGCAGATATGGAAAAAATGTTCCGTCGTATCCAAGAAAATCACACTAGTCTACGAGAATTAGGAAAATATTAGAGAGAATGAGATGCAAGAATTTTTACACCTACCTAAGCAAATTCAGCTGAGACAGTTGGTCCGTTTTGTGACCATTACTCTAGGCAGTAGTATTTTTCCCTTTATGGCCATGTATTATACGACTTACTTTGGTACTTTTTGGACAGGCATCTTGATGACGGCAACCAGTTTGGCAGGATTTATTGGCACTTTGTATGGAGGTCATTTATCAGATGCTCTTGGTCGAAAGAAAGTCATTATGATTGGGTCAATAGGGACAACAGTAGGCTGGTTTCTGACCATTTTAGCTAATTTACCTAATGCAGTTATTCCTTGGTTAACCTTTGCGGGTATCTTATTGGTAGAAATTGCTTCTAGTTTTTATGGACCTGCCTACGAAGCTATGTTGATTGATTTGACTGATGACAGTAATCGCCGTTTTGTTTACACTATCAATTATTGGTTTATCAATATTGCTGTCATGTTTGGCGCAGGGCTATCCGGGCTTTTTTATGACCACTACTTTTTAGCCTTGTTAGTAGCCTTGTTGCTGGTAAATGTGTTCTGTTTTGGCATTGCTTATTATTATTTTGATGAGACCAGACCAGAGACAGACTCTTTTGAACATGGTAAAGGCTTGCTGGCTAGTTTTCAGAATTACCGTCAAGTGTTTCATGATCGGGCTTTTGTCTTGTTTACCCTAGGCGCCATCTTTTCTGCCAGTATCTGGATGCAGATGGATAACTATGTGCCAGTCCATTTGAAACTGTATTTTCAGCCAATAACTGTGTTAGGTTTTCAAGTGACCAGTTCTAAAATGTTGTCATTAATGGTTTTTACCAATACATTGCTGATTGTCCTTTTCATGACAGTAGTAAATAACTTAACGGAAAAATGGAAACTACTACCTCAACTTGTGATTGGTTCTTTACTATTTACTCTGGGCATGCTCTTGGCATTTACCTTGACGCAGCTCTATGCCATCTGGCTATCAGTTGTTTTATTAACCATTGGGGAAATGATAACTGTCCCTGCCAGTCAAGTCTTACGTGCTAATATGATGGATCATTCTAAAATAGGTTCTTACACGGGCTTTGTGTCAATGGCGCAACCCTTAGGTGCTATTTTGGCTAGCCTACTAGTCTCTGTGAGCCATTTTACAGGCCCTTTAGGGGTGCAATGCTTATTTGTAATTATTGCTGCGCTAGGTATTTATTTTACTGTTGTTTCTGCAAAAATGAAAAAGGTGTCATATGTACGATTATATTAAAGGTCAGTTGACCAAAATTACGGCAAAATACATTGTCGTTGAAACCAATGGACTAGGCTATATTATCAATGTAGCCAATCCTTATAGCTTTACAGATAGTGTCAACCAACTGGTAACTATTTATCTGCATCAAGTTATTCGTGAGGATGCTCACTTGTTGTTTGGCTTTCACACAGAAGACGAAAAAGATGTTTTTCTGAAATTAATTTCTGTCTCAGGTATTGGTCCAACAACAGCCTTAGCTATCGTTGCGGTTGATGATAATCAGGGACTTGTTAATGCCATTGATAACAGTGACATTAAATACTTGATGAAATTTCCTAAGATTGGTAAAAAAACAGCTCAGCAAATGGTGCTTGACTTAGCTGGCAAATTTGTGGAGGCTCCACAAGAGACTGGTAAGACCAAAGTGAACAACCATACAGCAGGTAATCCTCAACTAGACGAAGCGATCGAAGCTCTCCTTGCCCTCGGTTATAAGGCAACAGAATTGAAGAAAATTCGTGCTTTCTTTGAAGGAACTTCTGAAACGGCCGAACAATACATCAAATCAGCCCTTAAACTATTAATGAAAGGCTAGGTGTTTCACATGAAACGTTGTTCATGGGTTCCAGAAGATAATCAATTATATTGTGATTACCATGATTTAGAATGGGGTCAGCCCCTGCATAACGATAGAGATTTCTTTGAGCTGCTTTGCCTAGAAAGCTATCAGTCTGGTCTGTCTTGGCTGACTGTCTTAAAGAAACGCCAAGCTTTCAGAGCAGTTTTTCATCATTATGATATTGCGTCGGTGGCAGCCTTTACCTCGGAGGAAATGGCTGACGCTTTACAGAATCCATCTATTATCCGACACAAATTAAAGTTAGCAGCAACTGTCAACAACGCTATCGCCGTACAGAAAATTCAAGAAGAATTTGGCAGTTTTTCAGCCTATCTATGGGACTTTGTAGGAGGACAACCACTTGACAACCTTGTCAATCAAGATCACCCTGTTCCTACTCAAACAGATTTATCGGTTCGTTTAGCGAAAGATCTAAAGACAAGAGGATTTCGATTTTTAGGACCTACAACGGTTTATTCTTTTATGCAAGCATCAGGTCTGGTAAATGACCATGAAGAAAGCTGTGCTTTTAACTTAATAACAACCAAAAGGAGATAATGATGAATCTTAATCAAACAGACCTTATTGTTTCGGAGGTTCCAAAGACTAGCCAAACTTTAGCGTCAATGCTTAATTTACCCGTGGATTAGGCAGATGAGCATTTTGCACAGTTCACTCTAGGAAGTCATTGTTTAATGGTAACAGATCAGCCCCTCAAACCAATTCAGTCCCTTCAGTGAGGAGTCGTTCTTCATATTGAAGTTGACTCTGTTGACAAGGAAGCGGAACGCTTAAAATCCTCAGGTTTTCCCATCAGTAATGGTCCAGTCAAGACAGCATGGGGAACCTATTCGGTCTGGGTGGAAGGGCCAGAAGGTATTACTATTGATTTTTATCAATTTAGGAAAGACTAGAAAATGTTGCTGAATTGACGGAAAATAAGGAACCAGATAATCTCCTAATTCTTCGTGAATTGGGAGATTTTTTGATAAAATGAAATCAGATTACGAATAGATAAGTAGGTGGGGAAATGAAAGCTGAACTGATTGCAGTAGGTACCGAAATTTTGACTGGTCAAATTGTGAATACCAATGCCCAATTTTTGTCGGAGAAAATGGCAGAGCTAGGCATTGATGTCTATTTCCAGACAGCAGTTGGTGATAATGAAGAGCGTCTACTTTCTGTGATTGCTATTGCTAGTCAACGGAGTGATTTGGTCATTTTATGCGGTGGTCTTGGACCTACCGAAGATGATTTAACCAAGCAAACCCTAGCAAAATTTTTGAAGAAAGATTTGGTTTTTGATGCTCAAGCGAGTCAAAAACTAGATGACTTTTTTGCCAGTCGTAAGCAGTCATCTCGAACACCAAATAATGAGAGGCAGGCACAACTTATTGCTGGATCAAGACCTTTACAAAATAAGACAGGGTTGGCAGTTGGTGGTTTGATTACGGTTGATGATGTGACTTACGTTGTTTTACCGGGTCCTCCTAGTGAACTAAAGCCTATGGTTAATCAGGAATTAGTACCTTTTCTGGCGCATCAGTCTAGCAAACTTTATTCGAAGGTTTTACGCTTTTTTGGGATTGGCGAGAGTCAATTAGTAACGATTTTATCAGATTTTATTGAAAATCAGACTGATCCCACTATTGCGCCTTATGCTAAGACTGGGGAGGTCACTCTTCGCTTATCAACAAAAGCTAAGGACCAGACTTTAGCAGATAAGAAACTAGCCCAGTTAGAAGCTCAGCTATTATCCCAAAAAACTCCTGACAATCAGCCTTTATCAGATTTTCTTTATGGCTATGGAGAGGATAATTCCTTGGCGCGTGAGACATTTGAGCTCTTAATAAAAAATGATAAGACAATTACAGCAGCAGAAAGTCTAACCGCGGGATTATTTCAGTCAACTTTGGCGAATTTTTCAGGAGCTTCCCAAGTATTCAATGGAGGTTTTGTGACTTATAGCATGGAAGAAAAAGCCAAAATGCTAGATATTCCTTTAGAAGATTTGAAATCATATGGAGTTGTTAGTGCTTATACGGCCGAGAAGATGGCGGGACAAGCAAGGTTATTGACTGGTGCTGATATTGGGGTGAGTTTAACAGGTGTTGCTGGGCCAGATATGTTGGAGAACCAGCCTGTAGGTACAGTTTTCATTGGCCTTGCCACTCAAAATAAGGTAGAATCAATGAAGGTTTTAATTGGGGGACGGAGCCGTTCAGATGTGCGTCATATTGCGACTTTACATGCTTTTAATATGGTCCGTAAAACTTTATTAAAACCTAAAAATTTGCTATAATAATAGCAGTGCACTTTAGGGGATTAAGCAGTCAAAAAACAGGTTATTGTATGTTGAGTTGTTACTAGCTGCCTAATGGTTAGTCCTAAATAGAGGAGAAGATATTGGCAAAAAAATTGAAAAAAAACGAAGAAATCACGAAAAAATTCGGTGACGAACGTCGCAAAGCGCTTGATGATGCTTTGAAAAATATTGAAAAAGACTTTGGCAAAGGTGCGGTAATGCGCCTTGGAGAACGTGCGGAGCAAAAGGTACAAGTCATGAGTTCAGGAAGTCTGGCTCTCGATATTGCTCTTGGGGCAGGCGGTTATCCTAAAGGGCGTATTATTGAAATTTACGGACCAGAATCTTCAGGTAAAACGACTGTAGCTCTTCACGCTGTAGCCCAAGCACAAAAAGAGGGGGGCATCGCAGCCTTTATTGATGCCGAGCATGCGCTTGATCCAGCTTACGCTGCTGCGCTTGGGGTTAATATTGACGAGTTACTTTTATCTCAACCAGATTCTGGTGAGCAAGGCCTTGAAATTGCTGGTAAATTAATTGATTCTGGTGCGGTTGACTTGGTTGTTGTCGATTCAGTAGCAGCTTTAGTGCCACGTGCTGAAATTGATGGTGATATTGGCGATAGCCATGTCGGATTGCAAGCACGTATGATGAGTCAGGCGATGCGTAAGCTATCAGCTTCTATTAACAAAACAAAAACTATCGCTATCTTTATTAACCAATTGCGTGAAAAAGTTGGGGTGATGTTTGGTAATCCAGAAACAACACCAGGTGGTCGTGCCCTGAAATTCTATGCTTCTGTTCGGTTGGATGTGCGTGGAACTACTCAAATTAAGGGAACGGGTGACCAAAAAGATAGCAGTATTGGTAAGGAGACCAAAATCAAGGTTGTTAAAAACAAGGTTGCTCCCCCATTTAAGGTAGCAGAAGTTGAAATCATGTATGGAGAAGGCATTTCTCGTACTGGAGAGCTTGTGAAAATTGCTTCTGATTTAGATATTATTCAAAAAGCAGGCGCTTGGTTCTCTTACAATGGTGAGAAAATTGGCCAAGGTTCCGAAAATGCTAAGCGTTATTTGGCGGATCATCCAGAATTATTTGATGACATTGACCGTAAAGTTCGTGTCAAATTTGGCTTGTTAGAAGATGCTGAGGAAGAATCTGTTACGACAGCAGCATCAGAAGAGATGGATGATCTTGTTCTAGATTTAGACAATGGTATTGAAATTGAAGATTAAAGAAAAGCTCTTTTGGGCTTTCAGAACGTAGACAAACTCTATTTTTAGAAGGTGTCAATAAAAATGATTTAATAATCATGACGTCAACTAACTCTTGAAACGCTTGTTTTATGGTGTTTCAGGAGTTTTTCCTTTTTACCTTGTTAACCCTTTTCTTAAAGAATAAAATGAGTGATGGTTTTGAGGACTTCGGAAAGTCTTATTCACACTTATTGTTAGTCAAACAACCTTCTTTTGCGGTTAAATTAACTGACAATTAAAGAGGGTAAGAGCAAAAAAGCTTATTTTCTACAAAAATTCCTCTCAAAATTAAAAAAATAGGTCCGAAGACCTATATTTATCGACTAAAAACTGTGCTACAATATAGCTATCACGAAATAGAAAGTGAGTTAACAACATGATTAAAATTTATACGATTTCAAGTTGTACGAGCTGTAAAAAGGCAAAAACTTGGTTAAATGCCCACAAGCTCCCTTATAAAGAACAGAATTTAGGAAAAGAACCATTAGCAAAAGAAGACATTTTAGCAATCTTATCAAAAACTGAAAATGGCGTGGAAAGTATCGTTTCGTCTAAAAATCGATATGCCAAGGCTCTTAACTGTGATATTGAAGAGTTAAGTGTCAGTGAAGTGATTGATTTGATTCAGGACAACCCTCGTATTCTTAAAAGTCCTATTTTGATTGATGATAAACGTCTTCAAGTGGGGTATAAAGAAGATGATATTCGGGCTTTCCTCCCTCGCTCTATTCGTAATATTGAAAATACTGAAGCACGTTTACGTGCCGCACTTTAAAAGCTCTTCGGGAGCTTTTTTTCGTACCTTCTTGACTTGAAATTCTTGTTTATTCTTGAGAAATAAGCTATAATAAAGCGTAGCATTTAATTTTAGAAAGAAGGTGTAAGTATGGGATTTACAGATGAAACAGTCCGCTTTAAATTGGATGATGGCGACAAAAAGGAAATTAGTGAAACGTTAACCGCTGTCTATCATTCATTGGATGAAAAAGGCTATAATCCAATTAATCAAATTGTAGGTTATGTCTTGAGTGGGGACCCAGCTTATGTTCCTCGTTACAATGATGCTCGAAATCAAATTCGTAAATATGAACGTGATGAGATTGTAGAAGAGCTTGTCCGCTATTATTTGCAGGGAAATGGGATAGACGTTAAATGAGAATAATGGGACTTGATGTTGGCTCCAAAACAGTAGGTGTGGCCATTAGTGATCCTCTTGGTTTTACGGCTCAAGGTCTTGAAATCATCGAGATCGATGAAGAAAAAGAAGAGTTTGGCTTTGAACGCTTAGGTGAGCTTGTTAAGCAATATCAGGTTGAACAGTTTGTTGTAGGCTTACCTAAGAATATGAACAATACAAGTGGTCCACGTGTTGACGCCAGTGAAGCTTACGGAGACAAATTAGAACAGTTATTTGCTCTTCCTGTTCATTATCAAGATGAGCGATTGACGACTGTTGAAGCAGAGCGTATGCTGATAGAACAAGCTGATATTAGTCGAGGCAAACGTAAAAAAGTTATTGATAAATTAGCAGCACAGCTCATTCTACAAAATTATTTAGATCGCAATTATTAAGGAGATAACGATGGCACATAATCACGAACATGACCATGAACATGAAGTTATTACACTTGTTGATGAGCAAGGAAATGAAACGTTATTTGAAATTTTATTGACTATTGATGGTCGTGAAGAATTTGGTAAAAACTATGTTCTTTTGGTTCCAGCAGGTTCTGAAGAAGATGAATCTGGAGAAGTTGAGATTCAAGCTTATTCATTTACTGAAAACGAAGATGGGACTGAAGGAGATTTGCAACCAATTCCTGAAGATTCAGATGCTGAGTGGGATATGATTGAAGAAGTTTTCAATAGTTTTTTAGATGAAGACTAATCGTTTAGTTCTTATTAGTGAAAAAGTAGCCTAGTGGGCTATTTTTTTGTTGCGTTTACGAATAAATAGATGAGGAGGTGGTAGCGATTAAACGAGTGAATCGGCAGGAATATGCTTTTCTTCAAGCTTATAAAGCTAAGCCTTTGCATCGGTTTAAAGAGTTATTGTATTATGCCAAGCTTGGTCAGAAATTGACTAAATAAGAGATTCTGTTATACTTGTTTTATGATATTTTTTGACGATAATAAAAGGAAATTGGCAGGAAAATGGATTGATTTGTTTTGTCTTGGTCACTTTCTGGATTGCCGTTAGAGGATATGACATTCCAAGGAGAAAAAAATAGTGACTCAGTTAAACGAAGAATTTATCCGAAAAGAGACGATAGAATTGGTCAATGCCGGTCCGACCGTTCATACAACGACATATGAAACTAAGGTTCCGACACTTCATAAATGTTACTTACTATTCTTTAGTATCATGATTAGTGGCTTGACAATTGTGGTGCCTGTTTTAACAGATGCTGGCAATAGTCTTCAGTCACAAAATTTATACATAGGAATGATGTTAACCAAGGGGCAAATTCCGTATAGTGATGTTTTTACAACAGGAGGCCTACTTTATTTTGCGTTTATTGCACTCAGCTATTATCTAGGGACAACGTTTTGGCTGGTTTTTGTTCAGGCTTTTTGTTTCTATTTATCTGGTATTTATCTTTATAAGCTTGTCAATTATTTTACCAGAATTCAAAAAGTTGCTTTGGCATTTTCAATTGGGTATTACTTGTTATCCGCTAGTCTAGGTTTTGGCGGCCTGTATGCTATTCAATTAGCCATGCCCTTCGTCTTGGTTTCAGCTTGGTTTTTGACTAAGTACTTTGCTGATTTAGTTAAAGATGAAGCCTTCATTTTATTTGGTTTCATGGGTGCTCTTGCCATGTTGATAGAACCACGGACACTCATTTTCTGGGGTCTTGCTTGTATAGCAGTCTTTTCTTATAACATTAGTCAAAAGCACCTTGCAAGAGGATTTTACCAGTTGTTAGCTGCTATTTTTGGGATGCTGTTGGTCTTTTATACGGCAGGTTACTTTATTTTGAATCTGCAAATATTAAACCCTTACTTAACTCAGGCTGTTGCTTACCAATTTACCTTTTTCAAGGTTGGTGATCTCTCTTTGCCGATTGGTGTAGGCATTCAAGTTCTTCTGGCCTTGGGACTAGGTCTCTTAACGGGAGTCTTTAACGTTATCAACCACCTTAAAACAGCTTCTGACCTAATCATTAAATGGTTGTTTGTTGTGGTTATTTTGGGATATTTAATAGTTGCAGCCTTGTCGCAAGATTATCACTCCTACCATCTCCTAGCGGTCTTACCGTTTGGTTTACTATTGACGTCTATTCCAATGGCTTATCAGTATGAAATGGGATTGAGACAACATAGTCATCGTCGGCATCGTGGTAAAAATGGGACAAGGCGTGTCATCTCTTTGTATCTCAAGAAACATTTTTATTTACCAGTATTGATTGTGCTTGCGGCTGTAGTCTGTTCGACTTATCGTTTTATCAATAATATACCTGTCAACCACGAGCGTAATCGTATTGCTAGCTATTTGAGGCAAAAATTAGCAGGTGATGAGCCTATTTATGTTTGGGACGAATCTTCTAAGATTTACTTGGATACTAAGGCCAAATCAGTCTCTCAATTTAGTTCACCAAATGTCAATACTAAGAAGATAAGTCATCAAAGAACCTTAGAAGATGAGTTGCTTGAAAATAAGGCTGTCTATATTGTCGTTAATGAGAACCAAAAAGTACCCAAAACCATTCGGAAAGTATTAGCTACTAATTATAAAGTGGACCGAAAGATTGATGCGAAAGGTTTTGTCCTCTATCAGAAAAAATAAGATTAATATCAATATCTTGTGTCTGGTCAAAAAACTTGACACAAGATATTGATTTTTTTGTTTGTCATGATATAATAGTCCAATAAGGAGGTTCGACATGATAACACTAGAAGAAGACAAGGTTGTTGTCCAACCTGATATTAAAGTGATTAAGCGAGATGGTCGTCTGGTTAATTTTGACGCCACTAAAATTTACAGTGCTTTGTTAAAAGCAAGCATGAAAGTTACTCGAATGTCGCCACTTGTTGAGGCTAAATTAGAAGCTATTTCTGAGCGGGTGATTGCTGAAATCATTGAGCGCTTCCCTACCAATATTAAAATTTATGAAATTCAAAATATTGTGGAGCATGAACTATTAGCTGCCAACGAGTATGCTATTGCAAAGGAATACATTAATTACCGTACTCAGCGTGACTTTGCACGTTCTCAAGCAACGGATATTAATTTTTCGATTGATAAGTTGATTAATAAAGACCAAACGGTCGTTAACGAAAATGCAAACAAGGACAGTGATGTCTTCAATACGCAGCGTGATTTGACAGCTGGGATTGTTGGCAAATCCATTGGGTTAAAAATGTTGCCTCCTCATGTCGCCAATGCCCATCAAAAGGGTGATATTCACTACCATGACTTGGATTATAGTCCTTATACACCGATGACGAACTGCTGTTTAATTGACTTTAAGGGCATGCTAGCCAATGGCTTTAAAATTGGAAATGCTGAGGTTGAAAGTCCTAAATCCATTCAGACGGCGACAGCTCAAATCTCACAGATTATTGCGAATGTAGCATCCAGTCAGTATGGCGGTTGTACGGCAGACCGTATTGATGAGTTTTTGGCACCTTACGCAGAGCTTAATTTTAAAAAGCATTTAGCAGACGCGGAGAAATGGGTTATAGAAGATAAGCGTGAAAACTATGCTTTTGAGAAGACGCAAAAAGATATTTACGATGCGATGCAGTCTTTGGAGTATGAGATTAATACGCTCTTTACATCTAATGGTCAGACGCCGTTTACGTCGTTAGGGTTTGGCTTAGGGACATCTTGGTTTGAGCGGGAAATTCAAAAAGCTATTTTGACCATTCGGATTAATGGCCTTGGTAGTGAACATCGCACGGCGATTTTCCCTAAATTAATTTTCACGGTTAAACGTGGCTTGAACTTAGAACCAGATTCACCAAATTACGATATTAAGACCTTGGCTTTAGAATGTGCGACTAAGCGGATGTATCCAGACATGTTGTCTTATGATAAGATTATTGATTTGACAGGTTCTTTTAAGGCGCCGATGGGCTGTCGCTCCTTCCTTCAAGGCTGGAAAGATGAAAACGGTCAAGATGTGACTTCTGGTCGTATGAATCTTGGTGTAGTAACGCTCAACTTGCCACGTATTGCCATGGAATCAAATGGAGATATGGTTAAGTTCTGGGAACTCTTCAATGAGAGAATGCAAATCAGTAAAGATGCTCTGGTCTATCGTGTTGAACGTGTCAAAGAAGCAACTCCTGCAAATGCTCCTATTCTTTATCAGTATGGGGCTTTTGGAAAACGTTTGGAGAAGACGGGTAATGTAGATGACCTCTTTAAAAATCGCCGTGCAACGGTTTCTCTTGGTTATATTGGTCTTTATGAAGTTGCCTCTGTTTTCTATGGTGGTGAGTGGGAAGGCAATTCAGAAGCTAAAGATTTTACCTTGTCTATTGTGAAAGCAATGAAGCAAGCTTGCGAGGAGTGGTCAGATGAATATGGCTACCATTTCTCTGTTTATTCTACCCCGTCCGAAAGTTTGACAGACCGGTTCTGTCGTTTAGACACTGAAAAATTTGGAATTGTGACAGATATTACGGACAAAGAGTATTACACAAACTCTTTCCACTACGATGTGCGTAAAAATCCAACGCCTTTTGAAAAGCTGGATTTTGAAAAGACCTATCCAGAAGCGGGTGCTTCCGGTGGCTTTATCCATTATTGTGAGTATCCTGTGTTGCAGCAAAATCCAAAGGCTTTGGAGGCTGTTTGGGACTATGCTTATGATCGTGTGGGGTATTTGGGAACCAATACGCCCATTGATAAATGTTATCATTGCCAATTTGAAGGCGATTTTACCCCAACGGAACGTGGTTTCACTTGCCCAAACTGTGGTAATAATGACCCTAAAACAGTTGATGTGGTCAAACGAACTTGTGGTTACTTGGGGAACCCTCAGGCCCGTCCAATGGTAAATGGTCGTCATAAAGAAATTTCTGCACGTGTAAAGCACATGAATGGGTCAACCATAAAATACCCAGGCTTGTAAACCCAAGCTGTGGAAGATACCTTTTGATGACAATAGGATATGCTTAAAAGGTTGCTTCATGCAAGCAATCTTTTCTTATTTAGGTGTTCAACTGGATAGGATAGAAGCTCTGCTTATTTTTATTTTTTGAGTGAACATGCTTTATTGAGGGGTAGAAGAAAGGCATTCTATATTAAAAGTCAAGAGAAGAGTTCTAAAAAATCAGTAACGAAAGGGTCTATACTAGCGGGAGCTAGCCGCTAATATAAAGATAAGGAAACTATAATGGGAAAATATCAATTAGATTACAAAGGAATGCAGCAGGTGGAACGTTTTCATGAGAAGCATTCTACAAAAAAAACGGATAAAAAATCCCGAGTTCAAGAGCTCAAGGCTCAGTTTTTAGAGAAGTCAAAAAAACAGGCTAACTAAAGTATCTGTAAAGAAAGAAGGTCAGTTCTGTTTCATATTGGTCTTGTGGGACCAGATGTCATTTCATAACAAGGCAGTCTATTTGCCTTATATGAGGTAGCTGAGTGGCATTACTTGGCATCTATTAACTGGGAATGCAGAAGTACGTCAGCAGGTCGGTCAATGATTTGGTCACGCTATGCTTTACAGAAGTGTCAAATAATTGTCAAAGCTGTCAAGGAATTGTAAAGCTATCGTTAAAGAGAGCGACCTGAATAGACTGGGAGATTTGATCGTTAAGCTATTTGATTTCTTTATCCACCCTTTAGATACGGCTCTGTTTTTAGCAGACGGTAAGTTAGTGAGAGGACAAGTTCATTATCAGTTGGAAACTGGTTTATTACGTCAGGTTATGGTGACTATTATGACAAAAACTGCTACTGTTACAGCCTCCATGGATTTGCAATCAGGTAGTCGTCGTGAGGTGATGGAAGTACAAGGAGCAAAAGATACCTACCATTTAGAAAATTTAGATGACTTATCATCTATGAAGGTCCTCATAAAATACTCGTGAGCTATGGTTCTTGGGATACTATCCTGTATAAACGATGCTTTGAAACCATGATTGATGCTTTTTTTGATTCTGTAAAGATGAGTGTCAGCCCTGTCAATGTTGAGTCAAGCCTTCCAAGTCATTGGATTTGCTAACAGATAGTTTCTTTCCCACCACTGCCTTATGGAGATTTAAAGTTAGAATTACTCAAGGATTAGGTAAACTTATGGAGATTAGACGACCAACATCAGCAGATAAAGAAACTGTTTTAGACATGATAGCAGAGTTTTTGGAGCAAGAGAGTGCTACTGATGGCCTATGGCATTTTAGAGCGGATCAATTTAGTTATGAGGAGTGGTTAGAAGCTTCTCTAAGGCAAGAAATGGGTTTGGCCAGTCAAGGTGTTCCGGCCATTCAATATGTGGCGTTTGATGAGAGAAATCAAGCGCTGGGATTTTTAAACCTTAGGTTACGTTTGAATGCCTCATTACTTGAAAAAGGTGGGCATATTGGTTACTCTGTTCGTCCCAGTCAGCGTGGGAAAGGCTATGCCAAGGAGATGCTCAAACAAGCTGTCAGTTTTGCGATTTCCAAGAACATCAAGGCGATTTTGGTAACTTGTGATGAAGCTAATGCTGCAAGTCGAGCAGTTATTATGGCTAATGGTGGCGTCTTGGAAGATAGTCGCGGTGGAACGGAGCGTTACTGGATTGAAGGACAAAGAGGCGATAAGTGATGGCAGAAAAGTGTTGGAATAATCCTAAACCAAAGGAATGGCAGGCAGAGGAGTTAAGTCAAGGCCGGATTATTGATTATAAGGCTTTTAACTTTGTTGATGGTGAGGGGGTTCGCAATTCCCTCTATGTGTCTGGTTGTTTATTCCATTGCAAGGGGTGTTATAATGCTGCAACTTGGTCTTTTAAGGCAGGAATGCCTTATACTCAGGAGCTTGAAGAACAGATTATGACTGATTTGGCACAGCCTTATGTTCAGGGGCTGACACTTTTAGGTGGGGAACCTTTTTTGAATACGGGTATCTTAATTCCTCTGATTAAGCGTATTCGGCGGGAATTGCCAGAAAAGGATATTTGGTCTTGGACGGGTTATACTTGGGAAGAAATGATGCTTGAGACACCAGATAAACTGGAGATGCTGTCCTTGATTGATATTCTGGTGGATGGCCGTTTTGATATTACTAAAAAGAATCTCATGTTGCAATTTAGAGGTTCTTCTAATCAACGCATTATTGATGTTCAAAAGTCTTTGGCTGCTAAAGAAGTAATTATCTGGGATAAGTTAAACGATGGTAACCAGTCCTTTGAACAAATGAGTCGGGAGGATTTGCTTTAAGAATGTGACATATCCACATGATCTTTTTGAAAAAAAGAAATGAAAACGGGTCTTTTGGGGCTCATCTGGGGAGAAAGTGATTGTTATTGCTTGGTTTTCCCCACATTATCCTCACAGTTATCCACAGGTTGTGTATAAGTTTGATTTTTGTGAATAAAGACTAAAAAAGAGGCCTAGACCTCTTTTTTAATATAGACAAATTCACGGTCTGTTGACAGCTCTGGGTGGTAGTGAAAACCAGAAAAGACAAGGCTTTTAAGGCTGTCAACGATTTGACAATTGGTTGCCATACAAGCAGTGAGAAATGCTCCTCGTGCCTTTTTTGAAATAGTAGAATGAGTTTTGAGTTGCCCCGCTTTCTCTTCCATAAACTTGAGACTTATCCACAATTGTTTACAGTCTTTGGAAAAGACATCGTCAAATTCACTGGATAAAAGCGAAATCACTTGTGGATGCTCTTTTGCAAACTGATTATAGGTGGGCCTCCAGTAAGACTTGAGGCTTTTTCCTTCAATTTTTATTCTGGTGTGAAAATCATGGCGATGCTCTGCGATAGGATAAGTAGCAGGAATGATACCGTAAAAAGATGAGGTGATATAGACTTGCTGGTTTAGGTAATGCTGTTCTTGAGCACTGAGTTTACTACGTTTGATATGACGATACATAAGGCCATTGAACAGTTGGTAGGCAGGGTAAGCCAAGCTTTGTTGAGAGGCCATGTCTTGCCAGCGCTGATATTCTTTTTGAGCTGCCTCTTCTTTGATATGATAAGCTTTGGCCAATTCCTCTGCGGACATAGCTGTCATTGCCTTTAAAATAGCCTGACTTGCTTGAGGCAGTAGGTGTGGATAAGATTCGGCAGGAATCGTCATTTCTTTTGCGGTTGGTATTAAAAAGGTTAACATAGTGTTATTGTAGTAAAGTTGGTGGCTTTCTGTCAAGAGACCTAGATTTTTCTAAGGATGACTGTCACACGGCACCTTCTTTGTCTTCTGTCATGAAAGAAGAGGAGGATTCTTGTAAAATTGTGTCATCTTGTTTTTTGAGAGTAGCTGAAAATAGCAGAGGCATCTCAATGTGAATGGTCAAGAAGGCTAGAGGAAAGAGTTGTTTGGGAATAATGACAGAGGTTTGGGGCTTTGATGAGAAAAAATGTCATTGTCAAATTCTTTACAATTTGATAAGATTACTTTTTTTCTAAAAAAAGACTTGCGCCCATCTCACGAATATGATAATATAGTCTCAAGTCTGTTTGAGAAAACAGAAGCTCAGGTCAAGTAAGTGCACACTTACAATAACACAGTTGATAATGGGGAAACTCAGAGTCAAGAAAAAGAATATTAAGCCTTGCGTTTTGCAGGGCTTTTTTCTGTCTTTATTTTGGTCTATGCCTTTGAACGTCATTTAGGCGACCAGTGCCTGCTTGTTCTCAATTATTTTTACGCTGATGAGGTTGCATTAGAATGGCCTTCAGTTTATCAAACTGGTAAGGTAGTGATTAGCAACTACGAGGGAGGAATACTTGGCGATTGGGTAACGTTAAAACCTTGTCAGACACTTGCTATTTTAGTCAACAACTAATGGAAAGCTTGGGGCTAGGACCCCAGGACTTTGTTTCTGGCGGTAGTGACAGTAGAGGACTGGTTGCTTTCTCATCTATTTATTTTAAAACTCTTATTTTTTCAATTAAAAACAATTAAGACAGGTTATTTCAGCTAAATTTTGGTACAATGGAAAAGATTATAGGTGGAGTGATAGGATCATAGCTCTGCTATTTAAAAATGACAAAAGGAGATAGGAATGACAACATATCAAGATGATTTTTACCAAGCTGTCAATGGGAAATGGGCAGAGACAGCGGTTATCCCAGATGACAAACCTCGTACAGGTGGTTTTTCAGATTTAGCTGATGAGATTGAGGCCTTGATGCTAGACACCACAGACGCTTGGCTAGCTGGGAACAATGTCCCTGATGATGCGATTTTAGCAAATTTTGTTAAATTTCACCGTTTGGTGGCAGACTACGCTAAACGTGATGAGGTCGGTGTGGCTCCAGTCCTTCCCATGATAGAAGACTATAAAGCTTTGGGCTCTTTTGCGGAATTTGCTGCTAAGATAGCTGAATATGAGTTGGCAGGTCAGCCTAATGAATTTCCATTTGGTGTGGCACCAGACTTTATGAATGCTCAGCTTAATGTGCTTTGGGCAGAAGCACCAAGCATTCTTTTGCCAGATACGACTTACTATGAAGAAGGTCATGAAAAGGCTGAGGAATTGCGTAGCATTTGGCGTCAATCACAAGAAAAGCTTTTACCTCAATTTGGCTTTTCAGCAGATGAAATTAAGGACCTCTTGGATAAGGTGATTGAGTTGGATAAGCAATTGGCCAACTATGTCTTGTCTCGTGAGGAAGGTGCTGAATATGTCAAATTATACCATCCCTATGCTTGGGCTGACTTTACTAAACTGGCACCAGAACTTCCATTGGATAGTATTTTTGAAAAGATTTTAGGTCAAGTGCCTGACAAGGTTATTGTCCCTGAGGAACGCTTTTGGACAGAATTTGCAGCCACTTATTACTCTGAGGCCAACTGGGAATTACTCAAGGCTAATTTGATTGTGGATGCGGCTAATGCTTACAATCCTTACTTAACAGATGACATTCGTGTTCAGTCAGGTGCCTATGCGCGTGCTTTGTCTGGAACACCTCAAGCGATGGACAAACAAAAAGCTGCCTTTTATTTGGCGCAAGAGCCATTTAGCCAAGCGCTTGGCTTGTGGTATGCAGGTCAAAAATTTTCTCCAGAAGCAAAGGCTGATGTGGAAAGCAAAGTGGCGCGCATGATTGAAGTTTACAAGTCTCGTCTGGAGATGGCTGATTGGTTAGCACCAGCCACACGTCAAAAAGCCATTACCAAATTAAATGTTATCACGCCACATATTGGTTACCCAGAAAAACTACCAGAAACCTATGCCAAAAAAGTCATTGATGAGACGTTATCCTTGGTTGAAAATGCTCAAAACTTGGCTAAAATCACCATTGCTCACACGTGGAGTAAATGGAATACACCAGTTGATCGTAGTGAATGGCACATGCCAGCCCACTTGGTCAACGCTTATTATGACCCTCAGCAAAACCAGATTGTCTTTCCTGCGGCAATCTTACAGGCGCCATTTTACTCCTTAGAGCAAAGTTCTTCTGCGAACTATGGAGGAATTGGTGCAGTCATTGCCCATGAGATTTCACATGCCTTTGACACTAATGGGGCCTCTTTTGATGAACATGGTAGCCTAAAAGACTGGTGGACCCAAGAGGACTACGCTGCCTTTAAAGAACGTACAGATAAGATTGTGGCGCAGTTTGATGGCTTAGAGTCACATGGTGCCAAGGTCAACGGCAAATTGACAGTTTCAGAAAATGTTGCTGATTTAGGTGGGGTTGCCTGTGCTTTAGAAGCGGCACAATCGGAAGCAGATTTCTCAGCGCGTGAGTTCTTTATTAACTTTGCAACGATTTGGCGCATGAAAGCTCGTGAGGAATACATGCAAATGCTAGCTAGCATAGATGTACACGCACCAGGCGAACTGCGGACAAATGTGACCTTAACCAATTTTGATGCCTTCCATGAGTCCTTTGATATTAAAGAAGGCGATGCTATGTGGAGAGCTCCGAAAGACCGTGTGATTATCTGGTAAGCAGGTAGTTGAAAAAACGTTAAAAGAACCTAATGATGAAAAAGACTGACTCTGTGGTATCATAGGGTCAGTTTTTTGCTGGGTTATTAATCTTTGAGGTGACTTAGTGCAGTGACGAGACAAAAAGACAACCTTCACACAGAAGATTGTCTCAGATTGAAGACAACTTGTCCTAAATGACCTTTGTTTTTGTAAGTGCCATTAATGACAACATTTTTTAACTGGTGTCGTGAGCAGACTATCCTTTCAGAGTTCCATCAAGACTTTGGATTCTTTCAAGGATAGAGAAACAAAAACACCTCCAGCCCTGTCTTTCCAAAAACAGTATGCTGGAGGTAATAAGGAGAATAATCAATAGATTAGGGACTACTGTCACTAGACTTAGTAGCGCTAATCAGCAATGACCTAGTTCTCTTTACGTTTACGTGCAAGAACACCCGATGAGACTATTACGGCTAAAGCTGCCGCAGTGAAGAATGGACTAGTCTTTTCCCCTGTAGCTGGTAGCTGAGCAGACTTAGCGAATGCGCCTGTTCCTGCTGTGTTAGCTTGCGGTACTTTAGGCTTAGGTGTCGCCTTATCCTTAGGTGATGGGATTGGTTGGGCTGGGGTCAACGCTGTCCATGGAATACTGTGTTTGCCTGGTGCCTTATCCTCTGGTTTGTTTTGCTCTTTTTCTGGAGCAACCTCAGGCGTTTCTGGAGCTTTTGGAGTATCCTCTGGTTTAACCTCAGGTGTCTCTGGGACACTTGGTGCGTGATCTTGATTTTTCTTGAGGGCTTCTAGTTTAGCCATCAAATCTTGAAGTTCTTTTTGAAGCTGCGCCTTTTCTTGCTCGCTCAGTTGGCTTTGGTTTTTAAGCTTCTCTTCAACTTGTGCTTTAGCTTCTTCAAGTGCCTTGATTGATTTTGTTGTTTCTGCTAATTTCTCTTCAAGTGCTTTAATAGCTTTTTCTTTGTCAGTGATTTTGGCTTGAACGTCAGCTAATTTTTGCTCAAGTTTTGTTTTTTCTTCGTCACTTAATTTGGTTTGATTTTGAAGTTGGGACTCTACTTCTGCTTTTTCTTTCGCTAAATTTTCCTTTTCAGCACTCAATTCAGCAACTTTCGCATTGGATGCTTTTTGTGCTGCTTCGAGCTCTTTTAGCTTGTTAGCTGACTCAGCTACTTGTCCTTGAAGTCCTTCGACTTCTTTTTGCTTGGCATCTAGTTCTTGTTGTAACTTAGCTTTAGCTTCAGCGTTCAACGTTTCAGTTGCTTGGAGCTTTTGGGTCAACTCCTGTAACTCACTCTGACCTTTTTCTAGTTGGGCTTGTAGTGTTTTATTTTGAGTAGTCGCATCAGCAATCTTCTGATCAAGCTCTTTCACTTTTTCTTGACTGGTTTGCAAGTTTTGAGTAGCTGTGTCTGCTTGTTCTTTCAACTCTTTAGCTTTGGCTTCTAATTCCGCATTTGATTGATTAGCTTGATTTAGTTGCGTAGCAAGCTTGTCACTTTTTGTTTTTAGAGCGTCACGTTCAGTCTCTAGCTTTTTCTTGTCAGCTTCATCTTTTAATAAGGTTAGACGGAACTGTTCTGTAAGACTTTCTAGTTCTGTATTCTTTTGGTTTAAATCTTGTGACAGCTTAGCCTTTTCTTTTGTCAATGTTTGATTTTTTGCACTTAGCTTACTATTTTGACCTTGTTGGTATCTAGCTTCATCTCTAAATATGTCTCTCTGTGTAATACGTTTTTTCATTTCTTCAAAAACGATTTTACGAGCATTTTTATCTTTATTACTTGTTCCCAAATAATTCAATTTCTGACCAGTACCGAGAGACGTATCGATAACATGACTATCAGGTTGAATATCAAAATCAGCCACAACTTTTAACATCAAATAATTCAAAGCTTCATCACTCAAAGAAGCAACTGTCCTCTTATATTCATCATTATTCTTATCTTTATTATCAAACTTATCCATAAAAGTCTTCACTTCTGATACAAGGGACGTAGTATCAGCTGCTACCTTATTTACCCCAACACTAGACATTCCAAGCAAGGTAATTGCCAGCAAGCTAGTACCAACGACACGACGACATAGGGACATGTTTTTTCTCATTGATTATTTCTCCATTTTTCCTCAAATTATCAAGTAACATTATATATATATATATCTTCAAGCTCATGATTTTATCAGATTTCACATTTCTGAACTGGTAAACCAAGTCGCTCATTTCCCCTCGTAGCTGTGTTAGTTGGCTTAGCCTACTATGGAAGAAAAAGTCCATTTAGGACAATTTTTCTTCACTCTTTTTTGTTCGTCTACAAAAGAAAAACTCCTGAAACACGATAAATAAGCGTTTCAGGAGTTAGTTGACATCATGATCATTCGATTATTTTTATTGACATCTTCTAAAAATAGAGTCTGTCTACGTTTTGAGACAAACTCTACACAGAAGATTGTCTTTTTTTTATAAACGATTTCTCAGAAATAGGTGATTAGTTGTTAAGAGCAGCAGCCATTGTAGCAGCAACTTCTGATTCGAAGTCGTTCGCTTTTTTCTCGATGCCTTCACCAACTTCAAAACGGGCAAAAGCAATCGCTTTAGCGTTTACTGAGTCAAGGTAAGCTTCAACAGTTTTGCTGTCGTCCATGATGTAGACTTGTGCAAGAAGGGTGTAAGCTTGGTCAACTTTAGTGTTGTCAAGCATAAAGCGGTCCATTTTACCTGGGATGATTTTGTCCCAGATTTTTTCTGGTTTGCCTTCAGCAGCAAGCTCAGCTTTGATGTCTGCTTCAGCGGCAGCAATCACGTCGTCTGACAATTGAGCTTTTGAACCGTATTTCAAGAATGGAAGGGCTGGTTTGTCAACCATAGCACGTGATTCGTTGTCAAGTTCGATAGCGTGGTTTAATTGTGCAAGTTCGTCTTTGATGAATTGTGCGTCAAGTTCAGTGTATGAAAGAACAGTTGGTTTCATTGCAGCGATGTGCATTGACACTTGCTTAGCAAGTGTGTCATCGCCGCCTTCGATAACTGAGATAACCCCGATACGGCCACCGTTGTGTTGGTAAGCACCGAAGTGTTGCTCGTCAGTTTTTTCAATCAAAGCAAAACGACGGAATGAGATTTTTTCTCCGATGGTAGCAGTTGCGTTAACGTAAGCGTCAGCAAGAGTTTCACCAGAAGGCATTACAAGTGCAAGAGCTTCTTCGTTGTTAGCTGGTTTGCCTTCTGCGATTACTTTAGCGGTTGCATTTACCAATTCAACGAATTGGGCGTTTTTAGCAACGAAGTCAGTTTCAGCGTTAACTTCAACAACAGCAGCAACGTTACCGTGAACGTAAACGCCAGTTAAACCTTCAGCGGCAACACGGTCAGCTTTTTTAGCTGCCTTAGCCATTCCTTTTTCACGAAGAAGTTCAATGGCTTTATCCATGTCTCCGTCAGTTTCAACAAGTGCTTTTTTAGCGTCCATAACGCCGGCACCAGATTTTTCACGTAATTCTTTTACAAGCTTAGCTGTAATTTCTGCCATGTGTAGTATCCTCCAAATTATGTTTGTTTTCGTTTAAAAAAACGAGACAGAGCGGTTTGCTTTCTGCCCCGTTTGGTTTTCGATTGTTAAAGACAAACGACGTTTGTCACGAGAGTGAGTAACTCTGTGCTAATTAAGCGTTGTCGCCTTCTACAACTTCAACGATTTCTTCGATTGACTCTGCTTGAGTGTCAGCTTCAAAAGCAACGTCTGCATCTTCACCTTGACGGCCTTCGATAATAGCGTCAGCCAATTTAGCAGTGATCAATTTAACGGCGCGGATAGCGTCATCGTTAGCTGGGATAATAACATCGATGTCATCTGGATCAGCGTTTGTATCAACCATCGCTACAACTGGGATACCAAGTTTTTTAGCTTCTTTAACAGCGATTTGTTCTTTATGTGGGTCAACAACGTACATGACGTCTGGGATACGAGGCATATCTTCGATACCGCCTAAGAATTTTTCAAGACGAGCACGTTGTTTGTTAAGAAGTGCAACTTCTTTCTTAGGAAGAAGGTCGAAAGTTCCTTCTTCTTCCATGCGTTTGATTTCTTTCAAACGAGCGATACGTTTTTGGATTGTTCCCCAGTTAGTAAGCGTTCCACCCAACCAACGGTGGTTGATGAAGTATTGACCTGCACGAGTTGCTTCGTCAGCAACTGCTTCAGCAGCTTGTTTTTTAGTCCCAACGAACAAGATAACTGCATCGTTTGCTGCTGCGTCACGAACAAATTCGTAAGCTTGGTCAGCCAATTTTACAGTTTGTTGCAAGTCGATAACGTGGATACCATTACGCTCTGTGAAGATGTATTTAGCCATCTTAGGGTTCCAGCGACGCGTTTGGTGACCAAAGTGAACACCAGCCTCAAGAAGTTGTTTCATTGAAATTACTGCCATGAGTAGTTTCTCCTTTATAAAATGTTTTGTCCTCTTCCAGACTTCGACTTGCAGGCTAACCTAGCGGCAACAAGCCCACAATTGGTCCAGAATGAGTATTTGTCGTTTACACGACCCTACTATACTATCAAAAAAAAGGCTTAAAAGCAAGTCAAAACCCCAGAAAAGCAGATTCAAAGCTTGTTTTTTCTGCTTGGAAAGTTCTTTTTCTGGGAATAGTTATGATTCTTCCTAGCGCAGGCTTAGCTAGGGTCAGACTTGCGAAATGTTTGGAATTAGGATATAGTGAGGTTGCAATACTTTTGGAGGCGTTTATATGGACAAGGTTATCAGATTTCAACTGCTTGGGACACCCCGAATTTTCCTCAATGATGAGGAACAATTTTTTACTTTTGCTAAAGTAGATGCTCTTCTTTATTATCTAGCTGTTAATGGATCTGTTAGCCGTGAGATGGCAGCTAGCTTGCTCTGGGAAAACAAGAACACGCAGACGGCAAAAAAGAACTTGCGAAATACCATTTATCAGGCTAACAAGGCTTTGCAGGCTGATGTGATTAGTTGTCCTAACCGTAATATCCTCCTCTTAAATCCAAGTTTGGATATTAGAACAGATATTCTCCCTTTTTTGGAGGCTCCGTTGGCTCATTTACCCCTTTATCAAGGGGAATTTTTGCAGGGCTTTTACCTTAAAAGTGGAGAAGAATTTGACTTGTGGGTCTCAAAGATTCGCCTCCAGTGTGAGCAGCTTTATCTTAAAGCCTGTTATCAAAGGATCGAAGAAGGGCTTTCTTTAGATGCTATTGAAGACACCGAAGAGCATTTAAAACAGCTGATTGAACGAGATGAGTTTGAAGAGAGGAACTATCAGCTCTTGATGAGGCTTTATCAGCAGGGGAATCGTCCTAGTAAGGTCATCGAAACTTATTATCAATTGGCTAATGTATTGGATAAGGAGTTAGGGATTCAACCGAGTTTGCAAAGTCAGCAGATTTATCAAGAAGTATTCGCTAAAGATCGTAATGAACGCAAAATCAAGCATTTTTTGCGCAATAGTAATCATTTTTTGGGACGCATTGATGAGATTAAGCAACTGGAAACCTATTTTGCCAACTGTTTGACCTGTCGAGAGGTGGGAGCTTTGCTTTTAATTGGTGATACAGGAATTGGGAAACGAACCTTGGCTAGACAGGTCTTAGCCAATCAAACCCAAACGTTTCAAATTGTCACAGCTAAATGCTTTCGTGAAGAAGCTATGGATTCCTTATTGCCTTGGCGCAATATTTTAGATGGTTTGGGAGATTTGGTGATTCAGCACCGCTTATTGACCACCAAAGCTTGGAAGGCTGCTCTTAAACACTGTTTTCCGATGGCAACCGTTTTTCAAGGACATAGTAGTCAACCTTTTATCAAGGATCACACCAGCTTGTTGGTTTCCTTTATTGTTGATATTTTGCAACATTTGGCAGAAATCAAGGCGCTGGTCATCCTTATTGAGGATTGTCACTGGATGGACGAAGACAGCTTGACCTTGTTGCAACGGGTTATGCATCAATTGGTCCGTTATCCGATTGCTTTTGT
This sequence comes from Streptococcus canis, assembly GCF_900636575.1. NCBI lineage: Bacteria > Bacillati > Bacillota > Bacilli > Lactobacillales > Streptococcaceae > Streptococcus > Streptococcus canis. The sequence continues at coordinate 690,173 of NZ_LR134293.1, forward strand.
CTTGACCAAGCATCTAGGAACAACTCCTCAGTTGGGCCTTTGTTTGAATGCCTTGATGAGTCAGGGACGTTTAGAAAGCATTCGCTTGGAGCCTTTTAATCGGCAAGACAGTTTGGCTTATATTAACAGTCAGTTAGGGGATCAGTCAGTTACGGAAGAAGAAATGGAGCACCTCTACCAAGCCAGCCAAGGCATTCCTTTCTTCTTGTCAGAATACACTCAAGCCCTGCTGCGTCATGAAAAATTTATGCCTTTGACGCCTGCCATTAAAGCTAAGTTGGGGCTTAAATTAGCTAATTTGAGTAGCCGTGATGACGACTTGTTAAACTACTTGTCTTGTTGTCGGGGGCCTGTGCCTTTAAATACTTTGGCGCAGTTACTGTCGCTTCCGTTAGAGGAAGTGATTGAGATAGTGGATAGCCTCTGTCATGATTATATTCTGGTAGAAGAAAGCATGGGAGATGAGGTGTTGATTTCATTTCGTCAGCGGATTATTCAACTCTATAGTTATGACCGTTTATCTTTGTCAAAAAGGCGTTTATTGCACGGACAAATTGCCAAACGGTTAGAAGATTTGCTGCCTATTTTAACGTCAAGCCCTCACTTACTAGATGACATTGCTTACCATTACAAGGAATCACGGCAGGTGATTAAGGCTCTAGAATACAATCTTAACTATCTAGATGCTACCTTGCCATTTCAGCACGAACTGTTTCCTATTTACTCTAAAAGTATTGGTTTGATGGAGATGTCAGACCGTGACAACCAACGTTTAATGGAACAGCAGTTTGATAAGATTCGGCAAAGCATTGCTGATTTGGAATTGACTTATGATAATAACCGTGATTTTCAGCAGTTGCTCATTCGTTTTTCTTACCTTGAAGGCCGTTACGATATTCGTACAGGGAAGTATCAGGAAGGCATCAAAAACATTCAAAAGGTGATTGCTTTGGCGACCGAACTTAATCAGACATCTTTTTTGTTAGAAGGCTATCGCCAGTTGATTCATTATTGTATTCAAGTGGAAAATAAGCCTGAAATGCGTTATTATACAGGGCTTTCTTTAGATGCGGCAGTTGCTGCCAATCATTTTGAGGCCATTGCGATTAGTTTGCGTTTAAAGGGTCTTTACCATCTGATTATTGGGGAATTGGAAGAGGCAGAGCAGTTATTCCAACAGTCCATTGATTTCTTTAAGGTGACACAAGCAGTGCGGTCTCAATATGCTATTCAGATTGCTGCTGCCTTGGATTATTTAGCAGAAATTGCGCAGATTCGCTGTCAGTTTGAAAAGGCTATCGATTATCAAACAGAAGCTATTGCTTTAACCGAAAACAAGCCGGCCGAGTTGTCAGTCAGTATTTTTTACATTGGTTTAGGCATTTCTTATTTCTATTTGGGTCGTTTTGATCAGGCAGAGCAGGTCTTGACCCTTGCTAAAGAGGCCTTGGTCAATCATATCTATCCTTGGAAAGAAACCCAACTTGAAATTTATCTTGCCATGATTCATTGGAAGCAAGGGGATTACCAGTCAGTCTTGACCTTGCTTAATCATAAGGAAAACTTGATGTCTCGGTATGGTAATCCGCGAGATAAGGGCTTGATTTTCTATTTGATGGCGGTGGTTAAATACCAATTAGTGGTTCAGGGGCCTGCCTTGACTGCTCAGCAGAAAGAACGTATGACAAACCTACTGTCAGAATCCTTTGAGTATTATTATGAGATTGCCAATGCTAACCTCAACCCTTACCGAGACTGTCATTTGGTAACTGAATTGGAAGATTTGCGCCAGCAATTATTCTCTAAAAACTAAGACTAAAGCGAAAGCTCTCTGACATTAAATCAGAGGGTTTTTAGCTATGTTGTGCCATAATCTGTACGAGGTAAAAGATAAAGGTGGCTGCTAAATTGGCAGTGTGGTTGTCAATATCGTGTGGTGGTGAGACCTCAACAATGTCAAAGCCAACTAACTTTCCACTGGCAGCAATGTGTTGTAAGACGAGGACGGCAAGATTTGGGTCCACCCCGAGGGACTGGATAGCACTGACCCCAGGCGCAGCACCAACTGAGAAGCAGTCCATGTCAATGGTCAGGTAGACCCTTTCTTGCCCTTCTAAGAAACGATCAATGGTTTGGCAGACCTTTTGGTAGCCCATGCGATAAATGTCTTGTCCAGTCAAAAATTGAATGCCCTTGGATTTTGCTACAAAGTCAAATAAGAAGAGGTTATTGTTATGTTCTTGAATGCCTAAAACGAGATAGTTAAAGAGGCGATTTTCCGCAACGGCATCATCAAACATCTGGCGGAATCCGGTGCCAGAATTGGGACCTGTTTGGTCGTAGGGCCTTAAATCAAAGTGAGCGTCCATGTTGATGACAGCTAGGTCGTCACTTGGGGCTAGGCTTTGACGAAGCCCTAAGTAATGCCCGTAGGCTGTTTCGTGGCCTCCTCCTAAGACGATGGGTCTGAGATTAAGGTCACGCATCCGTTTGATGGCCTTGCTTAAACTGTTTTGCAATTGTTCCAAAGAGCGGTTGGGGCCGTCAATGTTTCCCACATCGTAAACCATGACTTGGTCTCCTAAATGCCAAGGGAATTTGGCGAGCTGGGTTCGTATGGCGGCTGGACTTTCGACTGCTCCGACACGACCATTATTGATATAAACTCCCTTATCACTTTTAAAGCCAATCAAGGCAAAATGTGTTCCTTCAAAAGGGGTTAGTGAGCTGTCGTTAAGGTCAAGGAAGGTCATGACCATGCCCCATTTGGCAGCGTATAAATCGTCATCAATCGCACCATGGTAGTAACTGGTGGTAGATGGGTAGTAATCTTCTAGCATGCGCGTCATCTCCTTTAGGATTATGATAGCAAAATAAAGCTTAGCGTCAACACTTTCTTGGCTTTTGTCACTGGTTTTTTAGGAATAGCAGAGCAATAGATTCGTCTGCTTTTGGTCTCAGTCAGTTAGCCCAAAGAGGCCATGACTCTTGCCACAGCCCCTTTTGGTTAAAGAAGTACCTTATTCACTAAAATTGGATACTCAATTCAACTGCCTGTTCAACCGCTTCGAGGAAGCTTGGGTCTTCAATGACTGCTGATGCCTTGTTTAATTCATCGTAGATTTCGATGTCTTTATCGTGTTCGATAAAGTTGACTTTCTTGCGGAAGAGATCGTAGGCAACCTTAGTCCCTTTACCTAGTTCATGATTTTCAGGTTTGAGGTCAAGGGCTTGGCAGGCTGCCATGATTTCAGTAGCCACGATGCGGCGAGAATTTTTAAGGATTTCGCAGGCCTTGCGAGCAGCGGTGGTACCCATGCTGACAAAGTCTTCTTGGTTTTCACAAGATGGGATAGAATCCACGCTGGCTGGATGTGCCAAAACCTTGTTTTCAGAAGCAAGAGAGGCACAGGCGTACTGGGTAATCATAAAGCCTGAATTGAGACCTGGGTATTTGACAAGGAAAGATGGCAACTTGCTGAGTTGGCTATTGACCAAACGTTCCACACGGCGTTCAGAAACATTTCCGATTTCAGAAATGGCGATGCCTAAAAAGTCAAATGGCTGTGCCATTGGTTCTCCGTGGAAGTTACCTCCTGAAATAACGTGGCCATCTTTACAGATAATTGGATTATCTGTGACAGAATTGATTTCAATGTCAATTTTGGATTTGACATAGGCAATACTGTCTTTGCTAGCCCCATGAATTTGAGGGATACAGCGTAAGGTGTAAGGGTCTTGCACACGATATTGAGTAGCTACGGTTGTGTTTTGGCTGCCTTCTAGGAGGTTTCGGATATTGCGAGCTGTTGCCAACTGGCCGCTTTGTGGGCGAATGGTGTGAAGGTTTTCTTCAAATGGGCTAGTGATGCCCTTATGCACTTCAAGCGAAAGGGCACCTGCCAGGTCTGATAATTTCAATAGTTGAATGGCATCATAGGTCGCAAGGGCGCCAATGCCAGTCAGAACGGTTGTTCCGTTGATAAGGGCTAAGCCTTCTTTAGCAGCTAAAGAAATCTTGTCGATACCAGCTTTATCAAGAGCTTCTTGACCAGAAAGGAGTTCGCCTTTATAGTAAGCTTTCCCTAGGCCAAGCATAGGAAGCACCATGTGAGCAAGTGGCGCCAAATCTCCTGAGGCCCCTAGAGAGCCTTTCTCAGGAATGTACGGGTGAACCCCTTTGTTGAGCAGTTCTACTAATTTTTCAATGGTGGACAAGCGAATACCAGAATACCCTTTGACGAGAGAGTTGATACGGATAAGCATGATGGCTCTCACAGCATCTTCTGGCAATGGGTCACCAAAACCACTGGCATGAGTCCGAATCAAATTTTCTTGGAGTTGGACCGTATCTTCTGGTGAAATGCTCACGTTACAAAGGGATCCAAAACCAGTGGTCACCCCGTAAACGACTCGTTTTTCGTTGACAATGTCATCAACAATTTTACGAGAGGCATTCACAGCTTCAACAGCACTGTCATCAATGCGACAGGCTACGCCTTGGCGAGCAATCGCAATCACGTCTTCGAGGGTAAGGCTTTCGCCGTCTAAATGAATCACTCTTGTCATCTTTTTTTCTCCTAGATTTGTTCTTCAGGGGGCATTTGATCCATTTGGTGCTTGCGTCCGTGCATAAGGTAATAAACACTACTTGCAATGATGACACCAACTGCACCATAGACAAAGTTCATTGGGTTGTCACCCCAAATCATAATCAAACTGATAATGACGGCAAGAATTGGAATGACAGGACCAAATGGGACTCGGAAAATCACCTTAGCATCGGGATCGTCCTTCCGTAATTTCATAACAGCTAGAGCTGTTGGGATGTATTGGAAGAAGCGGAAGACAACACTGAGTTTTGCTAAGTTTTCAAATGAGCCAGTGAGTAGAAGTACAATAGCAATTGCTCCTGAAACCAAGATAGCAACGAGTGGTGCGCCATTTTTATTTTGCTTGGCAATAGCTGCTGGTAAAAGTCCTTCATCAGCAATGGCGGCACCGTAACGAGGCACCATGATGGATTCTCCCATGTTAAGACCTGTAATGGAAATTAAAGCACCGATTGACACCATCCAAGCGCCAGCAGGGCCTATCATTTTAACAAAGGCATCTTGAACAGGTGCATTGGTCATCATGATTTGAGAGCCAAGCATGGCAATAGTTCCACCGATAATCAGCATGTACAAGACAGAGACGATGCTGATTGATCCTAAAATAGCACGTGGCACATTTTTTTCAGGGTCACGCATTTCCCCAGCGACAATGGATAGGGTTTCAAAACCAATAAAGCCATAGAAGATATAAACAGCAGTATTGGAGATAGCCCCTAAGAGGTCAGTCCCTGGTTCCAATTGAACAAAGGGGGTAAAGTTAGGAAGCCCATTTTTGATGAAGAAAAGGGTACAGGCAGAGAAGGCAACGATTGGAATTAACTTAGCAATGGTGGCTGTGATGGTGAAAATTTTAGAGGTTTTCAAGCCAGCGATATTCATCAAGGACAGTAAGATAATCAGTCCAACACTAATAGGAATGTGCCAACCTTCAAAAGCAGGGAAAGTAATGATAAACATTCTGGCAAATCCAGCTGCCATGGCTGCCCAAGCGAAGATGGTAACAGCCCAGCCAAGGAAGCCAACGTTAAAGCCGATAAAGTCACCAAAAGCTCGTTTGGAATATTGGAAGGCTCCGCCATTTTTGCCAAAATAGCCAGAGACTTCTGCAAAACAAACCGCCAGCATGATGGTTAAAATAGCTGTCCCAAACATAACAGCGATTGATGCAGGGCCAAGGCCCTTGTAAATGGCTCTAGGTAAGAGGAAGATACCAGAGCCGATAACGGCATTGATACCGTAAAGAGTGGCACCGCTTAAGCTAAACTTAGCCTGTTCTCTTTCTTGTTCGTTCATGTGATTTGACGCCATAATAATGCTCTCCTTTTTGTTTGCAAGTTGCGTTCAAATAGAATGGATAAGGCCGCTAGGAAATGAGGAGTCACTCGGTTGAGGAAGATTCCTCCCTACACCTAACGACAGTGATGAGACATTGATTAGCGATGAGAAAGTAGGTAGCTTTTTGTGATGGTGAGTAGTGACCTAATTGGAGGAAATAGGCATTAGTAATCTGACACCTATCTTGTTCCCACTAAGTCTTGTGCCATAAGCCTGCCCAAACAGCTACTGGCGTTCGGACGGGGCTTGTTTGATTGGGGCAAATTTTTAGGTCTGAAAGGCTGGCTTCCTGATCGATTACCAACAAGTGATTGGCTTCAAGTTCTTGATGCATCTGATTGGTCACAGAATAAGTCAGCTTGCTTAGGGCATAAAGCAGTTGACAGTCCGCTTTAGGTGCCTCAAATGGTGTGTCAGACCAAATAGGTAATAACTGTCCTTGGTAATGATCATCATATATTAAATTCATGTCTTGGCAGGTTCCACGACTGACGATTCTGGCATCGCCTTCAAAGGCATAGGGTTCAAAAGGAGTTAGGGACACCTCTTTGGCATGACTCAAATCACTTAATGTGATTGGCTTGTCTAGGGTCATTAGGATCCTGTGATAGCCGTCAAGTAAGGTAAAAGTTGTCTGTCGTAGGGCCACAGTTGCAGTTGAGAGACGATAGGAGAACGTTCTCTCTCCATAATCTCCCTTTTCAGGATAAAGGAACAATTGGTTGGTTTTGCCGCCAGACCAGTCGGTTTGGAGGTAATCAGAGGGCATTTTGATTGTGACCTTTGTCATTTGTTCTCTCCTTGTTTCCAATTAGAATAGTCCTGTGATGTTGCCCTCCTTGTCAATATCAATTTTTTCGCTGGCAGGTACTTTTGGAAGACCAGGCATGGTCATGATAGCACCTGTTAGGGCAACGATAAATCCTGCTCCTGCGGACACTTTAAGGTTGCTAATGGTCACTATAAAGTCTGTTGGTGCGCCGAGCTTTTTGGCATCGTCTGAGAAGGAGTACTGGGTTTTGGCCATGCAAATTGGGTAGTTGCCAAAGCCGAGTCGTTCTAATTCTGCTAGTTCACGTTTGGCTGCCGGGCTCAAGTTGATGCCTTTACCACCGTAAACTTTAGTGACAATTTTAGTTAGCTTGGTTTCGATGCTATCATCTGCATCATAAACAAAGCGGAATTGATTGTCTTGTTCTGCCAAGGCCACGACTTTTTCAGCTAGTTCTTTACCACCAGCTCCGCCAGTTGCCCAAACGTCAGAAATCACAACGTCAACACCACGTTTGTCGCAGGCATCATAGACAGCTTGTAATTCGGCATCGGTATCAAGTGGGAATTTATTGATCGCAACAACAACTGGAAGGCCATAGACGTCTTGGATATTAGCCAAATGTTTGTCAAGGTTAGGCAAGCCATCCACAACGGCTTGAACATTTTCAGTAGCCAAGTCAGTTTTTTGAACGCCACCATGCATTTTAAGGGCACGAATAGTGGCTACTAGGACAACAGCTGCTGGACGAAGTCCTGACATACGGCATTTGATGTCAATGAATTTTTCAGCTCCAAGGTCAGCGCCAAATCCAGCTTCGGTAACGGCATAATCACCATATTTCAAGGCTAGTTTGGTGGCTAGGACACTGTTACAGCCATGGGCGATATTAGCAAATGGTCCGCCGTGAATGAGGGCTGGTGTGTGTTCTAGGGTTTGGACGAGGTTAGGGTGAATGGCATCTTTGAGCAGTGCTGCTAAGGCACCCCCAGCTTTCAAGTCTTTAGCTGTTACAGGTTCACCTTGGTAGTTGTAACCAATGATGATTTTTTCAAGGCGGGCTTTGAGGTCAGAAATGTTTTCGGATAGGCACAGGATTGCCATGATTTCAGAGGCGACGGTAATGTCATAACCATCTTCACGAGGTACTCCGTTGACCTTGCCTTGCAAACCGTCAACAATATGACGAAGCTGGCGGTCATTCATGTCCACCACACGTTTCCAAGTGATACGTCTGGAATCAATACCTAGGTTATTGCCATGGTGAATGTGGTTATCAATCAAGGCAGCTAATAAGTTGTTGGCGACACCGATGGCATGAAAGTCCCCTGTAAAGTGGAGGTTGATGTCTTCCATTGGGACAACTTGCGCGTGACCACCACCAGCAGCTCCTCCTTTAACCCCAAAAACAGGACCTAGAGAAGGTTCGCGAAGGGCGATGACTGCTTTTTTTCCAATGGCAGTAAGGGCATCTACCAATCCAACAGAAGTGGTGGTTTTGCCTTCACCAGCTGGTGTTGGTGAGATAGCAGTGACAAGAATGAGTTTGCCATCAGGTTTGTCTTTTAAGGCGACCAGTTGACGGGTATCGATTTTTGCCTTGTACTTGCCATAGAGACAGAGGGCTTCCTCATCAATGCCTAATTGGTCGGCAACCTTACTGATAGGCTCCATAGTGACAGAATTGGCTATTTCAATATCTGATAAGACCATAGTGACTCCTTTATTTTAAAACAATCTCAAGAATCTGCTTGTAAATGTCATCGGCTAAGAGACAGCCCTTGTCTAGTAAGGCTTGCCCTTTTTGGCGATAGTCGGTAACAAAGTCTTCGTCTTTGATGCCGGAAAGATTAATCAAGACATTCAACCAAGCGCCTTGTAGGCCTGCTTTTAGGCTCAAAGCAGCTACACCGAGGTCGCTAGCAGCATTCGTATTGGACTTGCCAACAGCTGTTGCAGTGGTTTCGAGTGCTTCGACCATGAGGGTCATCATCTCAAAAGGTGATTGCGCAGCTGTTTTTAAAGCTTTTTGCATGGCAGTTCGTCTGGCAGCTTTATCTTCGTCAGTCTCTTTTGGCATGTCGAAAACAGCAGAAACTAGGTTAAAAGCTTCGGTGTCTTTGTCAATGGCTGCAAGCAAGCTAGTTTGTAGAGCAGTGCTGTTAGCATGAACGTCTTCGATGATGTCTTGGTAGTCAGCGTATTTTTTCTTACCAAGGGTCAATTCACAGACCATCTTGGTCAAGGAAATGCCATTAGCGCCAGAGAGGGCAGCAGCAGAGCCACCACCTGGAGCAGGGGCATCTGAACCAAGAACTTTAGCGAAATCTGCTAAGCTTAAATCAACCAAATTCATAGAGAACCTCCTAACCCAGCAAATGGTTTTCAAGCACCTGCTTGTTGTAGTCAAAATCTTCAACTTGCAAGTAGTATTCAGCCACATCAATTAAGGCCTTGGCTGGTGCAAGTCCGATGACTTCAGAACCGATAATATTAACCCCATAGCGTTTAGCTTCAAAGCGAATGGTTTCAAAAGTACGATAAAGAGAACATTTTTCAAAGTTAACCATGTTCATGGAAACTTGGGCAATATGACGGTCTTCTAACATGACACCGATGGCTTTACAATATTTGTAGCCGCCACCTGAACCGCGAATGATTTTAGCAATTTTATTAGCAATGTCGATATTGTCAGTATCCAAATTAACATTGAAGGCAACCAATGGCATGCGAGCACCGACGGCAGTTACTCCAGCAGTAGGGTGAATCTTACGGTCTCCGTAATCAGGTGCCCAGTCCTTTTCCAACAGTTTTTCTGGCATGCCTTCAAACTGACCTTTACGGATTTTAGCCAGGTTTTGACGTTCTGGACGTGTGGCAGAGTCTTCGTAAAGGAAGATTGGGATACCAAGTTCACGGTTAATCCGTTCTGCGACTTGTTTTGAAATCTCAACACATTCTGCTGTGGTGATGTCTTTGATTGGGACAAACGGGCAGACATCGGTGGCACCCATGCGAGGGTGTTCGCCATGATGTTTGGTCATATCAATGTTTTCAGAAGCGTATTTAACTAGTTGGAAAGCTGCTTCTTGAATAGACTGATCATCACCAACCAAGGTAAACACGCTCCGGTTGTGGCTTGCATCAGAAGAGTAGTCGAGGAGGGTCACTCCGGGAATACTTTTGGCTGTCGCCACCAAACCATCGATAACAGCCTGATTTTGGCCTTCTGAGAAGTTTGGAATACATTCAACAATTTTCGACATGTTAATCTCCTTTTTATGTCATTGAGTTACTCGTTAAGAATTGGTTACCTAATAAGGATAGCGTTTACATTTTTATCTAGCAGCTTTTAGTGAAATAAGTGATCTACTGCTGAGGCTACCAGATCGTCATCAGCCAAGTATGGGATAGTGATATGGTCGGTGCCTGCATGAAGATGGTTGTATTCAATAGCGGTTTCAATAGCATGTTCATTGCGGGCCCAGTTACGGCGAGCGACACCACCCATAGTGTCCCAAGCAATAGCAGATTTAATAATTTCATCAATGCGTTCGCTACCATCTAGGACAAGTCCGAAACCACCGTTGATGGCCTTACCGATACCAGTGCCACCTCCATTATGAAGAGCCACTAAACTCATGCCACGCGCAGCATTACCAGCGTAACATTGAACCGCCATATCACAGGTGACATTGGAGCCGTCTTTAATGTTTGAGGTTTCACGGAATGGTGAGTCGGTACCAGACACGTCATGGTGGTCACGGCCAATCATGACAGGTCCAATCTTACCTTCTCGAACCAATTCATTAAATTTAAGGGCGATAGTCACACGACCAATACAGTCTTGGTAAAGGATACGGGCTTGTGTGCCGACGACCAATTGATTTTTCTCAGCATCACGAATCCAGTTATAGTTGTCACGGTCTTGGTAGCGGCGGTCAGGATTGATAGCTTCCATAGCCGCGTGGTCAGTTGCTACTAGATCTTCGTGCTTACCACTCAAGCAGACCCAACGGAAGGGTCCATAGCCATAATCAAAGAGCATAGGGCCCATGATGTCTTCCACATAAGATGGCCAGATAAAGCCGTCTTTGTCATCAAGACCATTCTTAGAAATTTCTGTAATGCCAGAGTCATAAACAGACTTCATAAAGGCATTGCCATAGTCAAAGAAATAAGTGCCATTTTCGGTTAAGGTCTTAATAGCTTCAAAGTGCCGTGCCAAGGTGTCATCAACCATTTGACAGAAGGTATCCTTGTCTTCTGCCAAGAGCCTAGTTCTTTCGTCAAAGCTAATGCCTGCTGGACAGTAGCCACCATCGTAAACGTTGTGACAAGAAGTTTGGTCAGACAAAAGGTCAACAGGAATCTGCTTGTCATTGACGTATTCTAAGAGATCAACAATATTACCATGATAAGCGATAGAGGTAGATTCTTTAGCGTCAATGGCTTTTTGGGCTAATTGCAGCGCTTCTTCAGGGCTTTCAGCAATTTGACTAATCCAGCCTTGAGAATAACGGGTTTCAATTCGAGATTGGTCAACTTCGGCAATGATGGCAACTGCTTTAGCAATTTCGGCAGCCTTACCTTGTGCCCCACTCATGCCTCCTAAACCAGATGAGATAAAGAGTTTACCGGTCAAATCACCATCATCAGCCACACCGAGTTTGAGACGACCAGCATTTAAGAGGGTATTAAATGTCCCATGAACAATTCCTTGTGGGCCAATATACATCCAACCACCTGCGGTCATTTGACCATAGTTAGTGACCCCCATCTCTTCAGCGATTTCCCAGTCTTTCATGTTGTCGTATTCACCGACCAAAAGACCATTGGTAATGATCACACGAGGAGCTTCAGGTTTGGATTTGAAGAGACCAAGGGGGTGACCAGATTCAACCACCAAGGTTTGTTGGTCAGTCATGACTTCTAGGTATTTTTTGATTAATTGGTATTGCATCCAGTTAGCACAAACGGAACCAGTTTCTCCATAAGTGACTAATTCGTAAGGGTACAAGGCAATTTCAAAACTCAAGTTATTGTCAATCATGACCTGCATGGCCTTGGCAGCTGTACAATTTCCCTTGTAGTCGTCAATGGGTTTTCCGTAAATACGATCTTTTGGTCTAAAGCGATAGCCATAGATACGCCCGCGGGTTTTGAGCTCTTCCAAAAATTCTGGAATGACTTCTTCGTGGAATTTTTTAGGCACATAGCGCAAGGCATTTTTCAAGGCAATCTCAGTTTGAGCCTGAGTCAATCGAAAACCTCTGTCTGGCGCTCTGCGGATACCTTCTTCGAAGACAGTCTTTTCTGGCAACACATCATCTAACTTAACAGTCATAGCAGCAGCTATGTCAGTTTCACTGTAAAATGACATCGAAAACTCCTCCTTAAATCATTTTTATTGTCGAGATTAGTCTAACCTAGTCTGGTCTATAAAAGGTCAACCACAGTCGGAAATGCTAAAAAAGTCTAAAAAAAACTAAAACTCTTATTTTTTGACTAAAATTTGACGCTTTGACAGTAAGATGATGGTATGACAAAATGAAACTAGGGAAAGGCAGATTTTTTGCCCCAAATGATGAACGATGACAGACTCAAGTCATCAGTTAGAGAAGGAGACAAAGCTAGTCTTCCAAGAGCAGATTGACCAGTAAGTTTTCTACCCAAAAGAGCAAGGCTGGGCAGTGTCTTTCCCTGATAACGAATGAGGCGCAATCTGATAACAGATATTGCCAGCAAAAGGAGGTTTTTATGGTTGCTGATGTCCTATTAACGCATTTTAATCAACTGGTTAGCCCAAATGATCCTGGTCATCCCCTGACTGGACAAGAAATGAAAGAAGCCACTATCATTGAAGATGGCTACTTAGCCCTCAAAGACGGTCTCATTATAGCTCTTGGTTCGGGAGAGCCAGATGCTGAGCTTGTCGGTTCAGAGACTATTGTGCGTTCTTATGAAGGTAAAATTGCAACCCCTGGTATTATTGATTGCCATACTCATTTGGTCTATGGTGGCAGTCGTGAACATGAATTTGCTCAGAAATTGGCAGGGGTGTCTTACTTAGATATTTTAGCTCAAGGTGGCGGGATTTTAAGCACGGTGAGGGCCACTCGGGCAGCCAGCTTTGATAACCTTTATCAAAAGTCTAAGAGACTGCTAGACTACATGTTGCTTCATGGAGTGACTACTGTCGAAGCAAAAAGCGGCTACGGCCTTAATTGGGAAACAGAGAAACGCCAATTAGATGTTGTCGCAGCCCTCGAAAAAGATCATCCCATTGATTTGGTATCCACGTTTATGGCAGCTCATGCTATCCCTGAAGAATACAAGGGGAATGCTAAGGCGTACTTAGATGTGATTGTCGAGCAGATGTTACCAGAGGTTAAAGAGAAGAATCTGGCAGAATTTTGTGATATTTTCTGTGAAAAAAATGTCTTTACAGCTGATGAGTCCCGCTATCTGTTAAGCAAAGCCAAAGATATGGGCTTTAAACTTCGTATTCATGCCGATGAGATTGCCTCTATCGGTGGGGTTGACGTGGCAGCAGAATTGGGCGCTATAAGTGCAGAACATTTGATGATGGTAACTGATAATGGCATTGCTAAGATGAGTCAGGCAGGTATCATAGGTAATTTGCTTCCGGCCACTACCTTTAGTTTGATGGAAGACACTTATGCCCCTGCTCGCAAGATGATTGATGCTGGCATGGCCATCACCCTTTCCACTGATAGTAATCCAGGCAGTTGTCCGACAGCTAATATGCAATTTGTGATGCAACTGGGCTGCTTTATGTTGCGCCTTACTCCAATTGAAGTCTTAAATGCTGTGACCATTAACGCTGCCTATTCGGTTAACCGGCAGGAATGTGTAGGTAGCCTGACAGTTGGTAAGGAAGCAGATATTGCCATCTTTGATGCCCCAAATATTGATTACCCATTTTATTTCTTTGCCACTAACTTGATCCATCAAGTCTATAAAAAAGGTCACCTCACGGTTGACCGAGGACGTATTCTATAAAAAACATTAAAAAGAAGCTTTGAACACTTGAACTGCACTTCAAAAGTTAGACAAAAATCTAACTTTTGGAGTCAGTACAACTCGCCCAAGCTTCTTTTTAATATGCTATTTTATTGACGAATCAAGTAATCAAAGGCACCGATGGCAGCAGTAGCGCCAGATCCCATTGAAATAATGATTTGTTTGTAGGCAGAATCAGTACAGTCACCGGCTGCAAAGATACCAGGAATATTGGTTGAACCATGTTTATCTACAATGATTTCCCCGCGGTCTGTTAGGTTCACCCCGCTGTCTTTGAGCCAAGCTGTGTTTGGAACAAGACCAATTTGAACAAAGACCCCTTCAAGGTCAAGGTGTTTGTCTTCACCACTATCACGTTCAGTGTAGTTGAGGCCAGTAACATGCTCTTCTCCAACAATGTCCTTAGTAGCAACATTTTTGATGATGGTCATGTTGTCAGTTTTGGCTGCACGGTCTTGAAGGACCTTGTCAGCTTTGAGTTCAGGCAAGAATTCTAACACGTAAACGTGCTTAGCAAGACCAGCCAAATCAAGGGCAGCTTCTAAACCAGAGTTACCACCACCGATAACGGCAACATCTTTGCCTTCAAAGAGTGGGCCATCACAGTGAGGACAATAAGTAACTCCTTTATTACGGAATTCATCTTCACCAGGAACATTGATGTTACGCCATTTAGCACCAAGGGCTAAGATAGCTGTTTTAGCTTGTAAGACGACACCGTTGGCCAGAGTGACCTCAATGTTTTCTTTTTTCTCAATAGAAGTAGCTAGTTGTGCTTTGATAATATCGACATCATAAGACTTAGTATGAGCTTCCACTTCGGCCATTAATTTTGGTCCTTCTGTATAGAGGGTACCAATCATGTTTTCAATACCGACAGTTTCCATGACCTGACCACCGAAGGTTTCAGCAAGTAAACCTGTTTTTAGGCCTTTACGAGCAGCATAGATAGCAGCGCTATTGCCCGCAGGGCCACCACCAATAACAAGGACATCATAGAGGCCTTTATCAGCAAAAGCTTCCTCAGAAAGTGGGCCAGCAATTTGCTCTAGCAATTGTTCGATGGTAGCACGACCAGAAGTAAATTCTTCCCCGTCTAAAAAGACAGTAGGTACAGACATAATACCTTTAGCCTTCACTTCATCTTGGAACATACCACCTTCTACCATAGTGTGTGAAATCTTGTCGTTCAAGACGGACATAATGTTTAAAGCTTGAACAACATCTGGGCAGTTATGGCAGGTTAAGCTGACATAAGTATCAAAATGCAATGGACGGTCAATGGCCTTGATGCGATCAATAACATCTTGATCCACTTTTGGAGCACGTCCAGAAACTTGCAAGAGGGCAAGGATAAAGGACGTAAATTCATGGCCTAAAGGAAGACCAGCAAAGACAACCCCACTGTCGTGACCTTTTTTTGCAATCTTGAAGCTTGGTTGTCGGTCTAAATGGATATTTTCAATAGAAATACGCTCAGACATAGCAGCGATTTCT
The DNA here is from genome assembly GCF_900636575.1 of Streptococcus canis. NCBI lineage: Bacteria > Bacillati > Bacillota > Bacilli > Lactobacillales > Streptococcaceae > Streptococcus > Streptococcus canis. The sequence goes on from NZ_LR134293.1 coordinate 705,440, forward strand.
TCCACAAAGTCTTTGACTTTTTGAGACTGCTCATCGTCGCCAAGGGAAACTTGCAAAACAAGATCAGCTTCTAACAGGGTGAGGTATTGGGCAAGTTGTTCTTTAATATCAGGACTTAATGCCATAAGGTTCCTCCTTAGTTTTGTTAAATTTTACCTACTAGGTCAAGGCTAGGTGTCAAAGTTTCAGCCCCTTCTTTCCATTTAGCTGGACAAACTTCGCCTGGATGTTTACGAACGTATTGGGCAGCGTGGATTTTATCAATTAAAGTACTTGCGTCACGTCCAATACCATCAGCATTGATTTCCATCATTTGGATAATACCGTCTGGGTCAACGATGAATGTTCCACGTTGAGCAAGTCCATCTTCACCGAGCACTTCAAAGGCTTGTGAAATAGCGTGTGATGGGTCACCAATCATTGGATAAGTAATAGTTCCTACAACATCTGAATCATCATGCCAAGCTTTGTGAACAAAATGAGTGTCAGTTGAAACGGAGTACACTTCAACGTCTAATGCTTTGAGTGCCTCATATTGTTCTTGTAAGTCACCCAATTCTGTAGGACAAACGAATGAGAAATCTGCTGGGTAGAAGCAGAAGATAGACCATTTGCCCTTGACATCTTCGCTAGTCACCTTGATAAATTTACCGTTATGATAAGCATCTGCTGAAAATTCAGTAATTTCTTTTCCGATTAGAGACATGTAGTTGTCCTCCTTTTTTAAATTTTTATACTTGTATTATAAAAGAACGGCAAGATTATGTCCACTCGGAAAGCCTTGATTTGACAAGGGAATTGCCCATTGTTTTCTGACAATTTAGCTGTGAAATAAGTCACATTTGATTAAAATGATTCTAAATAAGCCAAGAAGCTGATAAAATCAAAGGTTAATGTAATTATAATTAACAGAAAATATAATCATATTAAAGCGCTTTCAAAAAACTTTTTTTCAAAAATAGCTGTAGCGAGAAGTTTAATAGACCACCTGAAAAAATGGTGAGCACTTCTTCAAAAGCATGCCCTGCTACAGCTTTTCCCTGCCATAAGTAAGTGTCTGGAATTTTGCGAAACAAAACCATTAAATATCCTTATGGCTCAAGAGAACGAGAAATTGTTCTCTTAAATCGAAAAAAAGTCCATTTAGGACAATTTTTCTTCAATCTGACAATGTCTTTCATTAGTTGCACCAGTTAAAAGACGACGTTCACAAACGCGCTTAAAGCTTGTTGGTGCTAAGTGTTAGTTGTTCTAGCCATTCCTTGGCGGCTTGGAGATTATCCAATCTGATTTCATGACCAGTAACCCAAAATGGGGTAACCTTAGCTCCTCGACTTTCAAAAAGCGATAATACATGTTGACTATCCGCCGGTGAAACAAGAGGGTCTTCGGTTCCCATGGAGATAAAAAGTCTGAGGTGTGATTTATCTTCGGTGAGTTTACTAGTGTCAACAGGATACATAGGCGCAAATAAGATAGCTTTTTGGAAAGGACTTTCATCAGCTAAAAGAAGGTTGATGGCCATGTTAGCACCATTGGAAAAGCCAACCAAAACGGTATCTGACAAATCAAATTGATGAGCCTTGGCTTGTTCTTCTAAAAAGTCTTTCAGCTGTTGCCCTCGTGTGTTCAAGTCTTGTTCGTCAAAGAATCCTTCACGGTGACGCTTGAAAAATCGCAGCGCACCATTTTCGTTGACCTCTCCCCTCAGACTAATGAAATTAGCGGTGGGATTGAGAAAGTTCGCTAAGCTCAGTAAACTTTCCTCGTTGCCTCCCGTTCCGTGTAATAAAATAAAAGTTGGTTGGTCAGGGTGACCAGTTTTGACTAAATGGGTCATAGCATACCTCCATCAAGGCCTTTTTAGGTTGGTAATGGCTCCCAATTGAGCGTAATCTTGTCCTGCTAAACGACTCATCGGCTCCAACTTTTCCGCTAAGATGTGGTTTTCTTGGTAAACGTCCTCGTCTAAGTGGTAATGAACAATCTGAAGCAAGATAAGATCAGCGACAAGTTCTCCCCCCTCATCAGAGATAGGGATATGCTGGTAAAGTGTGGTTTCGAATCGTATCTTGGCTTCCAAGACACCAGGAGTCTTTAGGTGACTGGATGGTGTGGGAGTCATACGAGTATAAGGCAACTCGCTTTGATCAGCGGGTAACTCAATAGCTGCTTGATTGACCTGAGAGAGATTATCTCTAGAAACCGTATGAATAACGGCCTCACCTTGGCGAAGAATATGTCGTGCCGTGTCTTTCATCTGGCCATTTTTTCGCTGAATGCTAATGGATAAAATGGCGGGGCGATAAGAAACAATGTTAAAAAAACTAAAGGGAGCCAAATTAAGTTCCCCAGTTTCAGACAGGGTTGTCACAAAGGCAATGGGTCTTGGGATAACGCTACCAATAAGAATGTTATAGTTCTCTTTGGCGCTTAGGTCAGCTTGATTAAGGGATAGCATACGAGCTCCTTTCTATGTCTATAAGGGATAAGTTCCACTAAGTGGGGGAAGGTTATCCGTAATCTCCTGACGTCTTGTCTCATAGCGTTTTGGAAGTTGGAGTGTGTGGCCAAGTTGATCCATTGTTTCATCAACAGTCATTCCAGGACCTTGCGTCGCAAATTCAAAAATTACTTTGCCATTCTCTCTTAAATAAATGGATTGGAAATATTTTCGGTCACGAATCACAGTGGTGTGAAACCCCTGTTGGCTAAGTTCTGTCTGATACGCTATCAAACTGTCTTTGTCTGTAACTTTCCAAGCAATATGGTGGCCTGTACCTGGCCCCCAACTTCCTCTTGGACTAGCTTGTTTAGGGATTAAAATCTCGTGAGCTAAGCTCCCTTGAGTTTTAAAACGCCTATAGCTAGTGGTCTGATCGATTTCTTTTAGTCCCATAAGTGTTGTCAAGAACTCACGACTAGCCTGATCATCACTGGATAAGAGCACTACCCCATGGAAGCCTAAAATAGCAGGTGTTTCTTTTTCATCTGTTCCTTCAACTAGAGCCAAGTCTAATTTGTGTTTATCTTGGAAGAAAAGAGCTGGCGCATCAAACCACTGTGTTTCCTCAAAAGGCACATTGTGGTCTTGTAGCTGTTGTTTCCAAAAGTCTAGTCTTTGTTTGGGAACACGAAAGGCAATGCGACCGACTTGACCACTACCTTTGACACCTTCTGAGACATTTCCCCAAGGGAAAAAAGTCATGAGGCTACCCTCCTCCACTTTTTGATTGGCAAAATAGAGGTGATAGGTGGTTGGGTCGTCAAAATTAACAGTTTGTTTGACCAAACGAAGTTTTAAGACCTGTTGGTAGAAGTCAAGGGTTTCTTGAGGATCGCCCGTAATGGCACTGATATGATGAATCTGTTCAATGGTTTCCATAGGGTGTGCTTACCTTTCTAGTTTAATGGCGTTTAGTGTCAAAGGGGCGGATAGCTTGCTCGATTTCCTGGCGTTTAGGTTCCAAAAACGGAGGGAGAGACAAGTCTTCTCCTAAGGTTTCATAAGGTTCGTCAGTGGTGAAACCAGGGCCATCTGTTGATAGTTCAATCAGGATATGTCCTACCCGAGAGTAGAGGGCTTCAAAATAGAAGCGATCGACAAGACCAGAGCTGGAAATCCCCAAAGAGTCATATTTTTCAGCCCAGTGGCGGATAGCTTCACTGTCAGCTACTCTAAAGGAGACATGGTGAACTTCACCGTAACCCTGTTGTGCTTGAGGACTAGTCTCGTCTTTTCTCAAGATAACTTGCCCACCATGGCCACCTTCACCAATTTCTAAGAGGGTATAATCCTCGCCGGAGGCTACCACTTGCATACCATAGACTTGCATCAGATAAACTTTAAAATCTTCATAATAACTGACGGTTATTTCGATAGGGCCTAATCCGTAGATGGCTTTGTCAGTTGGCACAGGGCCTTCTTGCCAAGGGGTTCCAGGTGCTACACCTTTGTTATGCTCGTCCGAAACGAGCTGGTAGCGTTGCCCATCTTCTTCTTCGAAGCGGAGCGCTTTGTGTCCAAAGAGCTCACTGATTCCATCATGTTTCACACCAAATTGGTCAAATCGTTCTTGGTAATACTCGAGTGCCGCATCGTTTGGTACTCGAAATCCAATACGGGTAATGGCATTGGTACCGTGTTGTCCTTTAGGATTATTCGGAAAATCAAAGAAAGTCATGTCAGTCCCAGCGGAACCCTTGTCATCTGCAAAGAACGTATGATAAGTGTGAATATCATCTTGATTAACTGTTTTTTTAACCAGACGCATGCCTAGAACTTCTGTAAAGAATTGGTAATTACGTTCAATATCGTTTGTCATGGCAGTGACATGGTGAATGCCGATTAATGCTGTGTTTGTCATAAGAATACCTCATTTCTAGTGTAAAGATCCTAAACACATGATATTACTAATTAGTATTATTTACAAGAAATATGCTTACCAACAAAAAGCAAAGACATTTTTTCGCTTACACCGTCATCTGCTGCAATAATTCCCCGCTATTATCGGGAATAGAATGGGAGATGACCTGTTCAACAAAAAACTCGGATTTGCCGAATTCGATAACTTGGATACGTCTTCTCTGTGAAAAATCAACCAAAGAGGCCTTGTAATACCCTTCTAAATTCTCAAGTGCTTCCAAAGGCAGTTGAGAATGATGCAGATCTGTTAAACGATTTTTCTTGTTTGGCAATCTAAGGAAATAGAAGAGACTAATCAGAGGAAAATGGATAGGAAAGAGAGCGACCGTCAAGGTAATCACTAGTTCAAAAACCATTAAAATTTCAATGAGGTTTATTTCAAAGACTAAAACGACAAAACCATTTAGCATTACTTTAATGATGTCTCAAATAATATGGATGACTCATTTGCAGGTATCTTCTGTGACAACACCGTATATCAGTGGGCAACCTATTAGGTAAGATACCTTGTTATTAGATAGGTGTATTTAATTTGCCACTTATCGATTATTAAGTTATAATTACATTAGTTTTAACTAATTTACTATAATTTATATTTTATTTGAATGAGGAGTATTTTATATGTTATTGAAGCAAAATAAACTCTCAGTTTCCCTTATCTCTATGATTGCTTTTTTGTTGGCCCTAGATTTGATTTTAGTCAAATTTTCTCTGCATGGTTTTTTAGCAATGTTTAGCTTATCATTTATTGATCGTACGTTAATAGGAACTATTGCTGGTCCAATCTTTTCTGGTGTTGCTTTAGGTTTTTGGAATATTGTTTCCTTCTTTTTATCGGGTGGCAAACAATTTATTATCTGGTTTCCCTTGGTACAAGCTGTTCAAGGTTTCTTTTATGGACTATTTTTTTACAAGCGAAAATTAAGCACTTCTAGTAAAAAAGACTGGCTTTATGTTACCTTTGCCACACTCATCATCTTAGGCTCTACTACTTTTTTATTAACACCTATTGTCTTACATTTTTACTATAATATGCCATTTCTAACACTATACACAACCCGATTGGTTAAACTAATCGAAATCCCTGTTCATATTATCATCACGATGTTATTGTTGCCAAGGCTGCAAAGTATCAAGGAGTTTCAAAAATTTCTAACAAAAAGATAACTTCTCTCAAAGGAGAATCTCAGATTGAAGACAAAGTCCATTTAGGACAATGTTTCTTCAATCTTTTTTTGCTCTTTTACAAAAGAAAACTCCTGAAGCACGATAATATAAGCGTTTTAAGAGTTAGTTGACATCATGATCATTCAATCATTTTCATTGACTCCTGCTTAAAAATAGAGTTTGTCTACGTTTTGAACTTCTCTCAAGGAGAACCTCTGAATAAACTTATTGGTTATTTTATACTAAGTAACGTGATTAATTTTGAGATTTTCCAACTAAAGATGATAAGACAATAGCTTTCTCTAGAGCTGTTGTCTTATAGTGACTTCAATAAATGATTAAGGATAAAAGTTTAGAGAAATACCCTAACACCTCGTTACTAGCAAACTATGAATGGATACAATTTAACTCACATGGATTCATTATTAGCCTTAATAAAATTAAAAATGATATATTTATAAATTGATATATATTGCATTTTAATTAAAACATTATATAATAGTATTGATTAATAAATTGGAGGCTATCTCGTGAAGAATCACAAAAGATATAAAATGTTAGGTATTTCACTTGTTACCACAAGTGTTCTTTTAATGTATACAGCTAATGTTCGAGCAGAAGAAAATATGCAAGACCTTACCTTGGTTACCACAGCAGAAGTTGTAGCTCCTTCTGAATCAACTGCTGAATTAGACAGTGCTAATCAAACAGAACTCTCAGCGTTAGACAGTCAACTAGATGGGGAAGAAGAACTTGCTTCTCCTAAAGAAGAAGCTCAGACAAGTTACACAGAGCTTCCTCAGGCTTATAAAGATGGTCAAGAAGCAAAAGCTCAAACCCTATTATCACAATATGATGCAACCAATGTTCAAGACCTGCAAAAAGTAACAGCTTTGGGAGCGGGTCAATTAATTTCTGTCATTGACTTTGGTTTTGACATTAACCATTCTGCTTTTAAATTAGATCAAGATATTGATAAAAAACAGATTATTGATGAAGCCAGTTTTGAGGCATTGAAGCAAAAAAATAAAATCACCTATGGTCAACGCATCAATGATAAAATTCTTTTTGCTTACGACTACTCTAATAATCAAAATATTGTTGGTCCTATCGATAAAAGCACTATTTCTAAAGAAGAACTAGAACATATCAATCACGGGACCCACGTAGTGGGTATTGTTGCTGCTAATAGTACTCAAGTCGCCAATAATAACTTATTAGTGACAGGAATGGCTCCTAATGCTCAATTACTGTTGATGCGTATTTCTTCTTTAGGAAAAGCCAAAGATCAAACCTCTAAAGCTTATGCAAAAGCTATTACTGATTCTGTTTTATTGGGGGCTAAAGTCATTAGCATGAGCTTTGGTATCCCTGCGGATTCTTGGGCAACTGTTCATGAAGACGTTAAAAAAGCTATTCAACTGGCTAAAGATCATGGCGTTTTATTAGTAGCGGGAATTGGTAATGACGGTGCTTTTGGTAAAGAATTTGGTAAGCCACTAGCGACTAATCCTGATTTTGGCTTAGTCAGCAGCCCTGCCATTTCTGAAGATGTTCTAACAGTAGCTAATCACGACGCTCAAATGTCAGTCAGTGAAGTAGTGACACTTAAGACTGGTGAGAAAGAGATTGACTTACCAATCATGCTTTCAAAATCACTTGATGCTAATAAAGCCTATGATTTTACCTTAGTTGACGAAGAGAACGATCACCTTGACTTGACTGGTAAAATTGCTGTCCTCAAACGTTCTGGATCAGTCAGATTAGTTGATTTCACGCCTAAAATTGAAACGATTCAAAAAGCTGGGGCAGCTGGTCTTTTAGTCATTAATAATAATCCTATTCAAAGTAATATCTTGATTCCATACAGAGAGCTGCCAGTTGGGGTTATCAGTCAAGCTGATGGTCAAACCTTACTTAATAATGCTTCAGGCAAACTTCATTTCAAACACATCTTCAAAGTAATTGAAAATGCTGGTGGCAATCGTATGGTTCCAGAATCTAGTTGGGGATTGACAGCTGAAGGCCATATCAAACCAGACATCTCTGCCCCAGGTTTTGAAGTTCTGTCAACTTTCTCTAATGATAAGTATGAAACCTTGTCTGGAACAAGTATGTCAACACCTCATGTTTCAGGTATTATGAGCTTGCTTCAAGCTGCTCTAGCTAAAAAATATGCTCATTTAAATCTGACACCAGCTCAATTACTTGACTTGACTAAAAAAGTAGCCATGAGTTCAGCTTCTGCCTTATTCGATCCAGAAGAAAAAGCCTTTTACTCACCAAGACAGCAAGGCGCTGGAGCAATCAATGCTAAAAAAGCATTAGAGGCTTCTCATTACCTCACAGATGCAGATCATCATGCCAAAATCAATCTTGGCAATGTTAAGGATACCTTTAACTTTACAGTTCGCATTCACAACTTAACAAAAGAAACAAAAGAACTTTACTACCAAACAAACTTAACGACTGATCAAATCACTGAGGATAAGTTTGCTTTGAAAGCAAGATCTTTATCAGATAGTGCATGGCAAAAAGTAACGGTATCAGGAGATTACACTGATGTCACCATCTCAATTGATGCTAGCCAGTTCTCTCAAGAACTTCTACAACAAATGCCAAATGGCTACTTCCTAGAAGGTTTTGTACGTTTTAAAGATAGTCAAAGCAGTTCAGAAGAATTAATGAGTATTCCATTCCTAGGATTTAGAGGTGATTTTGCTAACTTGCCAGCATTAGAAGAGTCCATTTATAGCAAACTTAAAACAGGTACTTTCTACTATACTCCGGTAACAGATGGTTTAGAAAATCAATTAGACTTTGCTTCTGCGGGATTATCTTTTGAAGAAGTCTTAAATAATAACAATAGTTATACAGCCTTGCTAACAGAAGCTACGCCTTGGTTCTTATCTAATGATATTAAAAATGGCAACTTTGAATTAAGCCCATATGGTGCTAGTGAAGTTCCTAAACCAATTGTTTTGGGAACCTTTGCCAAACAAGTAAATAATGAAGAGCACTATACTTTGGACTTAAATCAAAACAGTCAGGTTTATTTAGCTATTTCACCAAATAAAGATCAAAACAGAGATAGTATCACTCCTCAAGCAACTTTCCTACGCAATGTTAAAGATGTTCAGGCACAGGTTTTAGATACCAATGGCAATATTATTTGGTCTAGTGAAGTGGCTGCTTATATCAAAAACTATACTAATAATGGTAAAGATAGTGATGGTTCTTATAAACTTGAAAAGTTGGTCTGGGATGGTACTGACAATAATCAAATGACTGTTGCAGATGGTAACTACATCTATCGTCTGCTTTATAGCCCAGTTGTGGAGGGTGCACGTCAACAAATGATGGACTTTTCAGTCATTGTTAGCACAAAAGTTCCAAACTTGCCAACACGTGCACATTACGATACTGAGACAGGGCAACTAAGAGTTGAAGAATCTAATCATCAAAATGGTTTACCAATTTATCGCACATTTGTGGCCTTTGATTACGAAGACGCTACTGAAGAGTCCCTATCCGGTGAAACAGTAGAAGGTGAAAACCCTCAAGTAACAGAAGCTTCCGAAGAAGACCTTTTAGATATGCCATTTAAATACAGTGTTTACTTCTACGCTGATGAAAATGGCTATATCAACATTCCAAAAACAATAAAATCTGAAGATGGCAAAGATATTACCATTGATTTTGAGAAGTTAGTCTTTGTGATTGAAGATAAGGCCGGTAACTTTAATAGCATCAAGCTTTCAGAATTGCTTAAACAAAGCCAAACAGACAAGCAACCTGACTTAAAAGAGCAAGATGAATTAGCCTTACCAGAGATGCCAGAAACAGCTGAAAAAGAAGAATCTAGCAAACCTGAGCAAAGACAAGCAATGACAAGAGAAGTTACAAAAACAGCTGAGCTGTTGGCATCGAAAAAACCTATCTCTCATTTGTCAACTCAACAATCCTTACCTCAAACAAGTGATCGTAAAGGAAACCTTTCTACCATCTTAGGAAGCCTTCTTATCTTAACAGTTTCTTGCTTTGGATTTAGAAAAAAGCAAAAAGAAGATTAATAAGGACCTTCCCTTTTAATAGTTACGAATAACAAAAAAATTCTCCCTATGTCTTTTAAGACCTAGTATTAAATTCGGAGGACTTTATAACCAAGAAAAGAGAGGAGACAAAATGCGTCTTCTCTTTTGTTATGGCTGGAAGTCATAATAAAAAATCGCCACGTTAGGAGTGGCGATCAGAACGTAGACAAAGTCTATTTTTAAGAAGGTGTCGATGAAAATGATTTAATGATCATGACTTCAACCAACTCTTGAAACACTTATGTTGTCGTGTTTCAGGAGTTTTTCTTTTTTAGAGGAGCAAAAAAAGATTGAAGAAACATTGTCCTAACTGGACGTTTTCTTCAATCTGAATCGCTACGTTAGGAGTGGCGATGATGTTGAGAGGAAAATTAATGGATGTTTTTGAATGCTGATGTCTAATAAGAACGTTGACCTCTCAACACTAGTCGTATCCCATAGATTGGCTTAAGGAACTCCTTTTTTTAAGTTTAGATTTTCAAGCATGTTAGTTTCAGATACAATAAATGCGATTTGATGAGAACATCTTTATAGTAGAACGTAATAGCCAATGTGAATTTAAAGTAAGTGGCAGTTTATGACAAGCAAGTCGCATCAACGATGCGTGTCAATGGTTATTGTAGAATTGATGCCCCAGAACGAACGGTCCTTTTCACTTTTGGAGAAATGATTTTCTCAAGAAACAGATGGTGTAAAGGGAAAAAGACACCTTATCCTGTAGATGAGTGGTTAGGTTTTAAAAAGTATATGCGCTATTCTCCAGAGTTGCTGTTTCAATTAGTTAAGCTAGTCTCTAAGATGTCTTACAGAGAAGTTTGTCGTGCTGGCCGTCATCTTACGACTCTTTCCCCAATGAGAACCTATAAATCAGGTCATAAAAATGGTAGGTTGTAAACTCATGCTAGGTAAGGCTATTAGACTAGTGACTTATTGCCACTAAAAAAAGCTTTTGAGAGGTCTTTTTCTATAAAGGTAGACTTGTTTTCTTGAGTGATAAGGGATAAATTTAATTTTCACAAAAACTGAGACACATACCCTGCCGTAAATAATACTTGACGGATATAGGGAATTAGGGTAAAATAATCTGTGTTGTGGCGGTATAGCCAAGTGGTAAGGCACGGCTCTGCAAAAGCTTGATCGTCGGTTCAAATCCGTCTACCGCCTTTTATATACAAATGAAGCCTTGATTGACCTCGTAAAAACGTTGTTAAATCAAGGTTTTTATTTTTCGTGACAGGATAAAAAAGACGATGCGTGCCTTGAACGCATCAAAAATTTCATTAACTTATCGGAAACAACAAACTCTTTTGTAGAGGTTCTGATGGCGACTTAGAATAAAAAGTTTAATTCCTCAATTTAAATGATAAAATAATTCTAATATACTTATTTTTATTTTAAAAATGTTAAAATATAGTTGCAAAAATTATAGAAATTATATATAATTATATTCATGTCGACATATAAAAAAAGAAAGTTGTATTGAAGTATGAAAAAGAAATTATTCTTTGTTAGTGCATTAGCACTTTTAACTACAGGTATTGCTCTAAACACTGAAAGCACAGTTAGTGCAAGTAGCACTCGACTATCTAGCTTAAATGTTAGAAATATCTTAGACGAGTACGATCGTCAACTTAATTGGGATATTAGCACTTATAAATCTACCTATCGCTATTGGATGATGCAGGTAAGGCAGAAAAATATGACAGCTGATGATATGCGTCGAGAGTTAGATAAGGCTCTTTATGGAGAAGACTCTGAGAGTGATTACTATTAATATTTGACATAAAAATTTATCCATATGATAAGCCGTTAACATAGGTTGTATGGCTCGGCTGGTTTAGGCCTTCTTGTTTTCTTACAAGAGGTCTTTTTTTGATAGGTTTTATGAGACTACGGGAAATTGCGCCGAGAGAAAAGTAGAAGTAGTGCTAGTAGTTTTTCTTTAGTTTGTTGGCTTTGCGAGGGTCATCGCGGATCCCTAGACAGGTGGTTGTCCTTGGGGCGCTTAGCTAAGTGGGCACCAGCCTTCCAATTTTAATCTTTTGTAGCATGTCCAGCAAGTGCTGAAGGTTGGCATTGGCTACTTTGAGATGATAGAGCTGGTCTTCTTCATGGTATCAGTCTGTCTGAAAATAGTGATGAAAAATCAAGGCTTTAAGTTGAGCGTATTCAGTTTTTTGGTGCTGGCATGACAATTTTCTTCTTTACTAACCAGCTTAAGCTGAGGGTTGCCTGATTGTCAGACTGGTCTAGTTGAAATAGACTAAAAACATCCTAGTGATTAGGGATCACTAGGATGATAAAAATAGCAACTGTCATAGCAACAGGGCAGGGGGCAGTGCAACTGTTTTCTCGTCTTCCTTTTACGTCATAGGTAGAAAAGAAAGTCCTTGTACAGGCAAAAATTAAAAGTCCTGTTAGTCTTAAATTTTTGCTAGAAGAAAGGGCTGGCTTGCTAGTGACCTATTGTAAAATCATTAATAGTTTCCCTATAGTCGGGTTAATCACTAAGGAGGTCATCATAGTCATTGGTGCGTTCAAATAACCCAATGGCATAAGGGCAAGTCGCTGCCAGTTTTTTACCTGCTTTGCGAGCTTCACTGGCAACTTTGTCAACCAACTGTCTAGCGATGCCTTGGCCTTGATAGGCTTCGTCAACTAAGGTGTGATTGATGACCCAAAGGTCATCATTATGGAGGAAGGTGCATTCCCCGATTTCTGCTGACTCTTGGTGAGCCACGGAGCGGTTCTTGTCTGCTTCAAATGTTATGGTTATCATTAGAAAATCTCCTTTTTGTCCTGATAATGATGCTTATATTGTAGCAAAAGATGTCAATGATGACAAATAGAAAGGGCTTTCTGATACTTCCTAGAGCCTAACCTAAATGTTTAACTAAGAGGCGCATGTCACGGCCAAATTTATCTTGAACGGGAGATTGGAAAGTAAAGCCATTTTTTTCATAGAGTCCCTGATGAGCAGTGATGGCGTAAAGGTCTTTAACCCCTTTTTGTCTGGCAATCTCAGTGATACGGTCAACCAATTCCAAGCTCAAGCCTTGACCTCGGAAATCAGGAGAGACATAAACAGTGGATAAGAATGGACCATAGTCTGGCTTTTCGACAATGTCTTTTTGCACTAGTGCTGCAAACCCCATCAACTGGTCATGGCTGTCTGTCATGATAATCACTTGGTCCATGGCGTCTAATCTGCCGGTTTCTAAACGTTTAGCTAAATAAGCGCCAGCCTTCCATTCAATAGCTGCCATGGCTTCCAAAAGAAATTCTGGCTTGTGGCTGTCTCGTGACAGTTGGTAAACTTTTTCCACGTTTTCCTCTCTAGAGGTCGTTTTAATGAGTTTTTTGTAGAGGTAAGGGGTAGTAAAACTAGAAATAATGACGGCAAAGGCGATTTGACTAATGCTCTGAGCCATTACAGTTTCAGACAGAGGAAGATACTGGCTGACAAAGGGAGGAATAGACATGGAAAAGGCAGCAATGGAGCTCATGGATAAGGTCATGCGTCCTTCTTTTTCGTTCCATTCCTTGTCAAATAAGGCTACGGGCAAGACTGCTAAGGCATAATAAAAGACAACCAGTAAAAGGCCAGTGAGGCTTGACTGAAGCGCTGTGATGATATTAATACGAGCTCCAAAAGTAACTGCCAAAAAAGTAATCAGGAGCATTGATAAGGGCCTAGACATGGCACGACTTGATGGGTATAAATAACCAATTAGAACCCCAATAGCAAATGGTAGAATATTGGCAAGCAAGGGTGTGATCAGGTTAATGTTGGATTCGCCAACGCTCAGAATAAGCAAGGGAATGGCAGGAAGCATCACTAAATTAATGACTGAAAAGGCACTTTCTTCCATCTCACTAATATCTTTACCAAGGAGAACCAAGTACATGCCCGGATTAAGGGACATTAAAATAGCAGTTATGGTCACAGCAGTGATACCTAGAAAACCACTAGCAGGGAAAAAGGCCTTCCATGCCAAGGTAATTAGTAAGGCAATCCCTATCTTTAGGAGTAAAACAGGTCCAATAGCCTTGATGACTTTCGGGTATTTGCCTAGATTGGTCTGAATTCCTGATACTATGAGCAATACGGCAATGATAAAGAAGGTGGTGTCTTGACTAAAAAGGCCACTAAAGGGAGCACCCAGGTTTAAGAGATGGGGGAAAAAGGTGTAAATGACAGATGTCAAAAACATAGGAATGAGGAAATTGCTCCCTTTAAAAGTTGTCAGTTGTCTAAGTTTTGTCATGGTGTGTTCCTTTCTAGTCTGTCAATGAAATAGCTAACATTTTGCGCAATAGCGTTTGTAAATGGTCCAGTTCTTGGTCTGTCAGGCGCTCGGTCAACTGGCTCTCCAATTGGTTAGCAATGTCTTTAAAGTTTTCTTGCATGCTCAAGGCCTTATCGGTTAAGTACAATTGTTTGTGGCGCTTATCCTTACCATTAGCTAGCCGTTTAATCCAGCCTTCTTTTTCCAAATTTTGAAGAATCCGAGTCACGGTTGGATTACTCATGTGAAAGTAATGTTCCAAATCCCGCTGGTTGAGACTACCATTATCAAATAGGTAAAGGTATTTGAGACACTTAAATTGGCTATGGGTGATACCATAGCTTGCTAGGGTATGGTTGGCAATTTTATCAAAGTTTAAATTAGCACGTTTGATTAAGTAAACGGTATTCTTTTCGCGCATGCTGACCCCCTTATATATAGTTTGCTATATAAACTAGCATAGCTTGCTATTCTTTTCAAGTCAAGCGCTCAAAAAAGAATGAGATAACTGCCGCTGGAGCTATTACCTCATTCTGATTTGTGTTAGTGTTTGTTTTTACCAACGCTCACCGTACAGGGCTTTAGCATTGGTTTCTAAAATTGCCTTTTGTTCTTCCTCTGACAAGGCTGCCTTTCGAATATAAGAAAAGGCTCTGGTGTATTTTTGGTTTTGGAAGTAGGGGAAATCGCTGCCAGCTAGTAAACGTTGATGACCTAGTACCTCATTACTATGGAGCAACGAAGCTTCAAGAAAATTGGCTGTGTCAAACCAAAAGTACTTCTGCAAGGTATCTAGGGGGTGGTGTGAAAAGCTGTGCCAATCCTCATAGTTGTCAATGATGCGCTGCATTTGAAAGGAAATACCACCACCCAAATGCGCAATGTGGAAACGAAGATGTGGGAACTTTTGTGGCAACTCTCGTTTCAAAAGCTGCAAGGTAGCTAACATATCCTCAATAGGAGCACCGACCACCCATTCTTGGTCGTAATCATTGACCATGGGGCTCATGGCACCACAGCCTGTCGGATGAATGTAGATAACAGCTCCCAGAGCATCCATCGCTTCAAAGAAAGGTAAAAAAGCGTCATCGGCGATTGATTGACTGGTCTCAAGGACAGTATTGACTGCGATTCCCAAAAAACCTAATTCTTCAATAACGCGCTTGCCTTCTTGGATAGCTTCTTCAACATTTGGCAAAGGAACAACCCCATAGGCCCGAAAACGGTCTGGGTATTGGTCAATAATGGTCTTGTAAAATTGATTAATGGTCTGAGCAGCCTTGAGAGCCTCTTGTGGCTTACCAAACTGAGGAACCTGTGGTGTTGCCGACAGTACTTGGTAGGAGACGCCAGCCTTGTCCATCATGTCAAGACGTTTAGTCAGGTCCTGAGGGTCGCCACTAGCATTTAGACCCTTTGCGATTGCAATGCCAGTGCCACCCAAACGTTCTAGTAAATCGAGGTACTCATCTGACCAGAGGTGAGCATGTGTGTCAATAGCTGTTTGTGTCATCAGTTGACCTTCTTTCTATCATCAATTCCAGAAGAAATTTTTTGCTTGTCAGAAACAATGCCTTATCTGTTATTGTAACAAAAAAATCACTAACTTGAGATAAAAAAGTTCTCAGATTTAGGCTCAGAAAAGGGTGTTGTACTGTCTATGGAGGATAATTTTAAAAAATTTAGAAAAATAAAAAAATAATCATTTTTTTTAAGGGTTTAGATTGACAGGGGGGGTAAAACGTGTTACACTTGGCAAGTAAATTAGTTTTTGAGTTAGTATTTGTGTTTCAACATCTTTATTTCTCTCTATTTTTACAAATGCTTTATAGAAAGGAAGTGGATGCATATGACACAAGGTACAGTTAAGTGGTTTAACGCTGAAAAAGGTTTCGGTTTTATTTCAACTGAGAACGGTCAAGATGTCTTCGCACATTTTTCAGCAATCCAAACTAATGGTTTTAAAACATTAGAAGAAGGACAAAAAGTGGAATTTGATGTCGAAGAAGGTCAACGTGGCCCTCAGGCAGTCAATATCACTAAATTAGCTTAATCAGGTTAAATGATAAGAGAAAAGCAGGTGTTGGGAACAACGGCTGCTTTTTTTGTTTTCAGTTGATGATTGTCTCCAATGACAAAGAGTTGCTTTTAAGGTCTTCTATTTGTTATAATAATAGTCAGTTTTAGTCAAAACAGACCGATCTGGTGCCTTTATCTAGTGTAAACGGTTCATAAGCAAAGGAGTGATAGCATGCCGACAAAAAATACTTCAGATAGTATTGAAGAATATATCAAAGAATTATTAGCCCAATCGGGAATTGCAGAGATTAAGCGTTCTATGCTAGCAGATTCCTTTCAGGTTGTTCCAAGCCAGATTAACTATGTGATTAAAACCCGTTTTACAGAAAGTCGGGGTTACGAGGTTGAAAGCAAGCGTGGCGGTGGTGGTTATATTCGTATTGCCAAGGTTCATTTTTCAGACAAACATCATCTGATTGGCAATTTAATGGCCTCTATTGATGAACGCCTGAGCGAACAGGTCTTTACTGATTCGATGCAACTCCTCTTTGATGAACATTTAGTCACAGAACGTGAAGGAAACATTGTTTTGGCCATGGCATCTGATGAAGTCTTAGGGCCGGATGGACCAACTATTCGTGCGCGGATGCTCTACCGTTTATTGCAGCGAATCGATAGAAAGGGAAGCAATTAATGATCATGTATTCATTGAAGATGCAAGAAATCTTTAGGCAGGCACAGTTTCAAGCAGCCCGCTTTGACAGCCACTACCTAGAAACTTGGCATATCTTGTTAGCCATGGCTAGAGTTGACCAGTCCTTAGCAGGTCTAGTGCTAAGTGAATTTGATGCTAAAGTTGCAGTGGAAGAATACGAAGCTGCCGCTATTTTAGCTATAGGAAAAAATCCTAAAGGTCAGGTGTCACACGTGGATTTCAAGCCTCAATCCAAGACCTTGACGAATGTGTTACAGTTTGCGCAGGCTATTAGTCAAATCACTAAAGACCCAGAAGTCGGCTCTGAACATGTGCTCTTTGCCATGCTACTCAATCCTGATATTATGGCAAGTCGTCTCTTGGAAATGGCTGGGTATCGCATCAAAGATAAAGGAAATGGGGAACCTCGCTTAGCTGATTTGCGAAAGGCCATTGAGATTCACGCAGGTTATAGCAAAGAAACCATTAAGACTATCCATGAGTTACGCAAACCAAAGAAAACGAAGGTTCAAGGAACCTTCTCAGATATGATGAAACCACCAAGCACGACGGGTGATTTGGCTGACTTCACCAGAGATTTGACCGAGATGGCAAAACAAGGTCTGCTAGAGCCTGTCATTGGTCGTGATGCCGAAGTATCTCGCATGATTCAAGTGCTCAGTCGTAAAACCAAAAACAATCCTGTTCTTGTTGGAGATGCAGGGGTTGGTAAAACTGCCCTTGCCTATGGTCTTGCCCAACGTATTGTGAATGGAGCCATTCCTTATGAACTGCAAGACATGCGCGTCCTCGAATTGGACATGATGAGCGTCGTTGCGGGGACACGTTTTCGTGGTGATTTTGAAGAACGCATGAACCAGATTATTGATGACATTGAAGCAGATGGCAAGATTATCCTCTTTGTGGATGAATTGCATACCATTATGGGGTCAGGAAGCGGTATTGATAGCACACTTGATGCTGCTAATATTTTGAAACCAGCCCTATCTCGTGGCACCCTTCACATGGTCGGAGCAACAACGCAGGAAGAGTACCAAAAACATATTGAAAAGGACGCCGCTCTTTCTCGCCGCTTTGCCAAAATTTTAATTGAAGAGCCTAACCTAGAAGACGCCTATCAGATTTTACTAGGTTTGAAGACTTCCTATGAAACCTACCATAATGTGTCAATTTCTGATCAGGCAGTGCATACAGCTGTTAAAATGGCGCATCGCTACCTAACTAGTAAAAATCTTCCAGATTCAGCCATCGATTTGTTGGACGAAGCTAGCGCTACAGTCCAAAGCATGGTTAAAAAATCAAGTTCGGAAATCATCACACCAATAGATCAGGCACTTCTTGACGGTGATATAAAAAAGGTTTCACGTCTTTTGGCCAAAGAAGCTAAGGGGCAGACGAGAAGGCCAAGGCCAGTAACAGAAGACGATATTATGGCAACCCTGAGCAAATTATCAGGGATTCCATTGGAAAAACTCAGTCAGGCTGATAGCAAAAAATACCTCAATCTTGAAAAAGAGTTGCACAAGCGCGTGATTGGACAAGAAGACGCTGTTTCAGCCATTTCTAGAGCAATCCGTCGTAATCAATCGGGTATTCGCACTGGTAAACGTCCAATTGGTTCTTTCATGTTCCTTGGACCTACTGGTGTTGGGAAGACTGAATTGGCTAAAGCTTTGGCAGAAGTCCTCTTTGATGACGCGTCAGCCCTTATCCGCTTTGACATGTCAGAGTATATGGAAAAATTTGCGGCATCTCGCCTTAATGGAGCGCCTCCAGGCTATGTTGGTTACGATGAAGGCGGTGAATTAACAGAGAAGGTCAGAAATAAGCCTTATTCTGTCCTCCTCTTTGACGAGGTGGAAAAAGCCCACCCTGACATTTTCAACGTGCTCTTACAAGTGCTTGATGACGGTATGTTGACAGATAGCCGTGGGCGTAAGGTGGACTTCTCAAACACCATTATTATCATGACTAGTAATCTAGGGGCAACAGCTCTGCGGGATGATAAAACAGTTGGCTTTGGGGTAAAAGGGGTCAGCCATGACCACCAAGCCATGGAAAAACGGATTTTGGAAGAATTGAAAAAAGCTTATCGACCAGAATTTATCAACCGAATTGATGAAAAGGTTGTCTTCCATAGCCTTACCCAAGAGAATATGAGGGAAGTGGTTAAGATTATGGTGCAGCCATTGATTGCTAGTTTAGCAGAAAAAGGCATTACCCTCAAATTCCAGCCAATGGCTCTCAAGTACCTTTCAGAGGAAGGCTATGATGTGGAAATGGGTGCTCGTCCATTGCGCCGTACTTTGCAAACGCAGGTAGAAGACAAACTATCCGAATTGATTCTTGCTGGTGACTTGGCAAGTGGTCACACCCTGAAAATTGGGCTTTCCCATGGCAAACTCAGCTTTAACGTTGGGTAAATTTCCCTGCTTCACCTAGTTGACAGCTTACGATTCACAATAAAGAGTCTGTTCTTATGAAAACGGACTCTTTTTTCTTGACTATTTTTGACCAAGTGATAAAATAGAGGAGGAAGTTAGCACTCATATATTAAGAGTGCTAAATGATTAAAGATTCTTTTATTGGAGGAAATATACATGTTAAAACCATTAGGTGACCGTGTGGTCGTAAGATTTGACGAAGACAAAGAACAGACTGTCGGTGGTTTTGTCCTTGCAGGTACTCATAAAGAGTCAACACGAAAAGCGACAGTTCTAGCTGTCAGTGAAAATGGCATTCGCACCATCACAGGTGACGCTGTTCTTCCATCAGTAGCAGTTGGTCAGGAAGTTTTGGTTGAAAACGGGCATGATTTGGAAGTAACTGTTGATGGCGAAAAAGTATCCATCATTCGTGAAGCTGACATCATCGCTATTGTCGCAGAATAAGACGATAAATCTCTGTATAGAAAGAAGGATTGAATATGTCAAAAGATATTAAATTTTCAGCAGATGCGCGTGCTGCAATGGTGCGTGGGGTTGATATTTTAGCGGATACGGTAAAGGTAACGCTTGGTCCTAAAGGTCGTAACGTCGTGCTTGAAAAAGCCTTTGGTTCCCCTTTAATTACCAATGATGGGGTTACCATTGCTAAAGAAATCGAGTTAGAAGATCACTTTGAGAATATGGGAGCTAAGTTGGTCTCTGAAGTAGCTTCTAAAACCAATGATATTGCAGGTGACGGTACTACTACTGCAACAGTCTTGACACAGGCTATCGTCCGTGAAGGGCTTAAAAATGTGACTGCTGGTGCTAACCCAATTGGTATCCGTCGTGGGATTGAAACAGCAACAGCAACAGCTGTTGAAGCCTTGAAAGCTATTGCTCAGCCCGTCTCTGGTAAAGAAGCTATTGCTCAGGTTGCTGCTGTGTCATCTCGTTCTGAAAAAGTTGGGGAATACATCTCAGAAGCAATGGAACGTGTGGGTAACGATGGTGTGATTACTATCGAAGAATCACGTGGAATGGAAACAGAGCTTGAAGTGGTAGAAGGCATGCAGTTTGACCGTGGTTACCTGTCTCAATACATGGTTACAGACAATGAAAAAATGGTTGCAGACCTTGAAAACCCATTTATTCTGATTACTGATAAAAAAGTGTCAAACATTCAAGACATTCTCCCATTGCTTGAGGAAGTTCTCAAAACCAGCCGTCCATTGTTGATTATTGCAGATGACGTTGACGGCGAAGCCCTTCCAACCCTTGTTTTGAATAAAATTCGTGGTACGTTTAATGTGGTTGCTGTCAAAGCTCCAGGCTTTGGTGACCGTCGTAAGGCCATGCTTGAGGACATTGCTATTTTGACAGGTGGTACAGTCATTACAGAAGATCTTGGTCTTGAATTGAAAGATGCTACGATGTCAGCTCTTGGTCAAGCCGCTAAAGTGACCATTGACAAAGACAGCACTGTCATTGTGGAGGGAGCAGGCAGTTCTGAGGCGATTGCCAACCGTGTTGGGTTGATTAAGTCACAACTGGAAACCACAACATCTGACTTTGATCGTGAAAAATTACAAGAACGCTTGGCTAAATTAGCTGGTGGTGTGGCTGTCATCAAGGTAGGTGCCGCAACAGAAACAGCCCTTAAAGAAATGAAACTTCGTATCGAAGATGCCTTGAATGCTACACGTGCGGCTGTTGAAGAAGGTATCGTTGCTGGTGGTGGGACAGCGCTTATTACAGTTATTGAAAAAGTAGCAGCCCTTGATCTTGATGGCGATGATGCTACTGGTCGTAATATCGTACTTCGTGCCTTAGAAGAACCGGTACGTCAAATTGCTTTCAACGCTGGTTATGAAGGGTCTGTGGTTATCGATAAATTGAAACATAGCCCTGCTGGAACAGGTTTCAATGCCGCAACAGGTGAGTGGGTAGACATGATTGCTACTGGTATCATTGACCCTGTTAAAGTAACGCGTTCAGCCCTTCAAAATGCTGCTTCTGTGGCTAGCCTTATCTTAACAACTGAAGCAGTTGTTGCTAACAAACCAGAACCAGCTGCGCCAGCAATGCCAGCAGGAATGGATCCAGGCATGATGGGTGGTTTCTAGTTTCTCTATAGCATTGATGCTTATTAAAAAGAGGTTTTTGACTTCTTACTCTAAAAAGGAACAAAGCTTGGATTTCGACTCATGATTTCCACTCTTTGTTCTTTTTAGTTGTGACATAAAATGCCAAACTTTTTAAATGAGAGTTTTTTGCTTACAGGCTTTTAATGTATTGGAAAGCATGTTGTTTTTCTTTGTAATGTGCTATCATGGAGTCAATGAAAAGTTATTCCCATATATGGGTGTTGGAGGGACATAATGAAAAATTTTGGAGAGATTTTTAAAACCTTTAGAGAATCAAGGGGATTACGATTAAAAGATGTCGCAAAGGCTGGCATATGTGCTAAACTCTTATTCACAACTTTATGAGGATGTTATTTATGACGAATCGATAGAAAGTTTTTCAGATTTTATTTCAGATAAAATAAGAAATCAACTAGAGGTGGGTTTTGATAGCCTTAAATTGTTAGACTATTCATGGTGTGAAGGTTTTTCGGGCTTACTTTTGTATTTGTGTTTAGTTAATCAGAAAAAGTATCAGTTATTAATAGTTCAATCTCAAAATGAATTATTCAAGCAACATCTCCACATGGGGACTAGTTATTGCCATGGATTAGCCAGTTTGTTACAAACGGTTATATCCACAGAAAACGATGAGCTATATGAAAAAATTGTGGCGATTTTAATCACACGATCTTATCGAGATTCAAATGATTGCTTAGTCTTTCAAAGTGAGGAACCTAGTCAATCAGTTGTTGACTTTGGTACAGGAACGCTTGGCATTTACTGGACAATGTTAAAAGAGAAATTCTTATTTCATTTAGATACGGAGTAACGAAGATGAATGTCTTTTTAAAAAATAGGGACTTTAGACAGCTATCGCTGAATCAGGCTATTTCGCTATTGGGCGATACCATGTTTTATCTGGCCATTATGCAGGCTGTATCGGCTTATGCTTTTGCGCCACTGGCGGTTTTTTTGATTACTGCTTCAGAGCAATTACCACAGTTATTGCAGTTATTTACAGGGAGCTTTGCGGATTTTCAAAAAAATAGAATCAACAAAATGCTGATTATGGGTTTTGCCAAGTTTTTGCTCTACAGTTTTGTAGCAGTCTTATCAGGAAGTGGATTGACCATTGTCAGTGTTGCCTTGATTTGTCTTATCAATCTTGTATCAGATATACTGGGTCGATTTTCGGGCTCCATGCTAACCCCTATCTTTATCAAATTACTGGGTGATGATGTTGCTGAGGCTATGGGTTTTAATCAAGCACTAGTAAGTATTGTGCAAGTTTTCGCAAATCTTTGTGGAGGGTTAGCCTTAGGCTTTATCAGTTTGCAGTGGTTTGCTATGATCAACGCCTTGACCTTCCTCTTTACTTTTTTGGGATTATGTTATATTCGCAAGGATTTGAAGGGTTACGAAAAAGAATTGCCAGAAACAACAGACTTTAATTTGAAAAATTATATCAGCCATATGTGGCAGTCCTTACGAATCTTATTTGGCTTTTCAACAATATTCAAGTTATTTGTTATCTTAGCTATTGGACAAAGCATTTTGGGAATGATTGTTCCTTTATCGAGCTTATTGCTGATTAAGCATCCTTTTTTGGGCTTATCGGTTGGCTTTTCTTTAGGCTTATTATCCATTGCTATTTTTGTCGGCATGCTTTTGGGAAATATCAGCACGACAATCTTAAGAAAGAGCTTATCGACGCGAAATGCTATGTTATTAGCTCAAATGATGGGTTTTGTGATGGTTGTAGGGATTTTCTTCTCTCAATTTGCTGTGATTCTGCTTGGAGCTTTTGGAAATGTTTTCTTCATGGGAGTCATTAATCCTAGACTTCAAGAATTGTTCTTTAAGCATATTCCAAAAGACAAAATGGGAGCGATTGAGTCTGCCTTAGGTTTTCTCTTAACATGTATAGCAGGTGTACTATCTATGCTGATGGTATTTATAGCCACACAACATACTACATTAGCTGCTTATCTAGCGGTGGCAGTCTTAGCTTTTTCAAGTATTTTGTTAGTGAGGATCAAGTCTTTCGAATAGGAAAAAACAGCCCAATAAGGCTGTTTCAGACTGAAGACAAATCCCATATCCCTGTACCAATAGGATGAGAAACGTTGCAAGGGATTTACTAAATATCCTATTTCTGCGAGCGATAGCGAGCTTATTAAGGCTACTTTCGCTGTGCTGAAAGTGTCTAAAATCCCTTTAATAGCAAGATTTTAAACACTCGGAACTGGCGAGACCTTAGGCTCGATAGTTAGGTATGGAATTCTTCTAAGAAGTCGCTACCGTCCGACAGCACCTAAGGAAAGTAGTAAAAAGTGACTTTTTCTTCAAATTGAAATAGCCCAATAAGGCTGTTTTTATGATGCGTAAGAAGGTTTAGTCATAAAGGTGTGTTACGGTTTTGACCACCTTTTTCTGGCTTTCCGACCAGTAGTGAATGCGCTCAAAAGAGCCCTTTCGCCAATAAAGAGGCAGACGCTCACGGATATCTTTTTGCATGTCCAGCTTGTCCAAGTCTGCTATGGCATGCCATTTTGGGAGTCCCTCACGCGACTCTGTCAGCAGCTCTCCTTCAAAGGATTCACAAAGAAAATCGTAATAAACATAACGCTCTGGCTTATTGGGATTGATAAAGCCTGAAATGCCCTTTAATTGTAGGTTGAGGGCAGTCAAGCCCGTTTCCTCTTTGAGTTCCCTAAGCGCTGCCTCAAAGAAAGATTCGCAGGGCTCGACTTTACCTCCTGGCTGAATCCATCCTGGGAAGTTATCGTGTTGCCTATACAGTAATAAAATCATATTGTTATGTTTGACACAAATATTGACCCAGTTTTTAATCATTTCTATCATCAGATTTACCTCTTTTTTAGTATAGCATAAGAAAAAAAGGGGTGAAAGAGGTTTATTGTCATTTTTTGGCTTAAGGTTTATTTAAGAAAGAATGGTTATACTATAACTATCCTGAATAATGGTTAGTTACCAATGGATAGCTAATTCTTTTCATAACCCCTTCCTAAGTTAGCCAGTTTTTCGTCAGAAAAGCTGGTTAGCTTTTTTTTGCCATTTTAAAAAGCTGTCTTTTTCTCCTAGGATAGGAAAAGTAAGACAGCATAGAGAGTCATTTTTTAACGTTTTCGTTAGGATTTAGTGTTTTTTGATGAGGCTTTCTCGCCACTTTCTTTAACCAACTTAGCTTCAATAGCTTTTAAGCGTTTGAAGGTTTTTTCTGCTCGAGCCAAGGAAACGGTGTCAGCTTTTTCTTGAGCAGCCGCAGGATCCGTTTGAACGAGTTGGCTAAGTTCCTTATTGGTTTGGTCTTGTTCAGCTATCCAGTTTTTTTCCAAGTCTTTCATCTCATCAATAACTTTAGTTCCAAATTGTTTTGGATGGGCAGCCACAAGCTCATTAATGTGGGAAACCGTCCAATACCAAGATTTGTCATTGTATTTGGTACTCTTTTCTTGATAAGCCTTGTAGGTCTTGCTGATGTTGCCAAGGTATGGCAGATAAGGGGCATTACGAGGACTGCCAACAGATAGCCACATGACGCCGCCACCCAATTCAGCAGGAATATCTTTTTTCAGTTGGAAAATATGAGCTTCCATGACATTTGGGTTGGAAATCGGATAGGCATAGCCCTTAACAGCATCCTTAGATTTTGGTTTCCCTTTACCGTCTAATGCCATTTGGTCAAGTGGTTTAAGATTAAGCCCTTCAAAACGGTTACGTTGTAGCTTCATAGCGTCTTTTAGACTAAAGGTCTTATCAGTGCTTTGGAGCAACTCATAATTGCTGTCTTTATAGGTTACTTTTGAATCAGGGTCAAGTGATTTAATCCCTGAGAAAGAGCGAGAGCGGTTAGCATCGCTTAGCGGTGGATTGTAGGATTGGGCAATATGAAATTTACCATCAACTTCGGTATAAGATTTGGCTTTTTTAGCGACCTTTTCCACATCGGCTGAGGCAATGGTATTTTCCTTATCGTTGAAATCAACATGTCCGAGATAGAAGGTATTTGGGAAAACGGCAAATTTATCATCTGGGAATTTGATAGCAACGTATTGGTGCCCAGAGAGGATTTCCATGTACCAGATGCCGTCTTTGTCAGCCAAGGTAACGATGTTTCCTTCGGCAGAACCTTTTTCAGTGACCATTTTAGCAATCAATTCGATGCCTTCACGGGCTGTTTTGACGCTTGGTAAAATGACACTGGCCATAGACGATTCTGCTAAACCATTTTTAACGTAAGGATCGATTTTCTGAATAGCATCATTAGCTGAAGCTGACACCGTTGCGGACATGGAGACCCCGTATTCATTAAAGCCTGCTTCGTCATAGACCCCCTCTTTAGGGGTTACATCAGGAACGGCTGTGTAGCGGTAAGAATGCTCAGGTAGAGGATACTCAAACCCGTTGGCTTGGTCTTTCCACATTTCTCCAGGCTTATTATCCTTAGCTGGTCGAACCACAAAATTCTTATTATGGTTGGGTTCAAGGTCTTCTGTGCGTCCATAGATCGTGGAACCATCTGTTGTTAACTCTTTACCAATGATAAAACCTGTGCAAGCGTAACTAACATTTTGGAACGAAAATGCTGTTAGGACAGTCAAAAGCCCGAGAGCCATTTTTTTCTTTGTCATGCGAAACCTCCTTAAAAATGATAACGCTTTCGCCAATATTATAAAACTGCTCCTTTTAAAATTCAAGTTTTTTCTCAAGCGTTTTGAAATTGTTAGTTATCTAAATATTGTGAGAATTTGTTTTAGTCTTCTCACTAATTTCTCCGTGTTTTCATCCTCTACGACATGGTGCAGGGTCAGGTTGACGCAGGAATGACACGTAATTTTCCCCAAAAAACACCTGTCATTTATGGTATAATGGAAAAAATCACAGAAAGTTGAGCCTGTCTATGACCAAGTTATTTCATAACCAGACATTTAACAAAATAGTCCTTGTTGTTGGGAGTTGCTGTCTCTTGCTTCTGATTTTTGGAGCCTTTCATTATTCTAAAGCAAACCGGATTAACACCTATCTGAAAGCGCGATCAGTTCCTTCTGGCCGTGTTTTTGAAAACATCAAGGAATACTTGGTTTGGACTGATACCAAGGAACAAATCACTAATGATGAAGCCAAATTTACTGATTTCAGGCGATATAGCCAAAGAGAGCTAGCTCAAAAGGCGAAGGAACTCAAAGAAGCAGGCCCAGACAGTGCGATTCAGGTAAAATCTGTTGGCCGTCGCTTTTTGATATTTCCAGATTACCGTATCGCCATCAAACCCATGGATTTAACCCTAAAAACCAATGTGCCTCAAATGGACCTTCTCTTAAATCATAAAAAGGTGGCTGTTTCTGATTCAGAAGACTTTTCCGTCAAACTAGACCGCCTGCCCATGGCAGATTACACTGCCAGCATCAATGGAACTCATAATGGCCGCAAGATTAAGGTTAACAAAGCCTATGACGGCGAAAACCGCGTGCTTGATTTGAGTGTGACCTTCAAAACATTTATGGTGACCAGCAATGTCAAAGAAGGGGACCTTTATTTTGAGGATAACCGTGTTGGCACCTTAAAAGAAGGCCACTTCCAAGTTGAAGATTATCCTGTCACAGATAGTGCCAAAGCCTACATTAAGAAAACTTTTCCAGATGGCGACCTTAAATCAAGAAAATATGCTCTAGCGGACGTGACAGACGGTGATAACTTGGAGATTACCATTGATCATCTGTTAGGAGAAGAAAAAGCAGGGCAGCTATTAGTATCGGCCTTTGACCAACTGATACACTATCTTAGGACTGGTCAAGATGCCGCGAATCTAGGAAGTGTCTTTGAAGCAGGTGCCAGCAATGCATTTTATAGGGGCTTGAAAGAATCCATTCAGGCTAAATTCCAGACAGACGTTCGCAAAGCTAGCAGCCTTAATATTCCTTCCATTCTTCTGACGAAAATGACTCAAGTTGGTAAGGAATCCTACCTACTGGATTTTACTGCTACCTATGAGTTCATGTATGATCAATCAACAGACCCAGCCAAGCAAACCTCAGGGCATATTAGTCAAGAATTGATCGGAAAAATGACCTTGAAAAAAGTCGGAGACCATTATCTGATTAGCCAAACGGGAACTAAAAATATTACCGTTGCTAGCGAACAGAACCAGGTCAAAGTGCCTTCTGTTTTCCCTGAAAACTTTTTAGGCACCTGGGTAGGACAGACAAATGACTTGTCTGTTGAGATGACCCTAGCAGAAGACGGTAGCGTGACCACTAAAGTAGTTATTAAAAATGGTCATCGTAGCGAAACCAAGACCGCTAAAATTACCAAGGTTGAGGACAAAGGAGATGGGCTTTACCTCTATACAGCAGACCCAAGTAGTAATCTAGGGGCTCTGACTCCAGGAACAGGTTTGGGTGGTGTTAATGTCAAATATGCCTATGGTTTTAAGGTATCAGGTAATATTGCGACACCTCTTGTTTGGCAAGCGGGTGCCAACAGCGACTTTGATTATAGCAAACCATTAGCAGGAATCACTTTGAAGAAACAATAACTGATCTCCTACCCCATCAGTAGATTCT
This sequence comes from Streptococcus canis, assembly GCF_900636575.1. NCBI lineage: Bacteria > Bacillati > Bacillota > Bacilli > Lactobacillales > Streptococcaceae > Streptococcus > Streptococcus canis. Next base: position 733,292 of record NZ_LR134293.1, read on the forward strand.
AAATAGATGACTTTATCATTCCAATTCAAAGGGGTTGGCTAACACCTAAAAAGGCTAAGGGATTATCTCTTAGCCTCTACTCGATTGCAATTCTTTTTCAAAGGTGGGAGACGTCGCCTGAACACAAATCTTTTCCTGTGTTAAAGGGTGTGTCAACTGTAATTGGTGGGCATGAAGCATGAGACGAGGACAGTCTTGCTTGCCAGTCCCATACAAAGGGTCACCACATAAGGCGTGGCCGTGATAGGCTAAATGAACGCGAATTTGATGCGTTCGTCCCGTTTGCAATCGGCAGTTAACCAAGCTCATTCCACGCTTAAAGGATTTGAGGACAGTAACCTCTGTGATAGCTTGTTGCCCACGCTTGACATCGACCACGCGTTTTCTGCGATCATGGCGATGGCGACCAATCGGTTCGCTATAGATCACTTTGTTGCTGGTCAGAGTTCCATGAACCAGTGCCCAATAGTCTCGCTTAATCTCTCGCTTTTCCAAAAGACGATTCAGAATGGGGAGAATAAAAGGGTTTTTGGCAAAGACAATGGCCCCACTGGTTTCCATATCCAAACGATGAACCACATAACAGGTCTGCCCTGTATAGGCAGAAACGTGGTTGAGTAGGGCTAGTTCGGTAGGTTCATTGCCGTGAGTTTTCATGCCTTCAGGCTTGTTGACGATAATCATGTGCTCGTCTTCGTAAAGGCAATCCACCTGTTGGGCTTGCCCCATCAAAATAGACTTGTCGGGATAATCTTCCTGATCAAAGAAAAGGTCAATCTGATCCCCTTTTTTCACTAAATGCTGCCAGGTAATGGGGTTGCCATTGATAAGAATGTGTTTCTTGGTTCGCAGAAAGTGCCTAATTTTGCGAGGAATTAATAATTTATCTTCGAGCAGTTCCTTGACAGTTAGTTCTTCGTAGGGATTTTGGAGACTAACGGCAAAACCCTTAGTGGAATTACTTACGGTCTTCATTGAGCCAGTCATGGTATTTTTCAACAAGATTAATCGCCATTTGAGTAGCAAGGGCAGCAGAGAAAGCTTCCGTTCCTTCGCGTTCGTCATTGGCTACTTCAAGACGTGTTTCATCGTAAATGGCTTTTAAGCTCTCAGCTGATAAGGTTTCTTTAAAGGCTTGGAATTTATTCATTTGTGTGTCCTATCTTTCTATGTTTAGTGTCACAGTTGCCTAACTAAGGCAAGAATATAGTGCTATTATAGCATGTTTCTGAGCAAAACTTGACATTTGGCAAAAGAAGAAGCAAGAATTTTTCAAGAGGACGCTTGTATGAAATGACAGGAGAAAGATGTTTTATTATGATGACCAAGAGAATCTTTCATTTTAAGATAGTGACCAAGGTCAAAAAGCATTTGCTAAACAAGTGTCATTCTGCCAAAAAGTGGAACCGTTGACTGGCTGATAAAAGAAAGAGACCCTGATGTTTTCACGAAAGAAGGCTTCAAGATCTCTGAAAGACAGGTCGGTAAATCTCCCGGGTAATATCTTAACAATAACCAAGGAAAGATGCTGGTTCTGACTGTTTCAAAACTGGTATTTCTTAGGTTCAATGACCAATATTACTGGTTTTTAATATAAGATTTTAAGAGAAATTGCTATAATATGATAAAAGATTAAACATCAATAGGGGAAGATAAATGAAAACAATTAGACGTTATGACGTTAATGAAGAATGGGCTCATACGGGTCTTGTAGAAGCAGGAGACTTTTACTTTTTAAATTACTGTGTTGGCAATGTTGGTCAAGATATTGAAAGTCAAATCAATGGCGCTTTTGATGAGATGGAACGTCGTTTGGGCTTAGTTGGCTTATCCTTAGAAGCTGTCGTTCAGATGGATTGTCTGTTTCGAGACGTTTGGAATGTGCCTGTCATGGAAAAGATTATGAAAGAGCGCTTTAATGGCAAATACCCAGCTCGCAAATCTATCCAAACTGAATTTGCTCATCATGGTGGACCAGAAGGCTTGCTGTTCCAAGTAGATGGTGTGGCTTATTCCAAGCATATTCCTATCACTTAATCAAGCATACTTTAAGGTCTTAGTGGTATAATAACTCTATGACATTTCTAGAACTTTTACAAAAGAAATTTTTTCCTAGAAAATATCAGGAAAAACAAGCCTTAAAAGAAAAACAAGCACAGCTAGTTGACCAAAACACGGATCAGTCTCAAGATAGGCAAGTGAATCATGATTCAGCCACTAGTCAGGGTGCTGCTTTCCAACGCAGCAAGTCTTATGAGACTAATAAAAAGAAACAGCCGGTCTGGTTGCAAAAACTGGAGACTATTTTGCCCTCACCGCAAAATCCTATTCGCCGTTTCTGGCGCCGTTATCACATTGGTAAAATCTTAATCATTGTCATTGGGACATTGGTCTTGGCTTTAGGTTCTTACCTTTTTTACCTCTCAAAAACAGCTAAAGTATCTGACCTGCAAGATGCCTTAAAGGCTACGACGGTGATTTACGACCATAAGGGGGAGTACGCGGGTAGTCTATCTGGGCAAAAAGGAAGATATGTGGAATTAGACGCCATCTCAGATGACCTCGAAAATGCGGTTATCGCCACGGAGGACAGGACCTTTTATAGCAATAACGGGATTAATCTTAAACGATTCTTGCTGGCGGTTGTTACTGCAGGTCGATTTGGAGGTGGCTCAACTATTACCCAGCAGTTGGCTAAAAATGCCTACTTGTCACAAGATCAGACCATTAAGCGCAAGGCGAGAGAATTTTTTCTAGCCTTGGAATTAACCAAAAAATACAGCAAAAAAGATATTCTTACCATGTATCTCAACAATTCCTATTTTGGAAATGGCGTCTGGGGTGTCGAAGATGCTAGTCAAAAGTATTTCGGAACCACAGCTTCTAATTTGACCTTGGACGAGGCTGCCACCTTAGCTGGTATGCTCAAGGGACCTGAAATTTACAACCCTTATTATTCTCTCGAAAACGCGACCCATCGCAGGGACACTGTTCTAGGAGCTATGGTTGACGCAGGTAAAATCAGTCAAGCACAAGCTAATGAAGCCAAAACTGTCGGTATGGGGAATCGCTTAGCAGATACCTATGTTGGTAAATCAGATGATTACCAGTACCCGTCTTATTTTGACGCTGTGATTAACGAAGCCATCTCAACCTATAGCATTTCTGAAAAAGATATTGTTAATAATGGTTACAAGATTTATACTGAGCTGGATCAGAACTACCAAACAGGAATGCAGACCACTTTTAACAATGACAATTTATTTCCGGTCTCTGCCTATGATGGCAGTTCTGCCCAAGCAGCCAGCGTTGCCCTTGATCCTAAAACAGGTGCCGTTAGAGGACTCATTGGACGCATAAATAGCAGTGAAAACCCAACTTTCAGAAGTTTTAATTATGCCACCCAAGCCAAACGTAGTCCGGCTTCAACCATTAAACCCCTTGTGGTTTATGCGCCCGCAGTGGCTGCTGGTTGGTCTATTGAAAAAGAACTGCCCAATACGGTTCAAGATTTTGAGGGTTACCAGCCTCATAATTACGGCAACTACGAGTCAGAAGATGTGCCCATGTATCAAGCACTAGCTAATTCCTATAATATCCCAGCCGTGTCCACACTCAATGATATTGGAATTGACAAAGCCTTTACCTACGGGAAAAAATTTGGTCTGAACATGACCTCTGCCAAAAAAGAGTTGGGAGTGGCTCTCGGTGGTAGTGTAACCACCAACCCACTTGAAATGGCTCAGGCTTACGCTGCCTTTGCCAACAATGGTGTCATTCACCCTGCTCATCTTATCACTCGGATTGAAAATGCTAGAGGTGAGGTAGTCAAAGCTTTCACCGACAAGGCTAAACGCGTGATTAGCCAGTCAGTTGCTGACAAGATGACCAGCATGATGCTAGGAACCTTCTCAAATGGAACAGCGGTTAATGCCAATGTCTATGGTTATACCTTGGCTGGAAAAACAGGGACTACTGAAACTAGCTTCAATCCAGATTTAGCAGGAGACCAGTGGGTTATTGGCTACACCCCAGATGTGGTCATTAGCCAGTGGGTTGGGTTTAACCAGACAGATGAAAATCACTACCTGACGGATTCCAGCGCAGGAACAGCTTCCGCTATTTTCAGTACTCAGGCTTCATATATCCTGCCTTACACCAAAGGTAGTCAGTTTCATGTGGATAATGCTTACGCCCAAAATGGAATTGCAGCTGTCTATGGGGTAAATGAAACAGGTAGTGAAACGGGGATTGATTCCCAATCTATTATCGACGGCTTGAGAAAATCAGCCGAGGAGGCCTCAAAATCCTTATCAGACGCAGTAGATCAATCGGGCTTGCGCGACAAAGCTCAGTCCCTCTGGAACAGCATTGTAGACTATTTCAGATAGCTTGCGGAATTCTAAAAATTATGCTAAAATAAGGACTACGGAGGCGTTATGGCACAGAAAAAAGCAAGCCTAGCGTGTGTCGACTGTGGCAGCCGCAACTACTCTATCGGAGTAAGCAGCACGCCAAAACCAACACGTCTAGAAGTAAACAAGTTTTGCAAGTATTGCAAAAAGTATACCTTACACAAAGAAACACGTTAAGAGGAGAGCCTGATGGGATTCATTAGTGGGATTTTTAAAGTCTTAAAAGACACAACATGGCCAGATCGTAAGCAGCGTTGGAAAGATTTTATCTCAGTTCTTGAGTACACAGCTTTCTTTACGGTGATTATCTATATCTTTGACCACTTGTTGTCAAAAGGCGTATTATCATTGATCAATTTCTTCTAAGCTACATTTTAGAAGAAGTGATAAGTTTGCTTGGAAAAGCCTAGGCTGGGAAAATATCCCAGCCTTTTTAAATGCCTAAAAGTTTCCGATAAGTATGCCTGAAATAGCCGAGAAGAAAGGTCTCTCATTGACAGCCAACCTTTCTTCTATTATAATAAAAATAATAGAAAACATCGCAAAAGCCAAGAGAGGCTTTTTTATAATGAAAGGAAATATCATGCTAGATTCTTTTGACAAGGGGTGGTTCGTCCTCCAAACTTATTCAGGCTACGAAAACAAAGTGAAGGAAAATCTTTTACAACGTGCTCAAACGTATAACATGTTGGATAATATCTTGCGTGTGGAAATTCCAACACAAACCGTTAACGTGGAAAAAAATGGTCAAATCAAAGAAATCGAAGAAAATCGCTTCCCAGGTTATGTTTTGGTAGAAATGGTCATGACTGATGAAGCTTGGTTTGTTGTGCGTAACACGCCAAACGTTACAGGATTCGTGGGCTCACACGGAAACCGTTCTAAACCAACGCCACTTCTTGAAGAAGAAATTCGTGCCATCTTATTGTCTATGGGCCAAACCATTGATGTCTTTGATACCAATATCAAAGAAGGCGATGTGGTTCAAATCATTGACGGTGCCTTTATGGCACAAGAGGGCCGTGTGGTTGAAATTGAAAACAACAAAGTTAAACTCATGTTGAACATGTTTGGCTCTGAAACAGTAGCCGAAGTGGAACTTTATCAACTTGCAGAATTGTAAACAGTAAAGTTTCTAATAAATTTTAATTATATCATTTTTCAAAAGAAAAAAGTTGGGCGATAGTCATCTAATCGTCCGACTTTTTAATTTCTTGGAATTAAAAAGTGTATAAATCAGTCCATCTTCTGTGAAGGTGCTTGTAAACAAATGAAGGTTAAATAGATGATCATTTAGTCTTGTTTTAGCTTACAGCTTATTTATAATTAAAATTAGGTTTATCAACGGTGATACTTAGAATAACATTTTCTTTACACAATTTTAAAGGGGAGTAGGAATGGAAAAAGCCAAACAAATGAAGTATCACTTGAGAAAATCAGCATTTGGCTTAGCAGCTGTCTCAGCTTCTGCACAAGTTAAGACAAGAGCGCAAACAAAAACTGCATAAGAAGCAGCATTAACTGAGATTTCCAGATTAGAGTCATCTATTAATGATAAGTTGGTATCAGATAACGTCAAAAAATCAATTACTGATAGTGTTCATAAAGAAGAAATCCAAGAACTACAAGCAGAAATGAGTCAGGTTGTTGACGGATAAGTAGAAAAAGAGCTCTTAGCTAAAAAGAGCAAGATATAAGAGGATCTTTGGAAACTACTGCAGAACATGCTAAGACAGCTGAAGCAGAAGAACTGCTCAATAATATTGACAGTTTCAGAACGTAGACAAACTTTATTTTTAGAAGGTGTCAATGAAAATGATTTAATGATCATGATGTCAACCAACTCTTGAAACGCTTATGTTGTCGTGTTTCAGGAGTTTTTCTTTTTTAGAAGAGTGAAAAAAGATTGAAGAAACATTGTCCTAAATGGACTTTTTCTTCAATCTGGAACTGCTCAATAATATTGACAGTTTAACTTCTAAAAAAAAATTGATCCCTTGAGAGCTGAATTGGCTGCTAAGATTAACATGATTGAACGTTTAACAAGTGGCAAGATTCTAGTGGCTGTTGGTAGCTATTTGGCAGTCAGTAAGATAGGCAATTTTTGCTAACTTTTTTAAGAGGCTGACGAGGCTAAAAATAGTTTGAAAAATCAGAACTTAACAGCAAATAGCACGACTTGCCCATTCCTAAAAGCCTCATCTCATGCTATAATAAAAGGACTAGATTTTTTACACGGGAGATTTCACATGACATTTTACGATCATAAAGCCATTGAGCCCAAATGGCAGGCTTTCTGGGCTGATAATCACACGTTTAAGACAGGAACGGACGCTTCAAAACCTAAGTTTTATGCGTTAGATATGTTTCCTTACCCTTCAGGAGCTGGTCTTCATGTCGGACACCCAGAAGGGTATACTGCAACAGATATTTTGAGTCGTTTTAAACGTGCCCAAGGGTACAATGTCTTGCACCCAATGGGGTGGGATGCCTTTGGTTTACCTGCTGAACAGTACGCTATGGATACGGGGAATGATCCAGCGGTATTTACTGCTGAAAACATTGCTAACTTCAAACGTCAAATCAATTCCCTTGGCTTTTCTTATGATTGGGATCGTGAAGTCAACACAACGGATCCACATTATTACAAATGGACCCAGTGGATCTTTACCAAATTGTATGAAAAGGGCTTAGCCTATGAAGCAGAGGTTCCAGTTAACTGGGTAGAAGAATTGGGAACAGCGATTGCCAATGAGGAAGTCCTACCTGATGGGACTTCTGAGCGTGGTGGCTACCCTGTTGTCCGCAAACCGATGCGCCAATGGATGCTTAAAATCACAGCCTATGCGGAACGTCTTTTGGAAGACTTAGAAGAGGTGGACTGGCCAGAATCTATCAAGGACATGCAACGTAACTGGATTGGCAAGTCAACGGGTGCCAATGTGACCTTCAAAGTTAAAGGTAGTGACAAGGACTTTACCGTCTTTACCACACGCCCTGATACCTTGTTTGGAGCAACCTACGCTGTTTTAGCACCAGAGCATGCCCTTGTCGACGCTATTACTAGCCCAGAGCAAGCAGAAGCCGTGGCAGAATACAAACGCCAAGCGAGCTTGAAATCTGATTTGGCTCGTACAGATCTTGCTAAGGAAAAAACAGGCGTCTGGACGGGTAGTTATGCTATTAACCCAGTCAATGGCAAAGAAATGCCAATCTGGATTGCTGATTACGTGCTAGCAAGTTATGGGACAGGTGCTATTATGGCTGTACCTGCACATGATGAACGCGATTGGGAATTTGCTAAACAATTTGACCTTGAGATTATTCCAGTGCTTGAGGGTGGTCATGTGGCAGAAGCTGCTTACACTGAAGACGGTCCCCACATTAATTCAGACTTCTTAGATGGTTTAGACAAGGCTGACGCGATTGCTAAAATGGTGGCTTGGCTTGAAGACAAGGAAGTTGGAAATGAAAAAGTCACCTACCGTTTACGTGACTGGCTCTTTAGCCGCCAACGTTATTGGGGTGAGCCGATTCCAATTATCCACTGGGAAGATGGCACATCAACAGCTGTTCCTGAAAATGAATTGCCGCTTGTCTTGCCAGCAACCTCAGATATTCGCCCTTCAGGTACAGGTGAGTCACCGCTAGCTAACTTGACTGATTGGTTAGAAGTGACCCGCGAAGATGGTGTTAAGGGTCGTCGTGAGACCAATACCATGCCACAATGGGCGGGCTCAAGTTGGTATTATTTGCGCTACATTGACCCTAATAACGATCAAGCTTTGGCAGATCCAGACTTGTTGAAACAATGGTTGCCAGTTGATATTTACGTGGGTGGTGCGGAACACGCGGTGCTTCACCTCCTTTACGCTCGTTTCTGGCATAAAGTCCTTTACGATTTAGGTGTTGTCCCAACCAAGGAGCCATTCCAAAAACTCTTTAACCAAGGAATGATTTTGGGAACGAGCTACCGCGACCACCGTGGTGCCCTTGTGGCGACTGACAAAGTAGAAAAACGTGATGGCAGTTTCTTCCATATTGAAACGGGTGAGGAGCTTGAGCAAGCACCAGCGAAAATGTCTAAGTCACTGAAAAACGTTGTCAATCCTGATGATGTGGTTGAGCAATACGGTGCGGATACCTTGCGTGTTTACGAAATGTTCATGGGGCCACTAGATGCGTCAATCGCTTGGAGCGAAGAAGGCTTAGAAGGTTCTCGTAAGTTCCTTGACCGTGTTTACCGCTTGGTAACGACTAAGGAGATTGTGGCTGAAAATAGCGGAGCTCTGGACAAGATTTACAACGAAACTGTCAAAGCCGTTACTGAACAAATTGAGACCATGAAGTTCAATACTGCCATTGCTCAATTGATGATTTTTGTCAATGCAGCTAATAAAGAAGACCAGTTGTTTGTGGATTATGCCAAAGGCTTTGTACAATTGCTTGCTCCATTTGCGCCACACTTGGGTGAAGAATTATGGCAAACCTTGACCCAATCAGAGGAGTCCATTGCTCATGTGGCTTGGCCAATTTGGGATGACTCAAAATTGGTTGAAAATGAGGTGGAAATCGTTGTCCAAATCAAAGGAAAAGTCAAAGCAAAATTAGTGGTTGCTAAAGACCTCACTAAGGAAGACTTAGAAGCTACAGCCCTTGCTAACGAGAAAGTACAGGCTGAAATTGCTGGCAAAGAGATTGTTAAAGTGATTGCTGTTCCTAACAAACTTGTTAATATCGTGGTAAAGTAAAAACCAAAGACTAATAATAGTTAATGTCTATGTGGACTCCGCTGGAACCTGTGTTCTAGTGGGGTCTTTTTTGTGACTAACTGCCCGAAAAAGCAAGCTTGTCAAGAATTCTAAAAGTGTTAAGTATGGTTAAATTTTAAAATAAGTTAACTGAAGTCTAATTTTGAACACTTCTTTGTGTGATAGTTGGTCTTTTTTAAAACGCTTTCATTTTCTATAATGAACATATAAACACATTATATTTATTAACTTTGAAAAGAGGTAGTTCTCATGGAAATGTTTCTAGCTCCCCTAAACTGGTTCTCGCAAAATATTTTGCAAAACCCAGCTTTCTTCGTAGGTCTTCTGGTTTTAATCGGGTATTTACTCCTTAAAAAACCAATTTATGAAGTCTTTGCCGGTTTTGTCAAGGCAACAGTTGGTTATTTGATTTTGAACGTTGGTGCAGGTGGTCTGGTAACGACTTTTCGTCCCATCTTGGTTGCCCTTGCTAAGAAATTTGAGTTGAAAGCAGCTGTTATCGATCCTTACTTTGGTCTTGCTGCTGCCAATACAAAATTGGAAGAGATGGGCTTCATTAGTGTTGCCACAACCGCTCTCTTGATTGGTTTTGGGGTCAATATTCTCCTCGTTGCCCTACGTAAGGTCACAAAAGTGCGTACCCTTTTCATTACTGGTCATATCATGGTACAACAAGCAGCAACCATTTCTGTCTTTGTCCTCTTATTAATCCCTCAATTCCAAAATGCTTTTGGGGCATGGGCAGTTGGTATCATTTGTGGACTTTACTGGGCGATTAGTTCTAACATGACGGTTGAAGCAACCCAACGTCTCACAGGTGGCGGTGGGTTCGCGATTGGTCACCAACAACAATTTGCCATTTGGTTTGTGGATAAGGTTGCACCGTTCTTTGGCAAAAAAGAAGAAAACCTTGACAACCTAAAATTACCAACCTTTTTAAATATTTTCCACGATACTGTTGTTGCGTCCGCAACCTTGATGTTAGTCTTCTTTGGAGCTATCTTGGCTGTCCTTGGTCCAGACATCATGTCTAATGTGGACTTGATTGGACCTGGAGCGTTCAACCCAGCTAAGCAAGCCTTCTTCATGTATATTCTGCAAACATCACTCACCTTCTCAGTTTACCTCTTCATTTTGATGCAAGGTGTGCGTATGTTCGTTTCTGAATTGACCAATGCCTTCCAAGGGATCTCAAGCAAATTGCTTCCAGGGTCATTCCCAGCGGTTGACGTTGCAGCTTCTTATGGTTTTGGCTCTTCAAATGCGGTTCTTTCAGGATTTGCTTTTGGTTTGATTGGTCAATTGATCACGATTGCTCTTCTTGTTATCTTTAAAAACCCAATCTTAATTATCACAGGGTTCGTTCCAGTATTCTTTGATAATGCGGCGATTGCGGTTTACGCTGATAAACGTGGTGGTTGGAAAGCTGCAGTTGCTCTTTCCTTTATCTCAGGGATTTTACAAGTTTCTCTTGGTGCGGTAGCTGTTGGTTTATTAGGTCTTACAGGTGGTTACCACGGTAACATCGACTTGGTTCTTCCATGGTTGCCATTTGGTTACCTCTTCAAATTCCTTGGTATTGCAGGTTATGTGCTTGTCTGCCTCTTCTTACTTGCCATTCCACAATTACAATTTGCTAAAGCTAAGGACAAAGAGGCTTACTACCGTGGGGAAGCTCAATAAGCACCACTTCAAATAATAGCTCTGCTATTCTAATAAAAAAATAAAACTAACATCTTCGGAGGAAAAAACAATGGTTAAAGTCTTAACAGCATGCGGCAATGGCATGGGATCATCTATGGTCATTAAAATGAAAGTTGAAAATGCTCTTCGTCAACTTGGAGTGACTGATATTCAATCAGCTTCTTGCTCAGTTGGTGAAGCTAAAGGCCTAGCTTCTGGTTATGACATTGTAGTGGCTTCAAACCACTTGATCCATGAACTTGATGGTCGTACCAAAGGTCACTTGGTTGGGCTTGATAACCTGATGGACGACAATGAAATCAAAGCCAAATTACAAGAAGTGCTGTAAGCTGATTCTGAAACAAAAGGGGGGAGTTGTGACGAAGGTTACCAACTCTTTCTCTTTAGCAAAAGAAGGCTAAAAACCCAAAAACGATGGGAGTGGGACAAAAATCGGTATTGTGTAGCAATCGATTTTGTAGTCCCACCCCCGCACAGTTGATTAGGAGGGTCGTTGTCACTTGCGCGGCAAGGAATGAGAACCTCCAATCAACCACTGTGTCAAAGTGCTAAGTATTTAAAAAGGAAAGAGGCAAGGACTTTTATCCTAGCCACTAGAAAGAGATAGTTGTATGAATTTAAAACAGGCTTTTATTGAGAACGACTCCATTCGTTTAGGACTAAGTGCTGATACTTGGCAGGAAGCTGTTCAATTAGCTGTTCAACCTTTGATTGATAGCGGAGCGGTGACGTCAGCTTACTATGATGCCATTATTGCCTCAACAGAAAAATATGGTCCTTATTACGTTTTGATGCCAGGCATGGCAATGCCTCACGCAGAAGCAGGTCGTGGGGTCAACCGTAACGCTTTTGCTTTGGTTACACTGACAAAACCAGTAACCTTCTCAGATGGTAAAGAGGTTTCTGTTCTCTTGACGTTGGCGGCCACAGACCCTTCTATTCACACGACGGTAGCTATCCCACAAATTGTGGCCTTGTTTGAACTAGACAATGCCATTGAACGCTTAGTGGCTTGCCAAAGTTCAGAAGAAGTGCTGGCAATGGTAGAAGAATCAAAAACCAGTCCTTACTTAGACGGTTTGGATTTGGACTCTTAATTAATCTTTGGGGATAATTCTCAAATAGATGAATTGACAATAATGATTGAAAGGACAGAAGCTCTTAACCAGTTTGTACTGTAGCTAAGAGTTTTAGGAAAAAGAGATGACACATGTTCCAAATTTACAAGTTGCTTTAGACCATTCTGACTTACAGGGGGCTGTTAAAGCAGCCGTTGCTGTTGGTCACGAAGTAGATGTGATTGAAGCTGGTACAGTTTGTTTGCTTCAAGTGGGAAGCGAATTGGTTGAGGTGTTGCGCAGCCTTTTCCCAGAAAAAATCATCGTGGCAGATACAAAATGTGCTGATGCTGGTGGTACTGTTGCCAAAAACAATGCTAAGCGCGGTGCTGATTGGATGACTTGTATCTGCTGTGCGACTATTCCAACCATGGCAGCAGCCCTCAAGGCTATTAAAGAAGAGCGCGGTGACCGTGGGGAAATCCAAATCGAATTGTATGGCGATTGGACTTATGAGCAAGCTCAATTATGGCTTGACGCTGGGATTTCTCAGGCGATTTACCACCAATCGCGTGATGCCCTTCTTGCTGGCGAAACTTGGGGTGAAAAAGACCTTAACAAGGTGAAAAAATTGATTGACATGGGCTTTCGTGTGTCAGTGACAGGCGGACTCGATGTGGATACCTTGAAACTCTTTGAAGGGCTTGATGTCTTTACATTTATTGCAGGACGTGGTATAACTGAGGCAGAAGATCCTGCTGCAGCGGCGCGTGCATTCAAAGACGAAATCAAACGTATTTGGGGGTAACCTATGGCGCGTCCTATTGGTATTTATGAAAAAGCTACGCCAAAACAGTTTACTTGGCGTGAGCGTTTGCAATTTGCAAAAGACTTAGGTTTTGATTTTGTGGAAATGTCTGTCGATGAATCAGATGCTCGCTTAGCTCGCTTAGAGTGGACTAAGGAAGAGCGACTTGATTTAGTGAAAGCCATTTATGAAACTGGCATTCGCATCCCAACCATTTGTTTTTCTGGCCACAGACGTTACCCACTAGGCTCAAACGATCCTGTTATTGAAGCCAAGTCTCTTGAACTGATGAAACAATGTATTGAATTGGCGCAGGACCTAGGCGTTCGTACCATTCAATTAGCTGGTTACGACGTTTATTATGAAGAAAAATCGCCTGAAACCCGTGCTCGTTTTATCAAAAATTTAAGACAATCCTGTGATTGGGCAGAACAAGCCCAAGTCATGCTTTCTATTGAGATTATGGATGATCCTTTTATCAACTCCATTGAAAAATACTTGGCTGTTGAAAAGGAAATTGACTCTCCCTATCTCTTTGTTTACCCTGACACAGGGAATGTTTCTGCCTGGCACAATGACCTGTGGAGTGAATTTTACAATGGCCACAAATCCATTGCAGCCCTCCACTTGAAAGACACCTATGCTGTTACGGAAACCTCAAAAGGTCAGTTCCGTGATGTGCCATTCGGTCAAGGTTGTGTGGACTGGGAAGAAATGTTTGCTGTTATCAAGAAAACTAACTACAATGGTCCTTTCTTGATTGAAATGTGGTCAGAAAACTGTGAAACGGTGGAGGAAACAAGGGCTGCTATCAAAGAAGCTCAGAACTTTCTTTACCCACTCATTGAGAAAGCGGGGTTGAAGTAATATGGCGAAAAATTTACAAGAAATGCGTGAACGTGTCTGTGCGGCTAATAAGTGTCTGCCAGAACACGGTCTTGTCAAATTTACGTGGGGCAATGTCTCCGAAGTTTGTCGTGAGTTAGGACGTATTGTCATCAAGCCGTCAGGTGTTGACTACGACCTCTTGACACCAGAAAACATGGTGGTGACAGACCTTGATGGCCGTGTGGTCGAAGGTGATTTGAACCCTTCTTCAGATTTGCCAACCCATGTGGAGCTCTATAAAGCTTGGCCAGAAGTAGGCGGTATTGTCCACACCCACTCAACAGAAGCTGTTGGCTGGGCTCAGGCTGGCCGTGACATCCCTTTTTATGGGACTACCCATGCGGACTATTTTTATGGCCCGATACCTTGTGCTCGCTCTCTCACAAAAGCAGAAGTTAATGGGGCTTACGAGCAAGAAACTGGCAGCGTGATTTTAGAGGAATTTAGCAAGCGAGGTCTTGACCCAATGGCGGTTCCAGGGATTGTGGTTCGTAATCATGGCCCATTTACTTGGGGCAAAACACCAGAGCAAGCCGTTTACCATTCTGTTGTCTTAGAAGAAGTGGCTAAAATGAACCGCTTGACAGAACAAATCAATCCACGCGTAGAGCCTGCACCAGAATACATTATGGACAAACATTATTTACGTAAACATGGTCCAAATGCTTATTATGGTCAAAAAGGAGATGCGCATTAGGACAACTGCCTTTTGGGGAAAGTATCCATCTTTGTTAACCATTGTTTGGGCGAGTCTTATCGGCTTGCCCTTTTTTTATGCTTCTTGAAAAAGGTAAACTCAAGGGTCTTGCTCCTCCTTTATTTTAAAATTATCCTAATCGTGGTATAATACGCGTAACGAATGACAGAATGAGTAGGAGTTAGGCATGTTTGAGAAAGTCACCATCAGTGATATTGCTAAGTTAGTTGGAGTGTCAAAAGCCACTGTTTCTTATTATTTAAACGGTAATTATAAAAAAATGTCGTTAGCCACCAAGGAAAAAATTAAGCAGGCAATTGAAGTCACCGGTTACCAGCCCAGCAAAATAGCCCAGAGCCTTGTTACCCGAGACACGCAGACGATTGGTGTTGTGATTGCTGACATTACCAATCCTTTTATTTCTTCCGTGATGAAGGGAATTCATGATACCTGTCAACGTTATGGTTATACGGTTAACTTTACTAATTCAGATAACAGTCTCCAAATTGAATTGGAGAATTTGCACCGCTTGAAGCAGCAAAATGTGTCAGGTATTATTTTGGACTCGGTCAATCCCAACAACCCCTTTGTTAGTGTCTTTGATCCTAATAGCTTAGTCATGGTAGATAGACAAGCCACGACTTTACAATTTGATACCATTGTTTCTGATAATAAACAATCAACCAAGCAGTTCTTACAGGAGATGCTAAAAGCAGGCTATCAGGAGATTTATTTTGTGACATTTCCTATTGAAGGCATTTCTACGCGCGAACTCCGTTATCAAGGCTTTCAAGAGATGGTTGGTTCCAGTAGCAACCGCTTGATTGTTTTGGGGGAAGAAGGTAGCCAAGACCGTATACTAAATCTGATTAAGGAGTCTGCTACCAAGCCTGCTTTTCTAATGATGAATGGTCCAACTCTGTTAAGTTTTATGAAGATTGTGAACCAATCTCCTTATCATTATCCAGATGATTTTGGTTTAGGGACTTATGAAGATTTGGAATGGATGCAGGTCTTAACACCAGCTGTATCTTGTATTAAACAAGATTCTTATGGTATTGGCTGTTTGGCAGCGGAGCATTTGATTCAAAAGTTAAAAGGAGAAAAGAATCAGGCTGCCAGTCCAGAATTACTAGAAGTGGTTAATGAGCTGATTATTCGACAGTCATTTTAAGAATAGTTAATGAGCTGGGCTAGGCAGGCTTGGCTCATTAAATTTTAAAAAAACACACGTGTAAACGCTTGCTTTTTAAAATGATTAGCGTTATAATAAGAGTGTCTTTGGTTAACCGATTAACATAAAATATTCTTTGTTTTTATGTGGCCGCTGTTAATTCAGGTCTTCTCTTCTATTTTTTTAAAGGTTTAGTTAACCGATTAACTCATTGTTGTGATGATCCTGTTAGTCGTCATGATGATTTTAGCTTATGGTAATAATTAGGAGGGTTTATGCGGGTTCAAAAATCTTTATCAGATACCCTACCAGCTGCCTATGCTGTTTGTCGTTTACATGTTGATGAGGCTGACTTTCTTTTAGTTGCCTCAGAGGTTGATGGGGCTTGTTTTGCCTACGACTTGAATCGCCAGCTAGAAAAGCAGGTAATTTGGCAAGACATTGGGGGCACCATGTCAATTGTGCAAGTTCCTGGCAGTATGGATTTTTTAGCAACGCAGAAGTTTTATCCTGGCTTTGATGCTAAGGGCTGTCAGATTGTTTATGGTAGCTTTAATGGGAAGAAATGGGATATTCAAAAAATAACTGATTTTCCCTACCTTCATCGGTTTGATGTGATTGAAACACCGACAGGAGAACAGTTATTTATTGGCTGTACCATTGCTAACTCCAAATCTTTTGTGGAGGATTGGTCAGATAAGGGACGGGTTTTTGTTGGTAGATTCAACAAAGACTTGCTGGTTTTGGAAGACATTCAAGCATTACCCTTGCGTCTTTTAAAAAACCATGGTTATTGCAATGTACAGAATCAAAACTACTCGCTGATTACAGCCGTCGAAGGTGTTGTCAAACTTACCTATCCTTACGCTTCAGACACTGGAGACTGGTGCTTAGATATATTATATGGTCAAGAAACCAGTGATATTGTTCAGTTAGATATTAATCAGGATGGGGAGCATGAAAACATGATTATACAAGGCTTCCATGGGGATCGCTTGAGGATTTTCTCTCATGATTTTAGCAGAGAATTGTACCATTATCCTGACCCCACACCTTTTGGACATGCCATCTGGAGTGGTAGCCTTTCAGGAGTGCCCTGTTTTATCTTTGGTTGGCGGTCTGAGAAGGCAGAGCTTCGGGTATTCACTTATACTGATGGGGACTTTCAGTCTCATCTTGTGGAAGCTGGAGTAGCTTCCAGCAATTGCTTGGCCTTTGACAAGGACGGGAAATCTTATCTCTTCTCCGCTAACAATGGCAGCAATCAAGTGGCTCTTTATGAGCTCAGTTTTTAAGGTCATGACAATATATTATATATTAAAGGAGGAACATTATGACAAAAAAGAAAGTGCTAGTGACAGGCATCGTTCCTAAAGAAGGGCTTCAAAAATTGATGGCCCAGTGTGAAGTAACCTATTCAGAGGATACCCCTTTTTCAAGAGAGTATGTCCTTGAACACCTCAAGGACTACGACGCTTGGTTATTGATGGGGCAAAAAGGGGATCGTGAAATGATTGATGCAGCTCAAAATCTGCAGCTGATTTCCTTAAATGCTGTTGGCTATGACCATGTTGATATTGCCTATGCCAAAGAAAAAGGGATTACCGTTTCGAATTCCCCTCAAGCTGTGCGGGTGCCTACGGCTGAAATGACCATCACGCTTATGATGGCTGCGGCCAAGCGCTTAGCTTTCTATGATAAGGTGGTAAGGCAAGGCGAATGGCTTGACCCAAGTGAACGTCGTTTCCAAGGGATGACCTTACAGGGAGCTACCTTGGGCATTTATGGGATGGGACGAATTGGGTTCACTGTGGCGGAATTTGCTAAGGCGCTGGGCATGAAGGTGGTTTACAATGATCTTTATCGCTTGCCACAAGAACGTGAAGAGGAACTAGGTGTTCACTTCCTTGACTTTGACCAATTAATAAGCCAAGCAGATGTGGTAAGCATACATGCTCCTTATTTGCCTTCGACCCATCATCAATTTAACAAAGATGTTTTCAGGGCGATGAAAAACCGCAGTTATCTGGTCAACGCTGCACGGGGACCTATTGTTTCCGAAGAAGATTTGGTCTGGGCTCTGAAAGAGGGACAAATTGCTGGAGCTGGCTTAGATGTCTTTGAGTTTGAACCAGCTGTTTCTGAAGAACTTCGCCAGCTTGATAATGTCATCATGAGTCCGCATGCGGGAACAGGAACGATTGAAGGCCGTATCACTCTAGCTGAGGAGGCTGCCAATAACATTCTCTCTTTCTTTGATGGAAAACCTATCAATGTGGTCAATGCATCACGTTAATCAAGCCTTGCTGGCTTAGAAAAATGGGTTTCTCATTTTTCTAAAGATAAATGTAAGCGCTTAATAAAATAAAAAGGTGAAACTATGTTAGAAGCTTTACACAATTTTTTCAACGTCTTTGGTGCAGCCACGGTTGTGCCAGTAATGATTTTTATTGTCAGTCTTTTTTTAAAAGTCAATCCTAAACGTGCCTTCTTTTGTGCCTTGCGTGCAGGTGTCGGTTTGACTGGTTTTGGTTGGATTATTTCTGCCTTTGCACCAATGGTGACCAAGTATATTCAACAAATGGTTGACACGACTGGGCTAAATTTGCCTATTGTAGATATTGGTTGGCAGGCTGGTTCCTTGACAGCCTTCTCTTCTGAAATTGGCCTGTCTTTCTTTGTCTTTGGCTTACTAATCGAACTTGTTTTATTCCTAACTGGGATTACGCGTGTCTTTGTGCCATCAAATTTGTGGAATAATTTTGGTTACATGATTTGGGGAACCATGGCTTATGCTGCAACAGGAAATTTTGTCTTATCCTTTGCCTTCATGGTCTTTGTCCTACTCTATTCACTTGTCATGTCAGAAGTTTTGGCAGATCGCTGGTCAGAATACTACGGCGTCAAAAATGCCACGATTAATTCCATTCATAATATTGAAACCTTGATTCCTGCCTTGATCCTTGATCCCTTATGGAATTTACTTGGTATTAATAAGGTCAAATTGAACCCTGAATCTCTTAAAACCAAGTTAGGTATCTTTGGTGAGCCAATGACCCTGGGCTTTATTCTAGGGGTGATTATTGGGGTGTTAGGCAGTCTCAAAAACCTCATGTCCATTGAAACTTGGGGTGGTATCTTATCCTTTGCTGTGGCTTTGGCTGCAGTGATGACTATTTTTCCGTTGATCACAGGGGTATTTGCCCAAGCCTTTGCCCCATTGGCAGAAGCTGTTGAACGCAACAAGAAAAAAGAAAATGCTGAAAGCTCTACCCTTTCTGACAAAAAACGCTGGTTTATTGCTGTTGATGATGGGGTAGGATTTGGTGAACCAGCTACTATTATTGCTGGGTTGGTTTTGGTTCCTATCATGGTAGTGATTTCCTTGATTTTGCCAGGAAACAAGGCACTCCCTGTGGTGGATTTGATTGCTATTCCTTTTATGATTGAGGCCATGATTGCAATAACGAGAGGCAATATTCTAAAAGCGATTTTAAATGGGATTGTTTGGTTTAGTTTAGGCCTCTACGCTGCCAGTGCTCTTGGTCCAATTTACACCGAAGCGGTTAAACAATTTGGCACTGCTCTGCCTGCTGGGGTTACCCTAATTATGAGCTTTAATCTCCTAGCTCATCCCTTAACGGCGCTTGTGCTCTTTGCTTGGATTTCTGGCAATCCAATTTATATTGGTCTCACCATTGTGACTTACTTGGCCTTCTTAGTGCTTTTACGGACAAGAAGAGAAGCTATTTACCGTTATTTGAAGGTCATGTCAGATAAAAACAGTGGTTTTGAAGGGTCTTGTGAAAAAATCTTTATTGCGGAAGATTAGATTTAGTGGAGGAAAGAAAAATGAAAAAAATCGATGGGCATGCTCATATTGTCAACACCATTGCAGGGTTTAATGGCAAAGGCCGCTTGAATGCAGTTGGAAATGGTTATGCGATTTGGGACGATGGGGATTTGATCAAACTAATCCCAGATGGTTATGGAGATGACGCTTTTACTGCAGAATCTTTTTTACAATTTATGGATGCTAATGAGGTAGAAAAGGCTGTTATTCTCCAAGGACATCTCAATGGTTATCAAAATTACTATACTCATCTGGCGATTAAAAGATACCCTGAGCGCTTTACAGGAGCCTTTTCAGTGGATCCCTTTGCTGACAATGCCATGCAGATTGTCCAACGTCATGTGGAAGTCCTAGGTTTTCGAGCTATCAAGTTTGAAATTAGTCAAGGTGGTGGCATTCATGGCTATCGAGGTCAAAAAACACCATTTCGTTTGGATACCGATCCGCATGTGAGCCGTATCTTGACCTACTTGCTAGAATACCCAGGTTTTGTCGTGACAGTGGATTATGGAAATTGGGATCAAATCAGCCATCAGCCAGATGCTATTGCTAATCTTGCCCGCCTACACCCAAGTCTTGACTTTGTGGTTTGCCATTTGTCATTCCCCCATGCAGACACTCCAAATCGCTTGCGAGCAGAGCTCAGCATGTGGAAGGACTTGGACAATATCTACACAGATATTTCAGCTATCCAAGACATAGATAGCCCAGACAAATTTCCATTCCCTAAGGCTGAAAAGAATGTGCGCATTGCCAAAGAGGTTCTAGGAGCTAAACGCATCATTTGGGGGACAGATTCGCCTTGGTCTGCGACCTTTAACACTTATGAGGAATTGGCGACCTGGCTAGAACATGTTGCTATTTTCACACCAGAAGAATTAGAAGATGTGCTTTATCACAATGCAGAACGTGTTTACTTCAAGCCGTCTGCTGTTGAAGCCAATCGCAAGGCTGTCGATCCTGTCACCAAAGAACTAGGCTTGTATTAAAATGATTAGGGGTTTGGGACAAAAAGGGTCCCAAACTTATTTTGTCAAGTGAGGTAACCTGCTCAAGGCTAAAAGATAATGGTATCGGTTGCCTTTGAAAGGTCCGGTTTGGCTCTTGGTTTCTGATTTGACGATGAAAGGATAAAAGATGCGCTACTTTTTAAGTATTGACTATGGGGGAACCACCACAAAAGCGATTTTATTTGATGACAAGGGCAAAGAAATTGCTATTTCCTCCTTTCCCACCTTGAAAATAGAAGACAGACCTGGTTTCAGAGAAATTGATTTAGAGGCTCTCTGGCATGCTATTGGTGCGTCCATTAAGGACCTTATTATCACATCAGACATTGATAGCTCCGCTATTGCAGCTGTTATTCCCATCGGTCATGGGAAAGGGCTATATCTGCTAGATAAGCAACAAGCTATTTTTTGTCATGGCATTTTATCCACAGATGAACGAGCCAACGACTTAGCAAAAACATTTGAAGCTAAGCTAGATGAACTTTGGCCAATGACTCAACAACATGTCGTTGGGGTTCAAGCTCCTGTTTTGCTACGATGGTTGAAAGAGCATGATAGGGCTTCTTATGAGCAGATCGGTTGGGTTTTGTCAGCCAAAGATTTTATTCGTTTTCAATTAACGGGCAAGGTGAATCAAGAATATGGTGATGCTTCAGGCAATCATTGGATTCATTTTCAAACAGGGACTTATGACCCAGCTATTCTCAGTTTTTTTGATATTGAGGAGATGGCTCAAGCCTTGCCTGAATTGGTGGACTGTGCGGATATGGTTGGAGGAGTATCCAAAGAGGCCGCAAACCTGACTGGTTTAACAGAAGGGACCCCAGTTCTCGGTGGTCTGTTTGACATTGATGCCTGTGCCATCGGTTCAGGAGTTCTTGATGATCAGACCTTCAGTTTGATTTCTGGCACTTGGAATATTAATGCCTATCCAAGCAAACAAGCCGCTAGCCAAGCCAGTGGCCACATGAATTCGTATTTTCCCAACCGTGATTATTTGATTGAGGCCAGCAGTCCAACGTCTGCTGGAAATCTTGATGCTATCTTAACAATGTTGATGGCAGAAGAAATACGAACCATTAAAGAACAAGGGCGTGAATCTATTTATGATACCTTGGAAACCTTTCTGGAAAACACAGACGCCGCCTATAATGACCTTATTTTCTTACCCTTTTTATATGGGAGCAATGTTTCTTCAGACGCTAAAGCCTGCTTTTTTGGATTGAGCACGCGGACCACCAAGTCACACCTTTTACGGGCGGTTTATGAAGGGATTGCTTTTGCTCACAAGAAGCATATTGATCAGCTAATCCTAGCCAAGGGCTCAGCACCTAAGGTTATTCGAATGACCGGTGGGGCAACGCATTCAAAGGCTTGGGTGCAACTGTTTGCAGATGTGCTCCAGCTGCCAATTGAGACTGTATCGGGTAGTGAACTTGGAGGTCTCGGAGGTGCTTTGATTGCCAAGGCATCTTTGGATAGCCTTTCCTTAGACGAGGTTGTGGCCGACATGGTAAGGGTCAAGGAGACCTATTATCCAAACCAAGAGCAAGGCAAGTATTACCAGCAAAAATATGACCTCTATCAGCAGTTAGTCACCGTGATGGGGCCAGCCTGGCAATCTTTAGCTGCCCTGTCGACTTTGTCACAAGAAGGTTAGAAAGAAAAAATATGTTTGAACAAGAAAAGCTTATTATTAATAGTATTGTCTTTAAGGAGGCCTTGGAAGCAGGAATTTCGCAGAGTGATCTTTTAGACCAAGTGCACTCCTTAGGTTTTAAACGCTTTGAAGTTCGTCGGGAATTTTTGAGGGATATTCCCCAAGAATTAGGACTTTTAAAAGCCAAAGCCAATCAACTTGGGCTGGCGCTTTTTTACAGTGTCAATGAAGACTTGCTCGTCGAAGGAAGGATCAATCCGAGCTTGGATGCTTTGTTACAGGAAACACAAGTCTTGCAAGCGCCCTTTTTGAAACTTAATATTGGTGATGCTAGTCGTCTAACTTCCAAAACGTTATCCCCCATAGCAGGATTTTTACCAGCAGGTATGCAACTTCTGGTGGAAAATAACCAAGACCCTAAGGGAGCGAGTTTAGCTAATTGTGTTCGGTTTATGACCTTGGCTAGCCAGACAGGCTTGCCTATCCATTTTGTCTTTGACACGGCTAATTGGGCATTCGTTGGGGAGTCTATTTCGCAAGCAGTTATTCAGATGAG
Source organism: Streptococcus canis (assembly GCF_900636575.1). Classification (NCBI taxonomy): domain Bacteria; kingdom Bacillati; phylum Bacillota; class Bacilli; order Lactobacillales; family Streptococcaceae; genus Streptococcus; species Streptococcus canis. The sequence goes on from NZ_LR134293.1 coordinate 755,887, forward strand.
CCCGTTCACCACTTATCTCCACTGCAAAAATTACCAGCAACACAGCACAGGTTTGGAAATGAGTACTTCTTTATTGGAGGGGGAACTAGATATTACCAGTCTGATCCAGCAATTTCCCAACGCTATATACCTAGCCTTAGAATACGCTACTAGCAAGGAAGAACTCTTGGCTGACGCGAGACATCTGACTCAGCTTTGCTCAAGGTTTCTTTACAGCCGTTAGGTGCCAAGTCGCTAAAATCGTGCTAAAATAGACAAGGATGGAGTTTTAGGGAGGAGGTTTGGAACAATGATGATTTTGGATAAAAAGAGTTATGATTTGCTCTCTTATTTGCTCAAGTTAGAAGCGCCTGAGACGGTTATGGCTATCTCGCAGGCCCTGAACCAGTCGCGTCGTAAAGTCTATTACCAGCTTGACAAAATAAATGAGGCTCTGCCTGATGAGGTTGAGCGGATTATCTCTTATCCTAGAATCGGTATTCTTTTAAGTGATGCTCAAAAAGCTGCTTGCCGTTTATTGTTAGAAGAAGTGACTGATTACAATTATGTCATGAAAAGTGATGAGCGAAGGCGTCTATCTTCGATTTATATTGCAGTTTCCACTGAGCGCGTGACCATTGACAAACTCATGCAGATCAACGATGTGTCCCGTAACACCATTTTAAATGACCTGACTGAGTTAAGGGAGGAACTGGAAGACAAACAGTACAAGATCCAGCTTCATGTCACTAAGGCAAGAGGGTATTATTTTGATTGTCACCCCATGGCCTTAATTCAATACCTTTATAAGGTGTTGGTGGATGTTTATCAAGGGGGAAATAGTAGTTTTATTGATATGTTTGACCGCAAGCTGTCAGAAATGCAGGGCTTTTCAGTCTATTTTTCAAAGGATATTTTAACCTATTTCCACGAATATCTCTTTTTATCACAGGCTAGCTTAGGAAAAACCATTAATAGTCAAGATAGCCAGTTTATGTTGCAAATCTTACCCTACATGCTTTTGAGCTATCGCAACATGAGGCTTAATTCGGACGTCAAAAATGCCCTCAAAAAGGATTTTAACTTGATTTGGAAACGCAAAGAATACCAAATTGCTCAAGAATTAGCCAGTGAGCTCTACCAGAATTTCAAACTCCATTTGGATGACATCGAAGTGAGTATGGTGGCCATGCTCATGCTGTCTTTCCGAAAAGACCAAGACCGTCATGTGGAAAGTCAAGATTATGATGACATGCGGGCCACCATCAGTCATTTTATTGACCAGTTGGAGAGCTGCTATCAGTTGTACTTTATCCATAAACAAGAGTTGTTGAAGCAGTTGACGACCCACTGTAAGGCACTCATTTACCGTAAAGCTTATGGAATCTTTTCAGTCAATCCGCTAACAGATCATATCAAAGAAAAATACGAAGAATTGTTTGCTATGGCGCAATCCTGTGCGACTATTTTAGAAAAAGACTGGGGTATTAGTTTAACGGATGATGACGTGGCCTACTTGACCATTCATTTGGGAGGAGAGCTGCGCAACAACAAGGCGGATCAAGATAAGACTAAATTGGTTATTGTGTCTGATGATGGTATTGGTATCCAAAAACTCCTGCTCAAACAGTGCCAGCGGTATCTAGCCAACGGGCAGATTGAAGCTGTTTTTACAACAGAGCAATACCAGAGTGTCTATGACCTCTTGTCGGTGGATATGATTGTGGCCACAACAGACGCCTTGGACACTAAGCTTCCGATGCTTATCGTTAATCCTATTTTAAGTGATGATGATATTATCAAGCTCATTCGCTTTTCCAAGCAGGGGCGTCTGACCGAGCATTCACGCTTTTCCACTGAGTTGGCCAAGGCAATCGAGGCAGTTGTCAAAGATGAATCAGACCGCTATGCGCTGACTTCTAAAATTGAAAAACTCATTCACCGCGAGCTGTTGTGAGTGTCGACATATCAAAAAAGGTACCTCAGTTTTTCTATGACGTAGAAAAAACATAACTGAGGTTTTTAGTATGCCCTGAGAAAATAGCAGGGCAGTTGCTTGCTTATCGAGAGTTCTTTCTATGATGTGCTTTCCTTGCAGATTATGACTTCAAATCCAGTCCATTTTTGAACACAGAACTGTGTGACACTTGGTCTTTTTATCAGTGTTAAGAAAGTCTATACTTAACTTATAGAAAAGAAGAATAATCTCGGAGGAAATCTAATGGCTAAAGTACAAGATATTACACGTGAATCATGGATTCTTAGCACATTCCCAGAATGGGGCACTTGGTTAAACGAAGAAATCGAAGAAGAAGTGGTGCCAGACGGCAACTTTGCCATGTGGTGGTTAGGCAACTGTGGTGTTTGGATTAAAACGCCTGGCGGTGCGAATGTTGTCATGGACTTGTGGTCTGCGCGTGGTAAGTCAACTAAAAAAGTCAAAGACATGGTGCGCGGTCATCAGATGGCCAATATGGCAGGTGTGCGTAAATTGCAACCAAACCTTAGAGCACAGCCAATGGTTATTGACCCATTCATGATTAACGAATTGGACTACTATTTGGTTTCTCACTACCATAGTGACCATATTGATATCAATACTGCGGCAGCCATTATCAACAATCCAAAACTTGACCATGTTAAATTTGTAGGCCCTTACGAATGTGGCGAAATTTGGAAAAAATGGGGTGTGCCAGAAGACCGTATCATGATTTTGAAACCAGGCGATAGCTTTGAATTTAAAGACATGAAAGTGACAGCTGTCGAATCCTTTGACCGTACTTGCTTGGTGACTCTTCCGGTTGAAGGTGCTGATGCTCAAGGTGGTGAGTTAGCAGGACTAGCAGTGACAGACGAAGAGATGGCTCGTAAGGCTGTTAACTATATTTTTGAAACCCCTGGCGGAACCATTTACCACGGTGCTGACTCACACTTCTCAAACTACTTTGCTAAACATGGCCGTGACTACAAGATTGACGTTGCTTTGAACAACTATGGGGAAAACCCAATCGGCATTCAAGATAAGATGACTTCTATCGACTTGCTTCGTATGGCAGAAAATCTCCATGCCAAAGTCATCATTCCAGTCCACTACGATATCTGGTCAAATTTCATGGCATCCACAGATGAAATTCTTGAATTGTGGAAAATGCGTAAGGAACGTCTTCAATACGATTTCCACCCATTTATCTGGGAAGTTGGTGGTAAATACACTTACCCACAAGATCAAAACCGTATCGAATACCATCACCCACGTGGCTTTGACGATTGCTTCTTAGAAGACTCAAATATTCAATTTAAGGCCCTTCTTTAATAGAAACCTGCTCATTCAAGGTGGTAGTCCTTCATCAAGCCAGTTGGCTTAGTGAGACTGACTGTCTTGGGTGAGTTTTTTTTGGATTCTTTTTGAGCTCGTCACTAAGGGCTTTTTGGTTTAGTTTGTCAATCCAGTCAGTCATTAATAAGGGTAAAAGGGAAGCATTATGTTACAATAAATGTAATGAGATATTAACTGATTGAAAAGCTCCTTTCCAAGTGCCAGATGGTCAGGGAGAAGGGCTTTAAAATCCTATCACAAATGAAAGGAAACTGTTTATGAAAAAAGCTCTATTGATTGTTAACCCAGCCTCAGGCGGAGAAAAAGCTAAAGAGTACGAAACTAAGATGCATCACAAATTAGCCCAGTATTTTGACAACGTCATCATTCGACACACTAAAGAATCTGGAGACGCCAAAGTTTTTGCACATGAAGCAAGTGAGCAGCATTACCATAGTGTGTTTGTCATGGGTGGAGATGGTACTGTTAACGAGGCTATCAATGGCATTTCGGGGCATGCCGAGCGTCCTTATTTTGGTTTTTTACCACTGGGAACCGTCAACGACTTGGCGCGTGCTTTAGACATTCCGTTAGATCCAGAAGAAGCCATTGATAGTCTAGATTTGGACAATCCAAGAGCCCTTGACGTTGGTCAGGTCAATGATGCTTATTTTATGAATATTGTTGCCATTGGTAATATCCCTGAATCCATTAACAATGTTGATGATAAAGCCAAGACAGCTCTTGGACCGCTAGCTTACTTTTTATCAGGTCTAAAACAGGTTCTATCCAATACTAGCTACACTTTTCAACTGACGCGAGATGGCAAAGAAGAGCAGCTAAAAAGCTCCCTGATACTTGTTGGTTTGACCAATTCTATCGGGGGCTTTGACCAAATGACTGCCAATGCCAAGGTAGATGATGGCTACCTGCACTTGGTTTATACCAAAGACCATAATATCTTTGATACCTTAGCGGCTTTGCCAAGTCTCTTTTCAGCTGAAACAGAAGGCAGTGACCAACTAGGCTATGAAAGGGTTAAGGAGGTAAAGATTGCCCTAGAAGGAGAAAAGCTGACCAGCAATGTTGACGGTGATGAGGGAGATGACTTGCCGTTGACCATTAAGGTCTTGCCAAGTCACTTGCAAGTTTATAGCAGCAGAGAACGGTTGACAGAGGATGTGACATGATGGCTGCCAGATAAACCTAAAAAGTTGGTTTTGCTACCAGCTTTTTTTTATTTGCTGTGACAAATAATAAAAAGAGTGTTCACCCTGTCTCCTGCCCTCCTCCAAGTGACCCTAAAAAAGCAGGTAGGGAGGCAAAAAGAAAAAAAGATGAGTGGTTACGTCAAAAAAACAATAAGTCTCTTAAAAGACCATACTTATAAGGTTGTAAGCGGTCACTTGTGCGTTCTCAAACAAGAAATACAGTTATTTTCCTTGACAAAAAGTGACCACACGCGATACAATAGTTGTGTTCTGTTTCGACAGATTCTTTTTTTAAGCAAAAAAGTGACCATACTATTATATTTTATGTAGGGCTACTTTAACAAACTTTGGCACAGTTATTAGGCTAAAATTAATAATTGCAGTTATCAACTATCTAGGAGAGGAAAAAATGGAAACAATTTTAGAAGTCAACCATTTGAGTAAAATTTTTGGCAAACGCCAAAAAGCAGCGCTTGACATGGTCAAGGCTGGTAAAAGTAAGAATGAGATTTTTAAGCAGACAGGAGCTACTGTTGGGGTTTATGATGCTAGTTTTGAAGTCAAAGAGGGGGAAATCTTTGTCATCATGGGGCTATCAGGAAGCGGGAAATCAACCCTTGTGCGTATGTTGAACCGCTTAATCGAGCCTTCAACAGGATCTATCTTGCTGGAAGGAAAAGATATTTCAACCATGTCGGCGGAACAACTTCGTGACGTGCGCCGCCATGACATCAATATGGTCTTTCAAAGTTTTGCCCTCTTTCCTCACAAAACCATTTTGGAAAATACTGAATTTGGCTTGGAATTGCGTGGTGTCCCTAAAGAAGAACGCCAGCAGTTAGCAGAAAAAGCCCTTGATAATTCAGGTCTTTTGGATTTTAAAAACCAATACCCAGACCAATTATCTGGTGGGATGCAGCAGCGGGTTGGTTTAGCGCGTGCTTTAGCAAATAGTCCCAAAATTCTCTTAATGGACGAGGCATTTTCAGCCCTTGACCCCTTGATTCGCCGTGAGATGCAAGATGAATTGCTTGATTTGCAAGCCAGCATGAAACAAACCATCATCTTTATCAGTCATGACTTGAATGAAGCCTTGCGTATTGGTGACCGTATCGCTTTGATGAAAGACGGACAAATCATGCAAATTGGCACTGGTGAGGAAATTTTGACCAATCCAGCCAATGACTTTGTACGTGAATTCGTTGAAGATGTCGATCGCTCAAAAGTTCTGACAGCACAAAACATTATGATCAAACCACTAACGACAACCATTGAATTAGACGGGCCTCAAGTTGCCTTGAACCGTATGCATAATGAAGAGGTGTCCATGTTAATGGCAACCAATCGCCGTCGCCAATTAGTTGGTAGTTTGACGGCCGATGCTGCCATAGAGGCTCGCAAAAAAGGTTTACCTCTATCAGAAGTGATTGACCGTGATGTTAGAACAGTGTCAAAAGACATGGTCATTACAGACATTATGCCCCTTATCTACGACTCATCTGCTCCTATTGCGGTAACAGATGACGATAACCGTCTGCTGGGAGTCATTATTCGAGGACGAGTCATTGAAGCCTTGGCTAATATTTCAGACGAAGACCTTAACTAGAATGGAGTGATTGCATTTTGGAAACGATATTACAAACAAAATTACCAGTAGCTCAACTGGTTGAACAATTAACGGAATGGGTAACCAAGACCTTCTCAGGTCTTTTTGATGTCATGCAGGCGGTGGGGAGTTTCTTAATGGATTGGATGACCAAGACCCTCTTGTTTATTCCTCCTCTTCTCTTTATTGTCTTGGTAACAGCTGCCATGTTTTTCCTTGCCAAGAAGAAGTGGCCCCTACCAACTTTTACTTTCCTAGGCTTGCTCTTTATCTATAATCAAGGCTTGTGGGAACAATTAATCAACACCTTCACCTTGGTTTTGGTGGCCAGTTTGATTTCCGTTTTGATTGGTATTCCTCTAGGCATTTGGATGGCTAAAAATGCCACCGTCCGACAAGTGGTCAACCCTATCTTGGACTTTATGCAAACCATGCCAGCCTTTGTTTACTTGATTCCGGCTGTTGCCTTCTTTGGTATCGGGATGGTTCCGGGTGTGTTTGCCTCAGTCATCTTTGCCTTACCGCCAACGGTTCGCTTTACCAACTTGGCTATTCGTGACATTCCAACAGAATTGATTGAAGCCTCAGATGCCTTTGGGTCAACTGGGCAACAAAAGCTCTTCAAAGTGGAATTGCCTTTGGCTAGAAATACCATTATGGCTGGTGTGAACCAAACCATGATGCTAGCCCTTTCTATGGTGGTCACAGGATCCATGATCGGTGCCCCTGGTTTAGGACGTGAAGTTTTATCAGCTCTTCAACACGCTGACATTGGTAGTGGATTTGTCAGTGGTCTTGCCTTGGTTATCTTGGCTATTGTGCTTGACCGCATGACACAGTTGTTTAATAGCAAACCTCAAGAAAAAGCTAAAGCTGGTAAAACCAATAAATGGATTGGTCTAGCAGCCCTTGCTGTCTTTTTGATAGCTGCTTTAGGACGCGGTATTATGGCTATGACGTCTGGTATGGCAGACAAAGGTGAAAATGTTAACATTGCTTATGTACAATGGGATTCTGAAGTTGCCTCAACCAACGTGATTGCAGAAGTCTTGAAAAAAGAAGGTTACCATGTGACCTTGACCCCACTTGATAACGCCGTTATGTGGCAAACTGTTGCCAATGGGAACGCTGACTTCTCAACCAGTGCTTGGTTGCCAGTCACCCATGGCCAACAATATAAGAAATACAAATCAAAACTAGATGATCTGGGTCCTAACCTAAAAGGAACCAAGCTTGGCTTAGCTGTCCCTAAATACATGACAGATGTCAACAGTATCGAAGATTTAGACAGTCAAGCTGACCAAAAAATCACAGGGATTGAACCTGGTGCAGGAATCATGACAGCCGCAAAAAATGCCCTTAAGGACTATGATAATCTATCAAGTTGGGAGTTAGTCGCAGCATCAACAGGAGCTATGACGACCTCACTAGATCAGGCCATCAAGAAAAAGGAACCCATTGTCATCACTGCTTGGTCGCCACATTGGATGTTTGCCAAGTATGACTTGAAGTACCTTAAAGATTCCAAAGAAACCTTTGGTTCAGCAGAAAACATCAATACCATTGCTCGCAAAGACTTGAAAAAAGACCTTCCAAATGTCTACAAAATCATTGATAAGTTCCACTGGACCAAAAAGGATATGGAAGCTGTCATGCTTGACATCAACAAAGGCATGACCCCAGAAGCAGCTGCTAAAAAATGGGTAGATGCTAACCAATCTAAGGTATCAGATTGGATCAAATAGGCGCGCCTGAAGAGTAAATAGAGAAGTCTAGGAATTTTCCTAGGCTTCAGATTGAAGAAAACGTCCAGTTAGGACAATTTTTCTTCAATCTTTTTTGGCTCCTCTAAAAAGAAAAATTCCTGAAACACGATAACATAAGTGTTTCAAGAGTTGGTTGAAGTCATGATCATTAAATCATTTTCATCGACACCTTCTTAAAAATAGAGTTTGTCTACGTTCTAAAGTCTAGGAATTTTCCTAGGCTTTTTAAGCTAATCATACTTATCAGCAAAAGCAATGGCTTGGAGGAGCCAAGCCTGCTTGACTGTGTTATAATAAGGCTATGGAAAACAAGAATAAATTACTATTAATTGATGGCTCATCTGTCGCCTTTCGTGCCTTTTTTGCCCTCTACAATCAAATTGACCGCTTTAAAAACCATAGTGGCCTTCACACCAATGCTATTTACGGTTTTCATTTGATGTTAGATCATATGATGAAACGGGTTCAGCCGACGCATGTGCTGGTGGCTTTTGATGCGGGCAAAACCACCTTCCGAACAGAAATGTATGCAGATTATAAGGCCGGGCGTGCTAAAACCCCAGACGAGTTTCGCGAGCAATTTCCTTATATTCGTGAGATGTTGACAGCTCTTGGGATTCCCTATTATGAGTTGGAACACTACGAAGCGGATGATATTATCGGGACGCTTGATAAAATGGCAGAGCGGACAGAAGTACCATTTGATGTGACCATTGTCAGTGGTGACAAGGATTTGATCCAATTAACTGACGAGAACACCGTGGTTGAGATTTCTAAAAAGGGTGTTGCCGACTTTGAAGAATTCACGCCAGCTTACCTCATGGAAAAACTGGGCTTGACGCCAAACCAGTTTATTGACCTCAAAGCCTTGATGGGGGATAAATCGGATAACATTCCTGGAGTGACAAAAATTGGGGAAAAAACAGGCCTCAAGCTCCTTCACGAATTTGGCAGTTTAGAAGGTATCTATCAACATATTGATGGTTTCAAAGCGTCAAAAATGAAAGAAAACTTGATCAATGACCGTGACCAAGCTTTCTTATCTAAAACGCTCGCCACTATCAATACAGCTTCTCCAATTACCATTGGCTTAGACGATATTGTCTATAAAGGTCCAGATGTTGCCAGTCTCTCTCAGTTCTATGATGAGATGGATTTTGTTCAACTCAAACAAGGTCTTGCTAGCCAGATGCCTCAAGAAGCGGTACCCGCTATTTCTTACCAAGAAATTACTAGTTTATCTGCTGACCTTTTTAGCGATGAAGACATGTTCTACTTTGAGGTGCTTCGGGACAATTATCATCGTGAGGACATCATTGGCTTTGCTTGGGGACAAGGAGACCAGATTTATGCGTCAACTGATCTCAGCTTGTTATCAACTGAACTTTTCAAAAGGGTCTTTGAAAAACCAATTGCCACCTATGATTTTAAACGTAGCAAGGTCCTGCTGAGCCACTTAGGAATTGAGTTGGCAGCACCTAGCTATGATGCTAGACTAGCCAATTACCTTCTGTCAAATGTAGAAGACAATGAACTTAGCACCATTGCCCGCATTTTTACTGACATCTCTTTGGAAGAAGACGATACGGTCTATGGCAAAGGTGCTAAACGGGCTGTTCCTGATAAAGAAGTCTTACTTGGTCACTTAGCGCGTAAGGTCAAAGTATTATTAGACAGCAAGGCTCAAATGCTGGACAAACTCACTGCTCATGAGCAACTAGACCTCTATCAGAACATTGAATTGCCTTTGGCTAATGTCCTTGCAAAAATGGAAATTGAAGGCATTAAGGTTAATAGGGCGGCTTTGCAAGAAATGGCAGAGCAAAACAAAGTCATCATTGATGCCTTAACACAGGAAATCTATGACATGGCAGGCCAAGAGTTTAACATCAATTCTCCTAAGCAACTTGGTAGCATTCTGTTTGAGAAGATGCAGTTACCTCTTGAGATGACCAAGAAAACCAAAACAGGTTATTCTACCGCCGTGGATGTTTTGGAACGTTTGGCGCCGATTGCGCCGATTGTGGCAAAAATTTTGGATTACCGCCAGATTACTAAATTGCAATCCACTTATGTGATTGGTTTGCAGGATTATATCTTAGCTGACGGTAAAATCCATACTCGCTATGTGCAAGATTTGACCCAGACAGGACGTCTGTCTAGTGTGGATCCCAACCTTCAAAACATACCTGTTCGTTTGGAGCAGGGGCGTTTGATTCGTAAGGCATTCACGCCGTCTCAAGAAGATGCCGTCTTGTTGAGTTCTGACTATTCACAGATTGAATTGCGGGTATTGGCACACATTTCAGGAGATGAGCATTTGATTGCTGCCTTCAAAGAAGGAGCAGATATTCATACCTCAACGGCTATGCGTGTGTTTGGCATTGATAAGGCAGAGAATGTTACTGCCAATGACCGTCGGAATGCCAAGGCTGTTAATTTTGGTATCGTCTATGGAATTTCTGATTTTGGCTTGTCCAATAATCTTGGCATCACCCGTAAACAAGCCAAGTCTTACATCGACACTTACTTTGACCGTTACCCTGGCATCAAGGCTTATATGGAAAATGTGGTGCGTGAAGCTAAAGACAAGGGCTATGTGGAGACCCTCTTTAAGCGTCGTCGTGAATTACCGGACATCAACTCTCGTAATTTCAACGTTCGGTCCTTTGCGGAGCGTACAGCCATCAACTCGCCAATTCAAGGGAGCGCAGCTGATATTCTCAAAATTGCTATGATTAATCTGGATAAGGCCTTGCAAGCAGGTGGTTTTAAGGCTAAAATGCTGCTTCAAGTGCACGATGAAATCGTTTTGGAAGTGCCTAATGATGAGTTGACCGCTATAAGAGAACTCGTCAAAGACACCATGGAAGCTGCTGTTGCTCTCGCTGTTCCTTTGCGTGCAGATGAAAATGCAGGGCAAAGCTGGTACGAAGCCAAGTAAGTCTGGTTCTTACCGTTTTTCATTTTTATAAGGTATGTTATAATAAAATGAAAAATAGAACAGATGAGGCAACTAATGAACGGTTTTGAACTCTTTTTACGACTGATTTTAAAATTGGTTGGTGTCATGCTGTTGATTGCCCTAGCCTTTATCCTAGTATTTGTAGCTTGTTACTATTTTGTCTTTTAAATTGTTAAGGAGTAGTAAATGACTTACGCTTTCCAAAATCCTTCGGCTGATGTTCTGAAAGCTTACTTGGAGTCAGCCAAAACCATTGCAGTTGTTGGTCTTTCAGACCGTCAAGACACGGCAGCTTATGGCGTTGCCAAATTTATGCAGGCTATGGATTATCGAATTGTACCTGTCAATCCCAAATTAGCAGGCCAGCTTATTTTGGGAGAGAAGGTTTATGCCAGCATCAAAGCTATTCCCTTTGAGGTTGACATTGTGGATGTCTTTCGCAGAAGTGAGTTTTTACCAGAGGTTGCTAGAGATTTTTTAGCAGGCCAGGCCAAGGTTTTTTGGGCGCAATTAGGCCTAGAAAGCCAAGAAGCAGAAACCAATTTACGGTCTGCAGGCAAAGAGGCTATTGTCATGAACCGCTGCCTTAAGATCGACTATTTAAAATGGATAGCCAATCAAAGCTAAATCATCGGTCGTTGAAACCTCAGACTTGTGATATAATAATAAAGAAAAAAGTGATAGGAGTTAGCAGCTTATGGACATTCATTCACATCAGCAAGCCCTAGATGCCTATGAAAACGTCCTGGAGCATCTACGGGAAAAACATATTCGGATTACGGAAACACGTAAGGCTATTATTTCTTACATGATTCAGTCAACAGAGCACCCTAGTGCCGATAAGATTTACCGTGACTTACAGCCTAAGTTCCCTAACATGAGTTTGGCAACTGTTTATAATAACTTAAAGGTCTTGGTTGATGAAGGCTTTGTCTCAGAATTGAAGATCAGCAATGATTTAACCACCTACTATGATTTTATGGGTCATCAGCACGTCAATGTGGTTTGTGAAATATGTGGGAAGATTGCTGACTTTATGGACGTTGATGTTATGGATATTGCCAAGGAAGCTCACCAACAAACAGGCTATAAGGTTACCCGCATTCCAGTTATTGCTTACGGGATTTGCCCAGAATGTCAGGCTAAAGATAAGTCAGATGACTAGGGCACAATCCATTTGGTAACCTGAGGGTGAGAGAAGTTATGTGTTTAGAAATCAAAAAAATGTCAGTGTTTTTAGACACTGACATTTTTTCTATGATTGCCCCATATGTTAGGGCTCAACAGCTTCTGGGTTAGTCCTGATGGTCATCGCACATCAGTGGTTTAGGTTGCTTATTGAGCTTAGGAATTCTCAAGTGCTCTCCTTCAAGCGGTTCATCGTTTTCTTCATAACGCTTTTTGAGGCGGTCGTAAAAAATGACATTGGCTGTGGTGAAGTAAGGTAAAAGGTAGATAGTTAACAAACCAAGGGTTAACAGGTTTAACAGAAACCAGCCGATAAAGCTTAATTGTAACAAGAAGAGCTTCCATTTGTAACCTTTCATCATAGCGACGCTGGTTTCAATAGCAGCAACAGAACCTAAGTAGGCCCCCTCTTTGACCTTATCGTAGAGAATATATTCTGCTAAACTATAAGCGTAGTAGCGGTTGACATAAATACCAAAACCCACCAAGGTGAGAAGAGCTCCGAGAACCAAAAAGACCAAAGAGATAGCAATACCTGTACCCGATTTTGCATTCATCATAAAGGCAGATAAGCCGATAATGAAAATAAAGAGTCCTAGGAACCAAATCAAAGACCAGACAAGGAAGAAAAGCCACTTCATGAAAAACAAAATCAGTAGCTTGCCAAAAAGTTCTCCCGAAAAAGCTGTTGTTGATTCGGAAAACGTCACCTTGCGGCGGTAGTGCCTAACAACATCAATCATGGTAAAGGCGGCTGACAAGGTAAAAAAGCTAATGATAAGAGTCAATAGCAAAGGGAAATAACTAGCCATTAAGGATATTTCGATGCCATATGCTAAAATATAACCTTGATGGACTTCAATGCCGAAATGGAAAATGACGAGAAGTGTTGGGATTAAAAATAGTAAATACTTACCAGAAAGGCTCGCTAAGGTCGTCTTTGCTTGGCGTTTTATTTCTTTAATTGACATAGTAAACTCCTTTGTCCCATTATACCATAAAATAAACGTCAGAAAATCAGCAGTTGCATTAGTGTTTCCTTTCAAGGAAAGCATGACAAGATTTGGATTTTTTGATAAAATGATAGGCGCTGGAACAACATGTCATCTTGAAGCCCTTCATTATGATGGAAACTCAGGCAGATTAAAAACGCTCAAGACTGTTTATCTTGATAGCAAGGAAAAAAGAACATGACAGATTATCCAATTAAGTATCGCCTTATCAAAAAAGAAAAGCACACTGGTGCACGATTGGGGGAAATTATTACCCCTCACGGGACCTTCCCGACACCTATGTTTATGCCAGTAGGAACTCAGGCAACGGTGAAAACCCAATCGCCAGAAGAGTTAAAAGCTATTGGTTCTGGAATTATTTTATCAAACACCTATCACCTCTGGTTGCGTCCAGGAGACGAATTAATTGCTCGCGCAGGTGGTCTGCACAAGTTTATGAATTGGGATCAGCCGATTTTAACCGATTCAGGCGGCTTCCAAGTTTACTCGTTAGCCGATTCGCGAAACATCACTGAAGAAGGGGTGACCTTTAAGAACCATCTTAATGGCTCAAAGATGTTCCTTTCACCAGAAAAGGCCATTTCCATTCAGAATAACCTTGGCTCAGACATCATGATGAGTTTTGATGAATGCCCACAATTTTACCAACCTTACGATTATGTCAAAAAGTCTATTGAACGTACCAGTCGCTGGGCAGAACGTGGCTTAAAAGCCCATCGTCGTCCCCATGATCAAGGTTTGTTTGGGATTGTTCAAGGAGCAGGTTTTGAAGACCTTCGTCGTCAGTCTGCGGCAGATTTGGTAGCTATGGATTTTCCAGGCTACTCTATTGGTGGTTTAGCTGTTGGGGAGAGCCACGAAGAAATGAATGCCGTCCTTGACTTTACAACCCCGCTGTTACCAGAAAACAAGCCTCGTTACCTTATGGGCGTGGGAGCACCAGACAGCTTGATTGATGGTGTGATTCGTGGTGTAGATATGTTTGACTGTGTCCTGCCGACTCGTATTGCCCGTAATGGAACCTGCATGACTAGTGAGGGGCGTCTTGTGGTTAAAAATGCCAAATTCGCTGAAGATTTTACCCCGCTTGATCATGATTGTGATTGCTACACTTGTCAACATTATACCCGTGCTTACATTCGTCACTTGCTTAAAGCAGATGAGACGTTTGGTATCCGCTTGACAAGTTACCATAACCTTTATTTCTTGGTTAATTTGATGAAAAAAGTTCGTCAGGCTATTGTAGATGATAACCTCCTTGAATTCCGTCAAGATTTCCTTGAACGCTATGGCTACAACACATCTAACCGTAATTTCTAGTTAAAAATGCTAAAATCCTGAAACTGAAGGCGACAATCGTCTCTGGTTTCAGGCTTTTTTACATAGACGGATAATTAGTGCTTTCAATCGATAGGTCAATTTTTAAAGGGAAGATCTTGTTTTTTACTTGTTCTTTTTTGGACAACAGTTACCCTTTTAAAAAATGAGGTTGACAAATGATAAATTTTTGATTAAACTCTTACAAGAGGATGAGAGATGACGGACTGTTTTGGAATTGCTCTTGACCAGGAGTATCGCTGCCTACATTATCATACGTCACTTGATATTGTAGGGCTCAAGTGTGCTGCTTGTCAGACTTATTATGCTTGTTACCATTGCCATGACCAGTTAACCAATCATGCTTTTGTGGCAACAGGATCTGCTGAAATGTTCCCTGTGATTTGTGGTCACTGTCGAAAGCTTTTAAGCCGATCTGACTATGGTTATGGCCATTGTCCTTATTGTCAAAGTCCCTTCAATCCAGCTTGCCATCGGCACAAGGATATCTATTTTTTAAAGGAGTCGTAACAGATGTTTACAACCAAAGAACTTGTTAAGGTGGCTATGATGACCACTTTGATTATTATTTTAGGCTTTATTCCAGCTATTCCCTTAGGCTTTATTCCAGTCCCTATTGTTTTACAAAACTTAGGTATTATGTTGGCTGGATTGATGCTAGGTGGCAAAAAAGGAACCCTATCTGTTTTCTTATTTTTAGTGATTGGTCTTTTCTTACCTGTTTTTTCAGGATCAAGAACAACGATCCCAGTTTTGATGGGCCCATCTGCTGGCTATGTCATTGCTTACCTTCTTGTGCCTGTTGCCTTTTCATTGCTTTACCGCAACTGGTTCTCAAAAAGTACGCCGTTGGCATTCTTGGCTCTTTTTATCTCAGGAGTTTTACTGGTTGATGTGATGGGAGCCATCTGGTTAGCAGCTTACACAGGGATGCCACTTGTAACCTCCCTCTTGTCAAACTTGGTCTTTATTCCAGGGGACACCATCAAAGCAATCATTGCGACCATTATCGCTGTTAAATACAAAGATAGTTTTTTGAACACTAAAAACTAATGGTTATCCGAAATTAAGTTGTGAAAACAAGTCTTGGCAGGCTTATCTGCTAGGGCTTGTTTTTAATAGGTATCAATCCTCTTTGACACTAATTTTTGTTATAATAGGAGCAAAGCAAGAAAGAAGGTTTTGAGATGAGATTAACCACCTTAGGGTCTTGGGGAGCCTATCCCTATCAAGATGCAGGAACAACGTCTTATTTAGTCACAGGACATGATGGTTTTCAGTTATTGATGGATGCAGGAAGTAGAGCACTCAATGAACTCGAAAAAGAAATCAGTCCTTTAGACCTAGATGCGGTGATTATCAGCCATTATCATCCAGACCACGTGGCTGATTTAGGCGTGTTGCGCCACTATTTTCAACTTTATCCAGGTTACCTGTGGCAGCCTAAAGTATTGCCAATTTATGGGCATAATGAGGATAGACATGAATTTGCCAAACTTACTATTCCTGATGTTTCTGAAGGTAGAGCTTACAATGTGGCAGGCGTTGAAACCATAGGCCCCTTTGACATTACATTTATCAAGACAGTTCACCCGGTGGTTTGCTATGCCTTTCGTATTTTAGAAAGAGAGACTGGTCAGGTACTTGTCTTTACTGGAGACAGTGGTTACTTTGAGGGGCTTGCGGATTTTGCCAAGGGTGCTGACCTCTTCTTGGCAGACGTTTATCTCTATGAAGGAAATGAAAACCATATCGCCCATTTGACTAGTAAGGAAGCAGGTTTGATTGCCAGTCAGGCAGTCGTTAAGAAACTGGTCTTGACCCACATGCCCCCTATTCCGCCAGAAGGTATTGATCCGAAAAATCATTTAGAAGTATTGAGGCAAGAGACACAGGTCTATGCAGGTGATATTCCTGTTGACCTTGCTTTGCCACACAAGGCTTGGAACTTGGGGAGTCTTTCCTGATGCCATATAGTTTAGAAGAGCAAACTTATTTTATGCGAGAGGCCCTAAAAGAAGCTGAGAAGTCCCTCCAAAAAGCAGAAATTCCAATTGGCTGTGTCATTGTCAAAGATGGTGAGATTATTGGCCGAGGGCACAATGCGCGTGAAGAGCTTAACCAAGCTGTCATGCACGCAGAAATCATGGCTATTAATGAAGCCAATGCCAATCAAGGGAACTGGCGCTTATTAGACACTACTATGTTTGTGACCATCGAACCCTGTGTCATGTGCAGTGGAGCCATTGGGCTAGCAAGGATTCCGCATGTTATTTATGGGGCCAGCAATCAAAAATTTGGTGGAGCAGACAGTCTTTACCAGATATTGACAGATGAGCGCTTAAACCACCGTGTAGAGGTTGAACGAGGTCTGTTAGCAGAAGATTGCGCTAGAATCATGCAAACCTTCTTTAGACAAGGACGAGAACGTCAAAAAGAAGCTAAACGCCTGGCCAAAGAGCAAGAAACAGTGCTTGCTGATGACGAAACCTAACCATGTCAAAGAGACTTAGCCAATGCGTTTAAGCCTCTTTTCCATTCTAAAAGGTATGCTCAAGTCAGGCAACAGCAGCAGATGAACCTAATTAGTAGTTTACGTGTGATTGGTAAAAGAAATACTAAAGGTTTCTGCTAATAGACCATAGGAGAAACCGCTGTAATGTTCCCAATAGTGGCTAAAGAGGTTGTGGTACCTTGCTTGATTAGCTGCTAAGTCTGTGACCATCTGGTCATAATCTGCTTGGTTGGCAAATTGAAGGCTGACCTGCTCTTGCCCTTGCAACAATTGGCTTTTTAGGCTATTGAGAATGGCATTAGTATCAAAGCTAGTCATATAACTGTGGTTACGTTTGGCATAGATTAAAGTGTCATCTGTACATTTCGGAATGTTCCAAACCTGTTTAAAGGTTTCTTTAGCGTTAAAAGTAATGTCCGCGCTAGCTTGATGAGATAAGGACATGATTTGGTCGGGCAAGCAGAGAAAGCTATAATTGATAGTTGTTTGTTGCTGCTGAGACAGATGATTGTCAAACACAGGATCGCCCCAAGTAGCATCTACGCCATAATATTGTCCGTTGAGCTCAACAGCATTCCAAGCATGAGGAAAAGCTTCCTGTGTTTGGCGTGATGTTCCTGTTCCTCTAATGTAGGCGACAGGAATATTAGCCTTCTGGCAGAGAAATTGAAAGGCCTGAGCGTAACCATTACACACGGATAAATGATCAATAAAGACACTTTTAATGTCCTGGTTAGACGAAATTTGAGACTGGTCTCCGGATTGGTAAGCTTCAAAGGCTTTTTTATTGTAGTCCGTATCTTTAATAATCACCTCGTAAAAATATTTAATGCGTTCGTAGTCATCTCCGGTCGGCATCTTAGCAACAATATCGTCTCCAATGGCCTGTAAGTCTTGGTAAGTTTTTTGGGCGTCTTTTGGTAAAGGAAAGGTGACGAAGGCTGTTTGATCAGAAAGTTCAAACTGATAATCTGCAGAAGTAATCCAATAAAATTCGGGATTGTCCATCATAAAGGCATCAATGGTTTTAATTAAGCTTTTTTTAGAAGCAGGTAGCAAACTGATGACCTCACGAAATTGTGATAAGCTGTCATGCAAGGCAAGATAGTTTTCTTGCTCTGTCTTGGATAACTGCTGAAAATAATAATGTTGCCCTACTTGAGCGATGGCCTTTTGCCGTTTTTGCCCTGTCAATGCAGAAGCTTCTCTCTGATTGGAAGGTTTATTGACGAGCCCACAAGCAGACAAACTAACCATTATCAAACCAATAAATACTAAGACACTAAACTCTTTTTTCATACACTTCGTCCGCTCTAATCTAATCAGCTTTATTATAACATAGAGAAGGGGTGAAACGGGCGAAAGGGAAAGATTTCCAAAAAGGAAACATGATTTTCTGAAAGGGTCATAGGTTTCCTGCCTATTCCACCCCGCCTGTCCTAAAATAAGGCTGCCCTCACTTGAAGGTGATTTCTCTGTGTTGAAAGCTTGCAAACTGGAAACGATATGCTATAATAATAAATGGAGCAACACTTGTGCGTGAAGTGGGTCAGGGGAGGAATCCAGCAGCCCTAAGCGATTGTCGGGTGTGTGCTCTTTTTTTGTTGTAGCAGGTGTTCCGATTGGCTACTCCATTTGTATTGGGAGCTATTGCAGGCGGAGCTAATGAGACTGCTCGTAAAAAAGGACAGAGATGGTTCAAAATAATGTATCGTTTTATAATGAATTATTAGCATTATTATAGTAATAGCGCTTCAGATTGAAGAAAAAGTCCAGTTAGGACAATGTTTCTTCAATCTTTTTTGCTCCTCTAAAAAAGAAAAACTCCTGAAACACGACAACATAAGTGTTTCAAGAGTTGGTTGAAGTCATGATCATTAAATCATTTTCATCGACACCTTCTAAAAATAGAGTTTGTCTACGTTCTGTAGCACTATTATAGTATTAGCGCTTTTGACAGTATATCCACCTGTTTTTCGTGCTATCTATGAATCTGGTCGAGATTTTGGTCGTAGCATTGTGGGAGCTTTTTTCTCCTAATCTAGATGATTAGTCATAGCAAGTCCGTCTAGGGCTTGCTTTTTTAGTGTTCAAATGATTATAATTTTTATATAATGAGAGTAGGATATGTTAAGGAGATAGTATGAGAAAGTATTTACAAGTTAGGTTATACGAATTGTCCTATTATGTTGAGATTTTGATTTCCATTATATTGCTAGTGTCTTTATTGATTTTGACAGGTCATTTAGCCTTGATGCTGACGGGGATTTTTTCGATCAAGAGTGGTTTGGACACCTACTTGCAGAATTTTCTCAATCAGGCGATGAGTATCGCGATTGGGGTCGAGTTGATTAAGATGTTGAGTAAACACACTTCAGGTACCATCATTGAAGTGCTTTTGTTTGCCATTGCCCGTCAAATTGTGGTGGCGCATGGCTCTCCTATTGATTCGCTCCTGAGTGTCCTTGCTTTGACTATCTTGTTTGCAACTCGGAAATACCTCTTTACCAGCTTTGATGACACCTCTAGTGTGGTTGTCAGAGGCAGTCAGAAGGTAAAGGTAGCCAATGTGCTGGCGCGTGTCAATTTACCAGCAGCTAGCAAAGACGAATTAATGCGTGATTTGATGCTTCGTCATTTAGAAGTAGAGGATAAGCTCCCAACAATTGGGGCTTCCATTGCTTTTGCGGATGTGGCCTTACGCATTGATCACATGCACGAAGGAGTGATTACTCGGATTGAAATCATCAAGTCTCTCAAATAAGAAAATTCAAACGGCCATCAGGTCGTTTTTTAATAGGCAAACTAGGTTAGTAAATGATGGCCTTGTGTTATTTTTGCCAAAACAAAGGAAAGCTTATGGAAAAGAGTTTTAACAGATAAACACCCATTGCTCTTGTTTGTAGCTAGTCTAGAACCGTTAGTCTGGTTTTCTAAATAAACCTCGGTTCTATCAATCAATCCGATAGCCTAGCTACTAATCGTTGGATACAATCGCCTTTAGATGCTGTCTTTTGATTTTTCTGTATAATTTCAGAAACATCGAAAACAAAATGTTCTCCTTTAATAGATCAGTCTTAGAGAAAGCCACCCTAGCCTGTTTTTATAAGGTTGAAAACTTGAAAACCTTTTCAAAACCTCAGGCTTTTTCACAGGTGAAATCAGATAAAACCATTGAAATATTAGGTAGAAAAGGTTATCATACTAATGAAACTTAAAATTTTAAGGGAGTGAAACTCATGTCACATATTACATTTGATTATTCAAAAGTCCTCGAGTCATTTGCAGGACAACATGAAATTGATTTTTTACAAGGCCAAGTAACAGAAGCTGACAAGTTATTACGTGAAGGAACTGGACCAGGTTCAGATTTCTTGGGCTGGCTTGACCTTCCAGAAAACCACGACAAAGACGAATTTGCACGTATCTTGACTGCTGCTGAAAAGATTAAAGCAGACAGTGAAGTTCTTGTGGTTATTGGTATCGGTGGCTCATACCTTGGTGCCAAAGCTGCTATTGATTTCTTGAACAACCACTTTGCTAACTTACAAACTGCTAAAGAGCGTAAAGCGCCACAAATTCTTTATGCTGGAAACTCTATCTCATCAACTTACTTAGCTGATCTTGTAGAGTATGTCCAAGACAAAGAATTCTCAGTCAACGTGATTTCTAAGTCTGGTACAACTACTGAGCCGGCGATTGCCTTTCGTGTCTTCAAAGAACTTTTGGTTAAAAAATATGGCCAAGAAGAAGCTAACAAACGTATCTACGCTACAACAGACAAAGTTAAGGGGGCTGTTAAGGTAGAAGCTGACGCTAACAACTGGGAAACATTTGTGGTGCCAGACAACGTTGGTGGTCGTTTCTCAGTCTTGACTGCTGTTGGCTTGCTTCCAATTGCTGCATCAGGTGCAGACATCACAGCTCTTATGGAAGGTGCAAATGCAGCGCGTAAAGACCTTTCTTCAGACAAAATCTCTGAAAACATTGCATACCAATATGCTGCTGTTCGTAATGTGCTTTACCGCAAAGGCTACATCACTGAAATCTTGGCTAATTACGAACCATCTCTCCAATACTTTGGAGAATGGTGGAAACAATTAGCTGGTGAATCAGAAGGGAAAGATCAAAAAGGGATTTACCCAACTTCAGCTAACTTCTCAACAGACCTTCACTCACTTGGTCAATTTATCCAAGAAGGTTACCGTAACCTCTTTGAAACGGTTGTGCGTGTGGACAAACCTCGTAAAAACGTGATTATCCCTGAATTAGCAGAAGACCTTGACGGCCTTGGTTACCTTCAAGGTAAGGACGTTGATTTTGTTAATAAAAAAGCAACTGACGGTGTGCTTCTTGCACACACAGATGGCGGCGTGCCAAACATGTTTGTCACTCTTCCAGCTCAAGACGAATTTACCCTTGGTTACACTATTTACTTCTTCGAGCTTGCTATCGCCGTTTCAGGTTACATGAATGCTGTTAACCCATTTGACCAACCAGGTGTTGAAGCTTACAAACGTAACATGTTTGCGCTTCTTGGAAAACCAGGTTTTGAAGAATTATCAGCAGAGCTTAACGCTCGTCTCTAATCAACAGCTTGTTGCTAGGTCTTCCTTAAAGGGAGGCCTTTTTTGGGGGTAGAGCCATTCCTGTGGGAACTAACTGTGCTTTCCCTTTTTATGTTACTATACTATGATTAGTGACTGTTTTGAGGCTTGGTTCCAAAAAGTCTTGCTCCCCGCTTTAGATACATTGGTTGTCATTATGGACAAGGCAACGTTTCATAGGAGGAGTAGGCTAGAGGTCTTGTGTAAGGAGCAGGGACATAGACTTTTACCCCTTCCTCCGTACTCACCTGAGTATCATTTTATTGAGAAAATACGGACTCATATCAAAAACACCTCAGAAAAGTATTGCCAGAGCGATGCTGTTTTACTGCATTTAACTTAACCTTATCATTATATTTCATATAAAAACCCCTTCACTGGACTATCTAGCGAAAGGGGTACATATCAGTGTCTAAGAGGGGAGGTTCGAAAAGGTCTAGGGCTCAGCCAAAAGTTCTTCTAAGCGTTGTTGGTAGTGGTGCTGGCGCAAGGCTAAGATGGTTTTGACTAATTCTTCGCGCTGCTGTTGAATGCCATCCAAACTTAAGCCACACAAGCAAGTATCTTTGGCAAAACCATCTAGTTCTTTTAGGAAAGGCAAAAGCTTCTGACTGGTCACAATCAGATCAACAAGCTTGTCATAGTGATAAATGTTATCCGATAAGATATTGACCCGTGACAATTCAATCTTGTAAGAAGGAATGGTTGAAGTGATGAAGTTAGCAATAACGTCACCAACAGTTTCTTGACTTTCCACAATGGTAATAGCAATGGGAGCCAAAGAATTTTCCAAAGCTTGTTCCAGGTGCAGACACATCAGGTGTAAATGACCCGTGCTAATATTTCCCTGACGACCAGTATCGTCAAGCCAGTCTTTAATTAAGGTTTTGACTTTTTCTAGCAAGAGCATGTTGCCTTGATATTGATCAGAGTAGTAGCCGTCAAAGGTAATCAAGGTTTGCAAATTATAAAGGGTTCTTCTAAAAAATGGAATCAAACTAGGGATATGCTCAGTGATACTATAATGCTTACCCATAAGGGCCTGCAAGCGATCCATGAGTAGTTGGTAATCAGGATCTTCAGCAATCAAGCGATAGAGTTGCTCTCGATGTTCGGGTGTCCAGTAACCACTGAAAAAGGAATTATCAGTTGTTAAGTAAACCAAAAAGAGGTAATCGAAATCATCTAGTGAAAACCTGACACGGGTTCTGGTCTCAATTTCTGACATGGCATAGCGCTTGACCTCGCCAAAAATAGACAGGGTTTTGAAGTGCTCAAATAAGGTCAAATCAGGCAGGCTGACAGAGTAATTATGCCGTCGCCAAGACAACATCAATAAGACATCGAAAAAAAGAAATCGCTTGTCCAAAAAGGTAGAAGGCTTCAAATTCTTTTGCGTCGCAAAGATAAAGGCATGAATAGTCTCGATGTCCTCTGGTCTAATCTCATAAAGAACAATCCCGTATTCTTTATGCAGCAGGGCGATTAAATAGCGAATCCGAAATTCGTCTCCAACAACTGTATTATCAACGACATCTAGGCCAATTGTCTGTAAGTAGGCCTTTAATTTATGGATTAAACGATAGGCTTTTGATTGGGAAATGAATTGCTGGCGCGTGTAGGTCGCAATGGACTTGTTCTGACGATTATCTAGCAATAAAAATCTCAACATTTTTAACGTATCTGACAGGGCAAAGATATCGTAGAAAAAGCCTTCCTTTTTGTCCTTTAGCACTTCGCAATAAATATTAGACTTCACGAGCTCAACTCGTAAGTAGCCCTTGAACAAGGCATTTATCTGCCGAAAATACTGCTTAACCTTTTGAGCTGTTAAAGATGTTTGAAGGCATACCGACTCCAATGTCAGCTCTTTTTCCGTCAACAAAATAGCCAGCAAGACCTTTTGGTCAATAATGTCTGGCTCCAAGTAATGATCTAACAACGTAATTTCTCTCTCCTTAAATTAAATTGTATAATTCCTATATATTGTAGCTGAACTTTTCCAAAAGTCAACTAAAACAGCGCGAAAAAGCTGAAATAACGATGATGACAAAATTGACAATCAATGAAGCCAAAAAAGTCAGAAAAACAAACTCTACAAAGGTTCGAAAAAGAAAGCGAAATATCTAGGAAGCTATATAAAAGCACAAAATAAAGAAGATATGAAAAATATAACAATTAAAAACAATAAAATAAGGCGGCTGAGATTAGATAAAAAAACAATTCTTTTTTAGGCAGTAATATCAGAAATAAAGAGATTCGGATAAGCCGAAAGATGTGTTATGATCATTATTTGTTTCGACTTTGACAACGACAAACCAAAAGAAGAAAAATAGAACAGCCAAAAGCTGAGCCATCGAAAGTTAAGAAGTCCTTGCCTGCAGCAGGTGAAGCTGGACAAGCGGTACTCATTTTTGTGGGGGCAACGCTCGTCTTCTTATCCCTTTTGATGCTCTTCAGATGGAAGATGCGTAAAGCTTAAAAGACGTTTCCAAATATTAGTAAGCCAAGAGTCTCTTATCACCCTAACAAAAGGCTCTTACCAAAAGACTAGAATTGCAATAATCCTAGTCTTTTTTGGTTTGTTTAGCAGTTGGCTGAGCTCCCTTTATAATTGCCAGAAGCACAAAAATCCTGACTAGCTTACTAACTAATCAGGATGAAATAAGATTGGGCACCTAAGAGGATAGGTGCCCAGGAGATTTATGAAAAGGGAAAACAAGGGAAACCCATTCTCCCAACGGTTTTGGTAAACCGCTTTTTAGGATGGTTTTATTCTACAATAGAAAGCTTAAACTTTCCTTAAATCATTTTTTAGATTGCCTTTATTTTAATTGTTTTGCAGACAGTTTGATTTTGGTGGCCTAAAGTAGGCGATGAAAAGTCAATGAAAGCTTATAAATTTAAGCTTTTAAGCCTTCTTCTTCTGTCTTGTTTTAAGAGAAGTAACCTTGAATCTTTTTCCTACTTTATGTTATGATAGGGGCATGATAAAAAGAGATATACGGCAAGAAGTGCTGCAAGCCTTGCGAACCATGGATGTTGACCTCAAGTTAGCAAAAGATCAGGTTTTACTGGCTGATGTGATTAACAGCCCTGCTTATCAAGAAGCACAGACCCTTGCCAGCTATTTGGCTTTGCCAACGGAGTACGCTACCGATTTACTGATTCAGCAGGCACTTGCAGACGGCAAACGGGTGGTGGTTCCCAAGGTAATGGGAAAGGGGAAAATGATTTTTGTAGCCTACCAAGCTGACGATCTATCTTTGTCTTCCTTTGGAATTTTAGAGCCTACTAGCCAGGAGGAAGTTCCTAAATCGGCTATTGACTGCCTTCATGTGCCAGGTGTGGCCTTTAATGACCAAGGCTTTCGCATTGGTTATGGAGGTGGCTACTATGACCGCTACTTGGCAGACTATAAGGGTGCTACCTTTAGCACGGTTTATGATTGCCAAATGAAGGCATTTGTGCCAGATGCCCATGATATTGCTGTTCAGGAGGTTTATCTCAGATGACACGTTTTCTTAAGCAAGAGCCTATTACCATTTTCTTCTTGGCTATAACGACAATAGTTTTTATGGCCATGCAGTTGATTTATGGCCCTTTAGCCACTAGCTCTCAGGCGGTTTATCAGTTTGGTGGCATGCTTGGTCTTGTGGTCAAGGTCATGCCCAATCAGTTATGGCGACTGGTTACTCCTATTTTTATCCATATTGGATGGGGTCATTTTTTTGTTAATGCCCTGACCCTATATTTTGTCGGTCGTATGGCTGAAGAGATTTGGGGGTCGCGCCGCTTTCTCTTGCTCTATGTTTTTTCAGGAATTATGGGGAATGCTTTTACCATGTGGTTAACCCCAGACACGGTGGCTGCTGGAGCGTCAACGTCCTTGTTTGGTCTTTTTGCTGCCATTATGGTTTTGGGGGCTTTTGGAAATAATCAGGCTTTGAGAGAACTAGGGAAGTCTTACCAGACCTTGATTGTGGTTAATCTGCTTTTGAATGTATTTATGCCCAATGTGAGCATGGCAGGCCATGTTGGAGGCATTATTGGAGGCGCTCTGCTTGGCTTTGGCCTGTCAAACCGACTTCAAAAGCTAACGCTTGGAAAATCCCCAAAAGGGTTGGCACTGTTAGTTTACGGTCTTGTTTTAGGGGCTGTCTTAATGCTGGGCTTTTTATAAGACGAGTGTCAGGAAGTGGGGGGTAGCCCCTTTCTCAAACTTGCTGACAAGCGGGATAAATCAAGTTTATTTGCAAATCTAAGGATTTTGTCTTCAATCTTTTTTGCTCTTCTAAAAAAGAAAAACTCCTGAAACATGATAACGTAAGCGTTTCAAGAGTTAATTGACATCATGATCATTAAATCATTGTCATTGGCACCTTTTAAAAATAGTCTTTGTCTACATTCTGGAATTGGGGTTTCCCAATTCCTTTTTTGGTGTTTTAGTTTTTAGGGCCGTTTTTTTCCAATGTTTTTCCAAGTTTAATGATGTAATCTGTTAAATCGTCTTTGACTTGGGGGTGTTTCAAAGCATAATCAATAGAGGTTTTCATGAAACCAAATTTATCACCGACATCATACCGTTTGCCTTTGAATTCACGGGCAAAGACACGCTGGGTTTTATTGAGGGTGTCAATGGCATCGGTGAGTTGGACTTCGTTACCAGCCCCTGGTTCTTGCTTTTCCAAAATATCAAAAATTTCAGGGGTGAGCAGGTAGCGTCCAATGATGGCTAGGTCACTTGGGGCGTCCTCAGGTTGTGGTTTTTCCACAAAAGTATCCACGCTGTAAAGGCCTTTGACAGCTTTTCCTTGAGGGGCGATGACCCCATAGCTAGAAACGTCTTCGTGAGGGACTTTCATGACAGCGATAGTAGAAGCGTGGGTTTCGTCGTAATCGTCCATTAATTGTTTGGTTAGGGGTTTGACCTTTGGATCAGTAATATCCATCAAGTCATCCCCTAGCATGACCACAAAGGGTTCATTCCCAACGAAGGCTTTGGCCTGTAACACCGCATCTCCTAAACCTCTTGGGTGGCTCTGACGAATAAAATGAAGGTTAATAGATGTTGTTTCGTCCACTAACTTCAAGAGTTCTGTTTTACCCTTGGCTTGTAGGTTGTACTCTAATTCAAAGTTGGAATCAAAGTGGTCTTCGATAGACCGTTTGGCCTTACCAGTTACCACAAGAATTTCTTCAATCCCAGCCTTGAGGGCTTCTTCGACGATAAACTGAATGGTTGGTTTGTCAACGATTGGCAACATCTCTTTGGCAAGAGCTTTGGTGGCAGGTAAAAAACGTGTTCCCAGACCTGCTGCAGGAATAATGGCTTTTCTGACTTTGGTCATCAGTAACTCCTTATGTTTAATCATTGATGGCTTAATGCCATTCATTTTCAGAACGGAATTCGTTGGACATCATACCGAGGATGCTTTCTTTGATGTCAGCTCCTTCGTAAATGGACTTATAAATAGCTGTTGTGATTGGCATGTAAACACCCAATTCTTGGGCAATCTCATAGGCTACCTTTGTAGTGGAAATCCCTTCGATAACCATGCCCATATTGCGCTCAATGTCTTCGAGTTTTTCTCCACGGCCAAGAGCATCACCAGCACGCCAGTTGCGAGAGTGAATGGAGGTACCTGTTACAATCAAATCCCCCACACCTGATAGACCACTGTAAGTTAGAGGGTCAGCCCCAAGTTTGACACCGAGGCGTGTGATTTCAGCAAGTCCACGGGTAATAACGGCTGCCTTGGCATTGTCACCGTAACCTAGTCCATGAAGGGCACCGGCTCCCACGGCAATAATATTTTTGAGGGCGCCAGCTGTTTCGACACCAACCACATCAGTATTAGTGTAGAGACGGAAGTAGTGGTTGCTAAAGAGGGACTGGACATATTTTGCAGTTTCAATATCTTTGGAAGCGGCTGTGATCAGGGTAATGTCACGAACAATGGTTTCTTCGGCATGGCTAGGTCCTGACACAACGACAATCTCGCTGCGGAGGTCAGCGGGAATTTCTTCTTCTAAAATGGTTGAGAGACGTTCATGTGTTTCAGGTTCTAATCCTTTGGACGCATGCATGACCACCACTTTGTGGTCGAGAGCTTTAGCCACTTGCTTAGCGACTAGGCGTGTAACCTTGGTTGGGACAACAAAAAGCACCGCATCCGCATCTGCTAGGGCTTCTGTCAAATCAAGGGTAGCCTTGATCTTTTCATCTAAAACAATGTCTTTAAAATAGTGCTTATTAGTGTGTTTGGTATTGATTTCCTCGATTTGAGCAGGAATATTTCCCCACAAGCGCACCTCGTGGCCGTTATCATTCAGCACCTGTGATAGGGCAGTACCCCACGAACCAGGTCCTAAAATCGCTACTTTTTGTTTTGCCATTCTAAATTCTCCTTTAAGAGCTAGTCACCTTATTATATCATAAGAAGAATGGTAACTCTATCAGAAAAGGTACGGTGTCCTACCACCTGATTAGAAGTTATCAAAGAGTCATTCTGACACGTTACTGGGAGGCAATAGGTTTCTTGAAGGTGTGAGGAGTTGTCTTTGCAAAAAGCTATCCTGAAGTTCTTGTGGATTGGGAAGAGGAACACGATTTTTAAAATTCAAGACATTTTAATTGACAATAGTTATCAAGAGAACTAAAATACTTATCATGGAAACTATCAAGGAGGAAAGAAATGTCACGAGTAATTGCAGATTTGCGCGAATTAACGCATCAGATTGAGCAAATTAGCGATGAAATTGCTAGGAAATACAATTTGGAACATTTAGCAGGTCCTCAGGGACATGTGTTGGTTTTTCTATCCAAACATCAAGATCAGGAAATCTTTGTCAAGGATATTGAAAAAGAACTGCAGATTTCAAAATCGGTCACTAGCAATTTAGTCAAGCGCATGGTCAAAAACGGCTTTATCCAAGTACTTCCCTCGCAGGCTGACAAGCGCTATAAACAAATTGTTTTGGCTCAGGCGGGTAAGGATAAATTACCCTTGCTTCAAGAATGTCGTAAGGATATTGAACATTATTTTTTTAAGGAAATTACGAGAGAAGAGTTGCTGACAGTCAAAAAGGTGATTCAGCAGCTCAAGCAAAATATGCTAACTTACAAAGGAGAGAACAATGCTTAAAGAGGCAATCCTGCGTTACAAATGGTACGTTTTAGGCTCGCTACTGATGATTATTGGGGTGGTTGCGAGTAGTCTGTTACAACCTCATTATTTAAAAGATGTGTTAAGTGCCGTTATTCAAAATAACCAAGATAAGATTTATGATGTGGGGAGGTTGTTGCTTATCATTGCCCTTGTGGGCTTGGTTTCTGGAACCCTTAATACGGTTTTATCAGCTAAGATTGCTCAAGGGGTTTCAGCTGATATTCGTGAGAAGACTTTCCGAAAAATTCAGAGTTTTTCTTATGCCAATGTCGAGGCATTTAATGCTGGGAATCTTGTCGTTCGGATGACCAATGATATTACTCAAATTCAAAATTTGGTGATGATGCTGTTTCAGGTTCTCCTTCGATTGCCAATTCTCTTTATGGGCTCTTTTATTATGGCAGTGCAGACCTTACCTGACTTGTGGTGGGTCATTGTGCTGATGGTCATTTTAATTGGGATAATCATGGCTTTGGTCATGAGTCAGATGGGACCACGTTTTGGGAAATTCCAAAAATTGATGGACAAGATTAATCGTATTGCCAAGGAAAACCTTCGCGGGGTGCGTGTGGTTAAATCCTTTGTGCAAGAACGGGAACAATATGCCAAATTTAAAGAAGCTTCTAAAGAACTATTGGACTTGAATCTTTTTATCGGCTATGGCTTTTCGTTGATGCAACCAACTTTGATGTTAGTATCTTATTTGGCAGTTTATGTATCCATCTACATGGTTTCTGGCATGGTTGAAACAGACCCAGCAGTTATTGGAAATATTGCTTCCTTTATGACTTATATGATGCAAATCATGTTTTCAATTATCATGGTTGGCTTTATGGGCATGCAAGCCAGTCGTGCCTTTGTTTCTATTGGTCGTATCAAAGAAGTGCTCAATACTGAGCCAGCCATGACCTTTGAAACTGATCAAGAAGAAGAGGTTTCAGGTAGTATTGTGTTTGAGGATGTGAGCTTTACCTATCCTAATGATGATGAACCGACCTTGCACCATATTTCCTTTAGCATTGAACCTGGTCAAATGATTGGCGTTGTGGGGGCTACTGGGGCTGGAAAGTCAACACTGGCACAGCTTATTCCTCGCTTGTTTGACCCACAAGAAGGTCAAATTTTGCTGGGAGGCAAACCGATTACATCTCTTAGTCAAGCGACTCTTCGTCAGACGGTTTCGATTGTGTTGCAAAAGGCTATTCTCTTTTCAGGAACTATTGCGGACAACCTTCGCCAGGGGTCAGCGACTGCAGATGATTATGCCATGGAACGGGCAGCACGTATTGCGCAGGCCATGGAATTTATTGACCGCATGGATGGTCGCTATGAGAGCCAAGTTGAAGAACGAGGCAACAACTTTTCTGGTGGGCAAAAACAACGGATGTCGATTGCGCGTGGTGTCATTAACCAGCCTAAGATTCTTGTTTTAGACGATTCAACGTCTGCCTTGGATGCCAAGTCAGAAAAATTGGTACAAGAAGCCTTAAACAAGGAATTGAAAGGCACAACGACCGTTATTATTGCCCAAAAGATTTCTTCAGTGGTGAAGGCTGATAAGATTTTAGTTCTTGATCAGGGTCAGCTGCTTGGCGAAGGAACTCATGCTGAATTGTTAGCCAATAATGCGGTTTATCGTGAAATTTATGACACACAAAAAGGTAAGGAGGAAGACTAATGAAGGTAGCACGTTTTTTCTGGTTTTATTTTAAGCGTTATCGGTTATCATTTGTTGTGATTGCTGTTGCTATTATTCTGGCAACTTATTTGCAGGTCAAAGCGCCTGTCTTCTTAGGCGAGTCCTTGACCGAATTAGGTAAAATCGGTCAGGCTTACTACGTTGCTAAGATGAGTGGTCAGACACACTTTAGTCCTGATTTGTCAGCCTTTCATGCGGTGATGTTCAAGTTGTTGATGGCCTACATCTTTACGGTCTTAGCCAATTTGATTTACAGTTTCTTGTTTACACGTATTGTGGCCCATTCGACCAATCGTATGCGCAAGGGGTTGTTTGGTAAATTAGAACGATTAACGGTCGCCTTTTTTGACCGTCATAAAGATGGGGATATTCTTTCTCGTTTCACTAGTGATTTGGATAATATTCAAAACTCGCTTAACCAATCCTTGGTTCAAGTAGTGACGAATATCGCCCTTTACATCGGCCTGGTTTGGATGATGTTTAGGCAAGATAGTCGCTTAGCTTTGTTAACCATGGCTTCAACACCAGTTGCTCTTATTTTCCTAGTCATTATCATTCGTTTGGCAAGAAAATACACCAATATCCAACAGCAAGAGGTTAGTGCCTTGAATGCTTACATGGATGAAAAGATTTCTGGCCAAAAGGCGATTATCGTACAGGGTGTTCAAGAAGAAACCGTTGCAGGTTTTTTGGAACACAATGAGAAGGTTCGGCAGGCAACCTTTAAAGGTCGTCTGTTCTCAGGACTGTTGTTCCCAGTCATGAATGGTATGAGCCTTGTTAACACGGCTATCGTGATTTTTGTTGGCTCAACAATTGTCCTCAATGACAAATCCATGCCAGCAGCTGTAGCTCTTGGTTTGGTAGTAACCTTTGTTCAATATTCACAACAATATTACCAACCCATGATGCAAATTGCTTCTAGTTGGGGAGAATTGCAGTTGGCCTTTACGGGTGCCCATCGTATTCAAGAAATGTTTGATGAGACCGAGGAAGTTCGTCCACAAAATGCACCAGCATTCACCAACCTAAAAGAAGCAGTGGCCATCAACCACGTTGATTTTGGTTACCTTCCTGGTCAAAAAGTCTTATCAGATGTGTCTATCGTGGCACCCAAGGGCAAAATGATTGCCGTGGTTGGACCGACAGGTTCTGGAAAGACCACTATTATGAACTTGATTAACCGTTTCTACGATGTGGATGCAGGTTCGATTACCTTTGATGGTCGTGATATTCGTGACTACGATTTGGATAGTCTTCGTCAGAAGGTTGGGATTGTGTTGCAAGAGTCAGTTCTTTTTTCAGGAACCATTGCCGATAATATTCGTTTTGGTGATCAGACCATTAGTCAAGACATGGTTGAAACCGCTGCGCGTGCAACCCATATTCATGATTTTATCATGTCCTTGCCAGAAGGGTACAATACCTATGTCTCAGATGATGACAATGTCTTTTCAACAGGTCAAAAGCAGTTAATTTCCATTGCCAGAACCCTACTTACCGATCCTGAAGTCTTAATTTTGGATGAAGCTACTTCAAATGTTGATACGGTTACCGAAAGTAAAATTCAACGGGCCATGGAAGCTATCGTGGCAGGTCGAACCAGCTTTGTCATTGCTCACCGACTCAAAACCATTTTAAATGCCGATCAAATTATTGTTCTCAAAGATGGTAAAGTTATTGAGCAAGGAAATCATCATGAGTTATTGCATCAAAAAGGTTTCTATGCCGAATTGTATCACAATCAATTCGTCTTTGAATAGATGGCATCGACTCCGCTTCTTAGCGGAGTTTTTTGGTGATCGATCAGTAGTCAAGTTTTCTTGATTGATATGGTATAATAGCAAGCAAGAGAAAAAACAACTAGAAAGTAGCAAAAATGATTGATTTACAAGAGATTCTCGCTAAAATGAATCCCAATCAAAAGATAAATTATGACAGGGTCATGCAGCAGATGACCAAGGTTTGGGCTAAGGAATCCGTGCGCCCCAGTATTTTAATGCACGTCTGCTGCGCCCCATGTTCTACTTATACTCTAGAATACCTGACGCAGTTTGCTGACATTACGGTTTACTTTGCCAATTCTAATATACACCCTAAGGACGAATACCATCGCAGAGCTTATGTGACACAACAGTTTGTCTCCGAATTCAATGCTAAAACAGGCAACACCGTTCAGTTTCTCGAAGCCGACTATGTCCCCAATGAGTACGTTCGACAAGTGCGAGGTTTAGAAGAGGAGCCAGAGGGCGGTGATCGTTGCCGTGTTTGCTTCGATTACCGTTTAGACAAGACCGCTCAAAAAGCAGTGGAACTTGGTTTTGACTACTTTGCTAGTGCCCTAACCATCAGTCCTCATAAAAATTCACAAACCATTAACGATGTGGGTATTGATGTGCAAAAGGTTTACACCACCAAATACCTGCCAAGTGATTTCAAGAAAAACAACGGTTATCGTAGATCCGTTGAAATGTGTGAGGAGTATGATATTTACCGCCAGTGTTATTGTGGCTGTGTCTACGCTGCCAAAATGCAGGGCATTGACTTGGTTCAAGTGAAAAAAGATGCCAAAGCTTTTATGGCAGACAAAGATTTGGACAAGGATTTTCCCCACATTCGTTTTAGTTATCGCGGGGAGGAGATGTGACAGTATCCTTAAAAGTGGTTCCTTCAAAAATGACCGCTTTTTTGCTATTCTTTTACGAATATTCTATAATAAGAGGATATGATTGACTTGAAAGGATATGAAACAATGACCAAGATTCGTGGGTTTGAGCTTGTATCAGGCTTTACCAATAAGGACCTATTACCAAAACGTGAGACAGCGCATGCAGCTGGTTATGACTTGTCTGTTGCTGAAGAGGTGACTATTGCGCCAGGAGAAATTAAGCTAGTAGCAACGGGAGTGAAAGCCTATATGCAAGATGGCGAGGTACTTTACCTCTATGACCGTTCGTCAAATCCTCGGAAAAAAGGCTTGGTCTTGATTAACTCCGTTGGGGTGATTGATGGGGATTACTATGGCAATGAAGCCAATGAGGGGCATATTTTTGCGCAGATGCAAAACATTACAGACCAGCCGGTTACATTGGTAGTCGGCGAACGTATTGTTCAAGGTGTTTTCATGCCCTTTTTGATTGCTGATGGTGATCAAGCCAGCGGTGAACGAACAGGTGGCTTTGGTTCAACAGGCAAATAAGGGAACTGTCTTATAGTTACTAGTCAGGGGTTAAGGGGACTTTGAATGCCTCGCCACCTTAACAGCCTGCTGTTTTTATTGAGGGAGGGAGATTACCATAGCAAAGAAAAAAGCGACCTTCATTTGTCAAGAGTGTGGCTACCAGTCACCCAAATATTTAGGGCGCTGTCCAAACTGTTCAGCCTGGTCTTCTTTTGTGGAAGAAGTAGAGGTCAAAGAAGTCAAAAATGCTCGTGTTAGTTTGACAGGTGAGAAGAGTAAACCTATTAAACTAAAAGATGTGGACAATATCAGCTATCATCGGACACAGACCGATATGGCAGAATTTAATCGTGTTCTCGGTGGCGGTGTCGTTCCAGGAAGTTTGGTCTTAATCGGTGGCGATCCAGGTATTGGAAAATCCACCTTGCTCTTGCAGGTATCCACCCAGCTAGCCAATAAGGGAACCGTTCTCTATGTCTCCGGGGAAGAATCAGCAGAGCAGATTAAACTGCGCAGTGAGCGCTTGGGGGATATTGACAATGAATTTTACCTCTATGCTGAGACTAATATGCAGGCTATTCGATCAGAAGTTGAAAACTTGCAGCCAGATTTCTTGATTATTGATTCTATTCAAACCATTATGAGTCCTGAGATTACAGGTGTTCAAGGATCAGTTAGTCAGGTGAGAGAAGTCACTGCCGAATTGATGCAGTTGGCAAAGACCAATAATATTGCAACCTTTATTGTGGGGCATGTCACCAAGGAAGGGACTTTGGCAGGACCTCGTATGTTAGAACACATGGTGGACACCGTTCTCTACTTTGAGGGGGAAAGGCATCATACTTTTCGTATTTTGCGGGCTGTGAAAAATCGCTTTGGCTCTACGAATGAGATTGGTATTTTTGAAATGCAGTCAGCCGGACTTGTTGAGGTTCTAAATCCAAGTCAAGTCTTTCTTGAAGAGCGTTTAGATGGTGCCACAGGTTCAGCCATCGTGGTAACCATGGAAGGCAGCCGACCGATTTTAGCGGAGGTTCAATCTTTGGTAACACCATCTATTTTTGGCAATGCTAGACGAACCACAACTGGACTTGATTTCAATCGTGTAAGCCTCATTATGGCAGTCTTAGAAAAACGCTGTGGGCTTCTTTTACAAAATCAAGATGCCTACCTTAAATCAGCTGGTGGTGTCAAATTGGATGAGCCTGCTATTGATTTGGCAGTCGCTGTGGCCATTGCTTCTAGTTACAAGGAAAAACCAACTAGCCCGCAAGAAGCTTTCTTAGGCGAGATTGGGTTAACAGGTGAGATTCGGCGAGTGACCCGTATTGAGCAACGGATTAATGAAGCAACTAAGCTAGGCTTTACTAAAATCTACGCCCCTAAAAATGCTCTGCAAGGGATTGCTATTCCAAAAGGAATTGCTGTGGTTGGGGTGACTACCGTTGGCCAAGTGTTAAAAGCCGTTTTTGGCTAAGGTTAAATAGGTAAGAGCAAAGCAAGCAAGGAAAGTGTCGTCATTAAGAAGTCGTTTAGAGGGGATTTTTAACATTTACGACCATTCTTTTTATGTTGAGTTGCTGATCCAGCTATTTTTCATAAAAGATGTTAAGATAAGATAAACTAACAGCTAAACTGGCTTTGCTGTTTTTCAAAAGGAGTTTATTGATGTCTTACTTTGACCATTTTTTATCGGCTAATAAGGCTTATGTAGCCTTACATGGCACTGCTCATTTACCTTTGAAACCTAAAATGCGGGTGGCTATTGTGACTTGCATGGATTCACGGCTACATGTGGCCCAAGCTCTGGGACTGGCCCTAGGAGATGCTCATATTTTGCGAAATGCGGGTGGGCGCGTGACAGACGATATGATTCGTTCACTGGTTATCTCTCAGCAGCAAATGGGAACTCGTGAAATTGTGGTCTTACATCATACAGATTGTGGGGCGCAAACCTTCACCAATGAAAGCTTTGCCAAGCAGCTTCGAGATAGTTTAGGCGTTGAGGTTGGCGACAAAGATTTTCTGCCCTTTACAGATGTGGAAGCCAGTGTTCGTGAAGATATGGCTATTTTGCGCCAATCTCCCTTGATTCCAGATGATGTGGTGATTAATGGCGCTGTCTATGATGTGGATACAGGACGTATGATCTCAGTGGTGTAAGTGGCTCCTCTCATTTAAAAAGTCCATCAGCTGCTTTGATCAGCTATTTTCAACAGGTCAATTTTCCTAAGGGATACGTAGGTTATTAGTGGACAGCAGTTTGAAAAAGGACTATACTGTTTGTATGAATAGCATCATACAAAGGAGATGACAATGGCAGATAATCGCATGAAGTACCGGATAGACAGTAATATGCAGTTTCCTCTGGTGGAAATTGAGTTAGAGGCAGGAGAATCAGTTTTTCTTCAGCAAGGGAGCATGGTTTATCATACCCCTTCTGTGGGTCTCACCACTAGCCTGAACAGTCGTGGGTCAGGGCTAGGGAAATTAGTGGGCGCTATTGGACGTTCTATGGTTTCAGGTGAGTCCATGTTTGTAACAAAGGCGCTTGCCAATGATGAGCATGGCAAGCTTGCTTTAGCCCCCTCTATGCCAGGTCAGGTCATGGCCTTAGACTTGGGAATCAACCAATATTGCCTAAATGATGGTGCCTTTCTAGCTTTGGATGGCTCCGCCCATTATACAATGAGACGACAATCAGTAGGTAAGGCTCTTTTTGGTGGCCAAGGTGGTCTCTTTGTTATGTCAACGCAAGGTGAGGGCACTTTACTGGCTAATGCCTTTGGTTCTATCAAAAAAATAAGTTTACGAGAAGACAGCATCACTATTGATAATGCCCATGTGGTGGCCTGGAGTCAAGAGTTGGATTATGATATCCATTTGGAAAATGGCTTTCTGCAGTCCATTGGTACTGGAGAAGGTATTGTAAATACCTTTAGAGGAACTGGTGATATTTATGTGCAAAGTTTGAATGTGGAACAATTTGCAGCAGTTCTCAAACCTTTTTTACCTTTAGCAACTAACCATTAACCAACGAAGCTCCTTTAAGGGGCTTTTTTGCTGGGAAGTTAGTGAAAGGCAGGTATTAAATGACATCTAAAGCATCCTCTCTCCTTTGTTTGAGGTGTTGTTTGAAACCACTTGCCTTCAAAAAATGACCACTTACACAAACCCTCTTGTTTTCACCCCAAAGCTTGCTATAATAGAATAACAAAGTGATAAGAGATAACTGCGAGATGTTTATAAGCCTTAGCAGTGATGATTTTTAGAAGGGAGGTACCCAGTGAAAATTGTGATTGAGTTAGATGCGTCTTGTGATGCTATTGAAGTGACCATTAAAGCTGCTCATATCACTGAACAGGTGCTTCAACTTCAACAGGCCCTTCTTCAAATGGATCGAAGACCGCTGGTTTTTTATAAGGGCAATAGTGAGTATTTCTTAGACCTATCAACAATTCTCTTTTTTGAGACAGACGGGTCCAAAGTTTTTGGGCACTCTAAAGACAATGCTTACGAGGTCAAATTAAAACTGTATGAACTGGAAGCTTATCTTCCTCCATCCTTTTGTCGTGTGGCTAAAGCAACCATTGTCAATACCAGTTGCATTTATTCCCTCGAAAAGTCCTTTTCAGGAACTAGTCGTATTTGTTTCTATGATACTCACAAACAAGTTCATGTGTCGCGGCATTATTACCAATTATTAAAAGAAAAACTTAGAGAAACGAGGTAAGGCATGAAACGTACATTTTTAGGAATAGGATTGATTTTATTGGCTGCCCTCTTGGTTTTCAAAGAACAATTAGGGCTTTATCAGCTACCGATTTGGACCATTCTATGGATCACCTTTTTAACTATTGGAGCAATCATTCAATTCAGTAAGAGACATTTTATTTTAGGTACTCTTTTAGCGATCTGGAGCCTTGCCCAGTTGAATGATATTTTCCATTGGATCAATATATCCAGTGGTCTATTAATGGTGGTGACCGTCTTAGTGGCCATGGGCTTGCTCTTAATTTTTAAAGGGTCCAGCCTTTCTGGTTACTATAATCGGACTATCTCCCGTTATTCAAATCAGCAAGAAGGGAAAAGCCAAGGATTTAGTAAGGTGTTTGGCAGTTTCAACCGCTATATTAACGACAACCATTTTTCAGAAGATTCAATAGACGTTGTATTTGGCAGTTCGACGGTCTATTTCAATGAAGCTGAGATAGAAGGGGAGAGGGCCTGTTATCAGGTTGATGCCATCTTCTCATCAGTGACTGTTTATGTTCCTAGCCATTGGCGCGTTGATGTCAAAGGCGACCATGTTTTTAGTTCGGTCAACCAAGCCCCTAATTACCCAGCAGCTGAAAAGGTCTTGGTACTTGATGCCGATTTGATTTTCTCAAGTCTTGACATTCATTACCTTTAGACCATTCATAGAGCAGAATAAATTGTTTTGGTTCTGCTCTTTTTTTAGTATTGCAGGTACCATTATGGGTGGCTTTTTAGCCATGCCCCTGTTTAAAAAAAGTAAGCTGCTTGTTCTGGTCAAAGGGATTAGTTTGATGGTTCCTTTTATTTTTATCAGTCTTCTCTGTCACTCTATTTATGGGCTTTACATCAGCCTTGTCTTAACAACCATTATTTCTGGTATGATTAATCCCAAATTAAATGCCTTAATCAAGAATACTTTACCAGAAGAAAAGATTGCCATGATTGGCTCTGGAGTAGGAACTTATGTCCAGCTTGGTGCTGTTTTATC
Organism: Streptococcus canis; assembly: GCF_900636575.1. Taxonomy (NCBI): domain Bacteria; kingdom Bacillati; phylum Bacillota; class Bacilli; order Lactobacillales; family Streptococcaceae; genus Streptococcus; species Streptococcus canis. The sequence goes on from NZ_LR134293.1 coordinate 794,190, forward strand.
CCGCCTTCTGGTTTCAGTTCTTGTTGTCCTGCTTTCTTTGGATTGGATTAGCCTGCTATTGATAGCTTTTAGTTTCTTACTGATTATCTACGTTTATAAAACTCATGACTTCTCTCTTTCGACAATTTCTATCAAAAAAGAGGACTAATGGACTAAAAAGTGTCTCTTTTCTTGGCAAGAGAAACCATGATATGGTCTGAAAAAGACAAATCTCCTCCCCTTTTTAGTTAATTAGTGCTATAATAAGAACGATTGAATTTTGAAAATGTTACAGGAGACTCACATGTCAACAAAACCAATTCGTGTGCGTTACGCACCAAGTCCAACTGGATTATTACACATCGGAAATGCGCGGACAGCGCTCTTTAACTACCTTTATGCACGTCATCATGGCGGTACGTTTATCATTCGTATTGAAGATACCGACCGTAAACGTCATGTGGAAGATGGTGAGCGTTCACAATTAGAAAATTTGAAATGGCTTGGCATGGATTGGGACGAAAGTCCAGAAACCCATGACCAGTACCGTCAGTCAGAACGCCTAGAGCTCTATCAACAATACATTGACCGATTATTGACAGAAGGTAAGGCCTATAAGTCTTACGTGACTGAGGAAGAATTGGCAGCAGAGCGTGAGCGCCAAGAAGCAGCAGGTGAAACTCCTCGCTATATCAATGAATTCCTTGGCATGACAGAAGACCAAAAAGCAGCTTACATTGCTGAACGCGAAGCGGCAGGAATTGTTCCAACCGTTCGGTTAGCTGTTAACGAAGCTGGCATTTACAAATGGACGGATATGGTTAAAGGCGATATTGAATTTGAAGGTGGCAATATCGGTGGAGACTGGGTCATTCAGAAAAAAGATGGCTACCCAACTTACAACTTTGCGGTTGTTGTCGATGACCATGACATGCAAATTTCCCATGTTATCCGTGGGGACGACCATATCGCCAACACACCAAAGCAATTAATGGTTTATGAAGCCCTTGGGTGGGAAGCGCCAGCCTTTGGTCACATGACCCTCATCATCAATTCTGAAACAGGGAAAAAATTGTCCAAACGCGATACAAATACCCTCCAATTTATCGAGGATTACCGTAAGAAGGGTTATATGCCTGAAGCGGTCTTTAACTTTATTGCCCTTCTTGGTTGGAATCCTGGTGGAGAAGAAGAAATGTTCTCTCGTGAACAATTAATTGCTCTTTTTGATGAAAATCGCCTCAGCAAGTCTCCAGCTGCTTTCGATCAGAAGAAGATGGATTGGATGAGCAATGAGTACTTGAAAAATGCGGACTTTGAAACTGTTTATGCCCTCTGCAAACCTTTCCTTGAAGCAGCAGGACGCTTGACTGACAAGGCAGAAAAATTAGTTGAGCTTTACAAACCTCAATTAAAATCGGCTGATGAGATTGTTCCATTGACCGACCTTTTCTTCTCAGACTTCCCAGAATTAACAGAAGCTGAAAAAGAAGTGATGGCTGGTGAAACCGTTCCGACAGTCTTGCAAGCCTTCAAGAAAAAACTAGAAGCCATGTCAGACGAAGACTTCAAGCCAGAAAATATTTTCCCACAAATCAAGGCTGTGCAAAAAGAAACAGGTATCAAGGGCAAGAACCTCTTCATGCCAATCCGTATTGCAGTGTCCGGTGAAATGCACGGTCCTGAGTTACCAAATACCATTTACTTATTAGGTCGTGACAAATCCATTGAGCACATTAACAAGATGCTGTAAGGAGTTATTGAACTTGCTTTTCCATACCAAAGAGCCAAGAGATAATGGTACAGTCATAAGGCTGAGAAATTTAATTCTCAGTCTTAGAACGTAGACAAACTTTATTTTTAGAAGGTGTCAATGAAAATGATTTAATGATCATGATGTCAACCAACTCTTGAAACGCTTATGTTGTCGTGTTTCAGGAGTTTTTCTTTTTTAGAAGAGTGAAAAAAGATTGAAGAAAAATTGTCCTAAATGGACTTTTTCTTCAATCTGAGGCTGAGAAATTTAATTCTCAGTCTTTTTATCTTTTTTCAACCATTTTGTTTAGAGTGTGTAGAGAAATATCCCAAGCAGTTCTGTTAGCAGTAGTTCGTAGGGATAGGGGGACAGGGCTGACTTGTAAAGCTTTTGGGGCAATCTCAATGTCATAGCCCTGTTTAAGAACTTTTTCAGAAGATTAGTATAATCTTGGTTTTAGAGATGGTTTTTATTGCCCAATTGTTGTACAATAATCCTTTAATATTTTGTCAAGGTCAATTCTTCTAGCCTGTTTTTAGTCAACGAACTGTAACCAAATAGTATTATAGTCATTGTCAGAAAATATGCTAAAATAATAAAGTTGGAAAGGAAGAAAAATGGCTCATAGCGACTATGTATTTTTATTTCTGTCAATCATAGCCTATTATATGACAGAACTTTATATTTTTTCCTTCTTGTCAGATATTAACCTACCGATTTGGAAACAGTTATTGGTCTTGGCTTTAGCCCTATTTTTTAATCAGTTTCCGTATTTATCGCCGTTATTAATTGATCCTTTTTTGTTTCTCTTTATTTTAAAACAAGAAAATCATCACATTTCATCTCTAAAGTCACTCTTTTTGGCCTTTGCGCCCAGTGTCTTTATTGACCTTTTGTCACGCTTTATTGTGATTATTATCATTCCCTATATTTTTTTGACCAATGGTTTTTACGTGAATCATATTGTTGTTGATTTGTTGACTTACCTGATGATTTTCCCCAGCTTTGCTGTGATTAATTACCTAGTTGGTAAAGATTACAAAGTGATATTCCAAGCAGATTATTCGATGAGGTCTCGTAATTTCTATAAAATTTTACTGATTTTTATTGTGGCCTACTATGTGGATATTTTCATGATTTTAGGCTTTACGGATCCTTTTCTTCATTTTGACCATTCGCTTCTTGTCCCAACGTCTTATAAACTTTTGTTTTTGGTTTTCATGTTACTGTTGATTTACCTCTTATCTTACTTTAACCATAGGTCTAAAGAATACCTTAAAAATGAACTGAAAAAAGAGCAGCAGACCTATGTGGCCAATTTGGAAACCTATGGCAAACACCTTGAAAAACTCTATCGAGATGTACGGGTCTTCCAAAATGATTATTTAGATCGACTGGAGCAGCTAGGTCAAGCTATCAAGAGCGGCTCTATTAGTCATATTCAAACCATTTATGCCAAAACAGTCCATGAAGCCAATGATTATTGGGATGATAAGCACTATAATATTTCCAAATTAGGGAAAATTGGCATTTCTTCCATAAAAAGTCTATTGTCAGCTAAAATTATCAATGCTGAAAAATCTGGCATTGCTTTAAATGTAGAAGTTCCAGATATTATTGAAAGTACCTATATTTCTGAACTAGATTTGCTGCTGTTGATGTCTATTTTTTGTGACAATGCTATCGAGGCAGCTTTGGAAGCAAAGGAACCTCGCATGTCCATCGCCTATTTTTTACTAGATGATCAACAGGTTTTTGTAGTGACCAACAGCACCAAGGGAAAGGTTGATATTAGCAAAGTTTTTGAGGAAGGTTATTCTTCTAAAGGTTCAGGTCGTGGTATTGGCCTTGCAAATGCTCAGCGTATTCTTCAAAAATACCCTCAATTGGGTTTACGAACCAAAAGTTATCGCAAACAGTTTAGTCAAACCTTGACAATTCCCAAAGTGGAGGTTAACTAGATGAATTTGACACACAGTATGTTTTTCTTCTATGTCACCATTTTTATTGATAGCTGGGTCATTTTTTCAAAGTCTTCAGGCATTAAGCTCAGTTGGAAGCGTTTGTGTCTGACAGGGCTAATGTTTATCATTGCAAATATGATGTTTGACAATCTGATTTTGATTGACCAATTCTTTTTTATCATTGTGAGTTTACTGTTTGCTCCTCAAAAGAAATTATCCGAACATATTTTTAATGGTTTTTTTGCCATTATGATTGTTGAGTTGCTCTTTCGTGTGATTGGCTCCTTCTTTTTGCCCGTTGTTATAGGCTTTACCATCAGTCAAATCAACAATGACCTCAGGCTGTTAGAACTGTGTTACCTTTGTGTTTTGCCGATGTTTTATCTTTTTAGCTACATTTTCAGCATTGACCTTAGCCTGCTCCGCTTTATCAGCGAAGATAAGATGAAAAAATGGGTTTTCTGGATGAACACTGCCATGTTTTCTTATTATTTCTTTGTGCATTTTTTGGTCAATGTGCAGAGCGACTTTTTAAGCCTTTACTTTCGCTGCCGCTCCATGTTGATTTTTATCTACTTAGCTATTTTAATCTGGGTGGTTGTCAAATTGGACCGATTTGCCAAAGATCAATTATCACAAAAACTAGTTCAAGCTCAGAATGAACGTATTGGTTACCTCGAGAATTACAATCATTCCATTGAGCAACTTTATCAGGAAATCAGGACAGTCAAACACGATTCGGAAAATATCCTGATTAGTTTAAAAGATAGTATTGATAGTGGGGACATGACCTCCATTACCCAAGTCTATGAAACAGTTATCCAGCAATCGGCAACCTCCATGATGCGCAACAGTTATGAAGTGTCTTCTTTAGACAATATCCAAGAGGCTGTTATTCGCAGTGTTATGAATTCCAAATTACTAGAGGCACAACATTATGGGATTAAGTTATATATTGATATTCCAGATGTGATTGATGATTTACCTATTAAGTTACTCGATTTAATTGTGCTCTTTACTGGCTTAGTGGATAATGCCATTGAGACAGCAAAAGGTAGCCGAAGGCCCTTCTTATCGATTGCCTACTTTAAACAAGATGGCAAACAATTTTTTATTATTGAAAATAGCACGAAAACGAACCGTATTAATATGGCAAGACTCTTTAATGTTCAGCAAAAGAGTCTGTCTCGCTTCTTTACAATCTTAAATGGTCATCCCCAAATAACGTTTTCGACTAAAAGCGATCATTACCGCTTGAGACAACTGTTAGAAATGAGATAAGGTATGATGAATATTTTTATTCTTGAAGATGATTTTATCCAGCAGACACGCATTGAGTCCGTGGTGGTGGCTATCTTGGAAGCAACTAAAATCCCTTGTAATCAGCTAGAAGTATTTTCAAATCCCCAAAAATTATTTGAGAGCATTCAAGAAAGAGGAGACCATCAACTGTATTTTTTAGATATTGAGATTGGTGATGAGGCTCGTCGTGGGCTTGAGTTAGCAGTAGATATCCGGCAAAAAGATCCCAATGCAGTGATTGTTTTTGTGACCACTCATTCTGAATTTGCACCTATTTCCTTCAAATATAAGGTTTCTGCTCTGGATTTTATTGATAAGGCGGCAGATAAGGAGCAGTTCAAGGAACAAATTGAAGACTGTATTCGCTACACCTATGAGATGATGTCAAGTCGGGAATCTGAAGATATATTTTTGTTTGAAACGCCCCAGACCAGATTAAAGCTACCCTACAAAGATATTTTATACTTTGCCACAGCAACTACGCCCCACAAGGTGTGTTTGTGGACCCAGACGGAGAGACTGGAATTCTATGGTAATTTATCTGAAATACAGGCCGTTGCTCCTAAGCTTTTCTTATGTCATAGGTCCTACTTGGTCAATCTTGATAGGGTTGTCCGCATTGACAAGGCCAAGCAGCTGCTTTATTTTGAAAATGGGGATTCCTGCATGGTTTCACGTTTGAAAATGAAATGTCTTTTTGAAAAATGGGAGTCCCTTCATTAAAAATAAAGAAAAAAGATAACATTTTAGGACGAAAAAGCAACATTTCAGGAAATGATGACCTCATCAGGATATTTTCAGCTATAATAGCTAGTGTAAATAAAGATCTACGAAATCATCAGTTTATCGGGTGGTCAATCCCCAATTCAATCAAAATATTATTTTCTCTCTCTCCATAAACAGGATAGTATTTTTGATATGATGACTCGGTATGCGACATGATCATTTCAGTTGTCTTTGTTTGGATATCACATTAGCTGATTGTAAGATCAGTATCAAGACCCGGCTTGCCGGGTTTTTTGTTTATGTGGCTTTAAGCCCGTCTCGCTCCGATAGGTGCGAGACAAATAAACCACCCGCTATGCGGGTGCGCATCAGATGTTATACAAAAAAATCTCCAAACGCGATACAATAAGGGTGTTCAAGCCAACTGTAAAGCGAAAGGAGACAATAATATGGCACAAAAGGCACATAGTTTATCACACACAAAGTGGATGTGTAAATATCACATTATGTTTACACCTAAGTATAGACGAAAAGTTATTTATAATCAATATAGAAACAGTTTAGGCGAGATATTTCGCCGATGATGCAGTTACAAAGGAGTGGAAATTATAGAAGGACATCTGATGCCAGACCATGTTCATATGTTAGTGAGCATTCCACCACGAATAAGTGTATCAAGTTTCATGGGGTATTTAAAAGGTAAAAGTGCTTTAATGATGTTTGATAAACACGCCAACTTAAAATACAAATTTGGGAATCGACATTTTTGGGCAGAGGGCTATTACGTGAGTACAGTTGGTCTCAATGAAGCCACCATAAAGAAATATATTCAAGAGCAGGAAAAACATGATATAGCACTTGATAAGTTGAGTGTGAAAGAATATGAGGATCCCTTTAGGGATAGTGGCAAGTAGTACAACTGCCTCTTTAAGAGGCTAGTGACGAGTCAAGAGCAGCGAGGCTTGAACAAAGTGAAAGCCAGCGTCTTTAGGCGCTGGCTGGTGATGTGGGCTTATAGCCCCGGTTCAAACCACCCGTCTAACGGGTGGTCATGTTTTCCCTCGTTTTGAAACCTTGGTTGATATTTTGAGAAAGCTACCCTATTTGTTCAAAGAATTGGCTCTTTTTTAGGAGAGAAATGCTTATTTGATGAGAGGATTTTGTCCTGACTAGGTCGCTGAGGGCTTGAAAAAAGAAAATATTATGAGAATAAGGCTTAATCTAAAAGGGTTAGGGCTTTTTAATTTTTTAAGGGATGTGGTATAATGATAATAATTTAGATTATGGAGTTAAGTTTTGAAGAAGACCTATCGTGTCAAGCGTGAGAAAGATTTCCAGGCCATTTTTAAGGCTGGCAAAAGCATGGCAAATCGAAAATTTGTCATTTATCATTTAAAAAAAGACCAAAAACACTTCAGAGTGGGGATTTCTGCTGGTAAAAAATTAGGAAATGCAGTGTCCAGAAATGCTGTTAAACGTAGGATTCGTCATGTTCTTATGGCTCTAGGAGATCAGTTAAAGTCAGAAGATTTTGTGGTGATTGCCCGCAAGGGTGTTGAAACCTTAGATTATCATGAGCTTCAACAAAATTTACATCATGTTTTAAAGTTAGCGCAGTTGCTTGAGGAAGGTTTTGAGAGTGAAGAAAAAAATTAAAATTGTAGGTTTAGTTCCCGTAGTCCTATTATTAGTGGCCTGCGGCCGTGGTGAAGTAACTGCCCAATCAACCAGTGGTTGGGAGCAATTGGTTTACCTTTTTGCCAGAGCGATTCAATGGCTTTCCTTTGATGGGTCAATCGGGGTAGGTATTATTCTCTTTACCCTCATCATTCGTCTCTTACTCATGCCTTTGTTTAACATGCAAATCAAATCTAGCCAGAAGATGCAAGACATCCAACCTGAACTTAGGGAGTTGCAAAAGAAATACGCTAGCAAGGATGCAGAGACACGCATGATATTGGCTGAAGAAAGTCAGGCTCTCTACAAAAAATACGGAGTCAATCCATATGCCAGTCTTTTGCCTCTCTTGATTCAAATGCCAGTTATGATTGCTCTTTTCCAAGCTTTGACGCGCGTGCCTTTCTTGAAAACAGGAACCTTCTTGTGGGTTGAATTGGCACAACATGACCATTTGTATATTTTGCCGATTTTGGCAGCTGTCTTTACTTTCTTGTCCACTTGGTTGACCAATTTAGCTGCCAAGGAAAAGAACATGATGATGGCCATTATGATTTATGTGATGCCACTGATGATCTTTTTCATGGGCTTCAATTTGGCCAGCGGGGTTGTGCTCTATTGGGCGGTATCTAATGCTTTCCAAGTGGTTCAACTATTATTATTAAACAATCCCTTTAAGATTATTGCGGAAAGACAGCGTCTTGCGACTGAAGAAAAAGAGCGTCGCCTTCGTGAACGTCGTGCTCGTAAAAAAGCAATGAAGAGAAAATAGGAGTTTAGGTTATGGCATTATTTACAGGAAAAACGGTCGAGGAAGCTATCGAAAAAGGCCTCCAAGAGTTGGAGTTATCACGTCTTAAAGCGCATATTACGGTCATTTCAAAAGAGAAGAAGGGCTTCCTAGGCTTTGGTAAAAAACCAGCCCAAGTTGCTATCGAAGGTATTAGCGATAAGACAGTCTACAAGGCCGATAAAAAAGCCACTCGTGGTGTTCCAGACGATATTAATCGTCAGAATGCTCCAGTGGTCAATCCTGCTGAAGTGGAACTTGAGGAGATAAAAACTGCTCAAGAGATGGCGGTGGAAAATGATAAAGTAGTCAGTTTAACACCCGAAAATAGTCCAGCTCAGGTTTCTAATACCCCTGTTAAAGAGGTGGAAGATACAGTTCCAATGTCATCTCCTGTTGAGGGGGCGCAGGCTAGCCAAGGTGTTAGTGATGACAGCTTGAGTAAGGATATTGCAAAAGCTGCTCAAGAAGTTTCTGATTATGTGACTAAAATCATTTACGAAATGGATATTGAAGTTTCTATCGAAACCAGTAATAACCGTCGTCAAATCAATCTACAAATTGAAACACCAGAAGCGGGTCGTGTGATTGGTTATCATGGTAAGGTGTTGAAGTCCCTTCAGCTGTTGGCGCAAAACTTCTTGCACGATCGTTATTCCAAGAATTTTTCAGTATCCTTGAATGTGCATGATTATGTTGAACATCGCACAGAAATCTTGATTGACTTTACCCAGAAGGTTGCTAAACGTGTCTTGGAGTCTGGTCAAGATTATACCATGGATCCTATGAGCAATAGTGAGCGTAAAATTGTTCACAAAACGGTTTCAACCATTAGAGGTGTTGATAGTTATTCCGAAGGGAATGACCCTAACCGCTATGTGGTGGTAACATTATCAGAATAACAGCCTAATCTTGTAACAACTTGTTACAAGATTTTTTTGTTAAAAAAGGTGTCACAGAGTTGTAAGCGTTTGTTGGAAGGTAAGGAGAGGGTCAAAAAATAGGGGGAGAAGCTCAGATAGCTGATTAAAAAGGGAGAAAATCTCAACCAGTTGAGGTCAAGAATGGCATAGCCATCGTGATTTTACTTGCTATAATCTTGTTTGCTATTTTTGCTAAGAATGGCTGCAAGAAATAAAATTTCCAGAAAACCAGACATCATTTGAACCGCTTACCTCAAAAATGGAACCTCTTAGCTGACAGTTGCCCTCAGAGCATCCATTTTTTGAGATGGTGTGGGTAAGAAAGAAATGAAGGGGATTAGCGATGAAGTGGCTATTTAAAGAAAACAAAGCGCAGAACGATTTGGTTTTGACTATTGAGAAAGCACAAGTATGATAGAGAAGTGTCAGATTTGCTAGTCTATTTGGAAACGTTCAAGTCATGAAAATAGATGTTATTGCGGTTAAGTCCGATGACGACATTTATTTGCTGAAAATAGAGGAGATTATTGCCCTCCAAGTTGATGGGGACTCTCATGACTAGAGATAACTCCTACCGCATGCGGGAACGCCTGTACAAGATGAAGGACCGTTTACCCACTGATCAATTTATTCAAGTATCCAAACAGGCTTTGATTCATTTGGATTACTTGCAGATGATGGAAGCTTCTTTTTCTGGCAATATGCTAGCTATTTTAACCAACAGGACCAAAATGGTCATTAGCCGTCGTTACGTGAAAAATCTAGAAGAAAAATGAGGATTGTGAGGGAGAAAAAATGAAAAAAGTCATTCACATGTATTTCTATGGTGTCGGTATAGGGGGGATCATTTATAGTCTTTCTTTAATGGTCGCAGGGATCAAAACTCAAACCGCCTCAAAAATGGTATCCTGTTTAGTTTTTAGTGGTTTGATGGGACTAGCTTCACTCTATTATGATATTGAGAACTGGTCATTCTTGCAAAAAAGTGCTTGTCATTTTTTAACCACGGTTCTTATTGTTTTTGCCATGAATACCTATAATCATTGGCTATCGCCGCAAGAATATCTAGGTTTTTTCCTAGAATTTTCGTTCATCTATCTCATTATTTGGCTTTGCATTTACGTCTTGAATTATCGTAGCAGTCAAGCTATCAATCAAAAATTGCGGGAAAGGCAAAGGTAGGTAGAAAAAAGCAGTTGCCAAAACAAATGGGAAATATACCTTGACAAGCAGTGTGATTTCTTATAAAATATTATGGTATGTTTAGTAACTGATATCACAAATAGCCGGCTAAACGAATACAAAATCTATGAGGAGGTATTCACTGTGAAACGTACTTATCAACCAAGTAAAATCCGTCGTCAACGTAAACACGGGTTCCGTCACCGTATGTCAACTAAAAACGGACGTCGCGTGCTTGCTGCACGTCGTCGTAAAGGACGTAAAGTATTATCAGCTTAATTGCAAAGAATACAATTAAAGTAAACCAAGAGTGCTCGAGGCTCTTGGTTTTTTGTTTGTCAGCCTGCCCTTGATATTTACTGTTATCAGAAACCTTTCTCACCACGTTTATTAGAAAAGAATGCAGGACACGTTTTGGTTTATCAGGGCGTTAATGGCGCTTTTTTAACGCTCTGAAAACAAATTCAAAAAAATGGGAATTTTGAGAAAAAAATGAAAGTGGTTTCTAAACGCTTGACAGGCATCGAAAACGCTTTAATTATTGTTATAATAAATTTGTGAATGTCCTCTTGATTACAAAATAAGAATACAAGGAGTAGAAGCTATGTCTGATAAACTAACCAAAGAAAAGCTGATGGAGCAGCTGAAGGGTGGGATTATTGTTTCTTGTCAGGCTTTGCCAGGGGAGCCCCTCTATTCAGAGACTGGGGGTATTATGCCATTGATGGCAAAAGCTGCTCAAGAAGCTGGTGCTGTTGGCATCAGAGCCAATTCGGTTAGGGATATTAAAGAAATTCAAGCCCTAACAGATTTACCGATTATTGGTATTATTAAGAAAGATTACCCACCGCAAGAGCCTTTTATCACGGCAACGATGACTGAAGTGGACCAATTAGCTGCCTTAAACATCGCAGTGATTGCCATGGACTGTACCAAACGTGATCGACATGATGGTTTGGATATTGCTAGTTTTATTCGACAAGTTAAGGAAAAATACCCCAGTCAGCTTTTAATGGCAGATATTAGTACCCTTGAAGAAGGAGTAGCAGCTGCCAAGGCTGGTGTTGATTTTGTTGGAACGACGCTCTCAGGTTATACCCCATATAGTCGTCAAGAAGCAGGTCCTGATGTGGCATTGATAGCAGCTCTTTGCAAAGAAGGCATTGCGGTTATTGCTGAAGGGAAGATTCATTCCCCAGAAGAAGCCAAGAAAATTAATGAGATAGGGGTTGCAGGTATTGTTGTTGGCGGTGCCATCACAAGACCTAAAGAAATTGCAGAGCGTTTTATTGAAGCGCTTAAGGAGGAGTAAACGTAATGGATTTTAAAAAGTTTTCAAAATTGGGGCAGGCATTCATGCTGCCAATTTCGATTTTACCAGTAGCTGGTTTGTTGTTGGGTATCGGTGGAGCCTTATCTAATAGTAACGCTATTGCTCAATTTCCTGTCTTAAATCAAGGGTGGTTGCAGGCAATTTTTACAATTATGAGCACTGCTGGTAATGCCGTTTTTGCCAATATCGCCCTTATTTTTGCTATTGGTGTGGCTGTTGGACTTGCAAATGGTGATAAGGGAACAGCAGGATTGTCTGGCGGGGTTGCCTACCTTGTCTTTACAGCAACAATTAGTGGCTATCTTGCCTTATTCGCTGCTAAAGATGCAACAATTGATACTGGGGTTCTAGGAGCTTTGGTTATCGGATTAGTGGTTGCTAGTTTACATAATCGTTATCGTAAGATAGAATTACCTGCCTTTTTAGGTTTCTTTGGCGGATCACGTTTTATCCCGATTGTGTCAGCTTTCGCAGCGATTGCGATTGGTAGTATTTTTTATGTGATTTGGCCTCCGATTCAACAGCTTTTAGTGGTTTTTGGAGAAAAGATTGCAGATATGGGAAGTTTTGGAACCTTCCTTTATGGCTTCTTTCTCCGTCTAACAGGTGCTGTTGGTTTACACCATACGATTTATCCGATGTTCTGGTACACTTCTTTGGGAGGCACAGAAGTTGTAGCTGGTAAAACAATTGAAGGGGCACAAAATATTTTCTTTGCTCAATTAGCTGATACTCGTCACAGTGGTCTATTTACCTATGGAACACGTTTCTTTGCAGGTCGCTTTGCAACAATGATGTTTGGCTTGCCAGCAGCCTGCTTGGCCATGTACCACTCGATTCCAAAAACCAATCGCAAAAAATTTGGGAGTTTTTATTCAAGTAGTGCCTTGACGTCTTTGTTAACAGGGATTACAGAGCCAATTGAGTTTTCCTTTTTATTTGTGGCACCGTGGTTATATGTTATTCATGCCTTTCTTGATGGCTGTTCTTTCCTTGTGGCAGATTTGTTATCTATTCGTATTGGAAATTCTTTTTCAGGAGGATTGATTGACTTTTTGATCTTTGGAGTTTTTCAAGGGAATAGTCATACCAATTGGCTTTTGGTTCTTCCTGTTGGTGTGGTCTGGTTCATGGTTTATTACCTTGTCTTTAAATACTGTGTTACTCACTTTAAGGTAGCTATCCCAGGAATGCTTACTCAAACTGACTCAGCTGAAAAACCAGTAGCAGGAACAGGACATTCTTCAGCTACCACTTTGCATGAGCAATCTCTAACCATTATTGAAGCGTTGGGAGGGAAATTTAATATTGAAGATGTCACTGCCTGTGCAACTCGGTTGAGAGTGTCACTTGTTGACAGTCAGCAGGTTAATAAAGACCTTTTAACAGCCCTTGGTGCGACTGCTGTCTTAGACGTTAAAAATGGTATTCAGGCTATTTATGGCGGAAAAGCTATCTTATACAGTCAAGAAATTAATCAACTGCTTGAAAAAGAAGATTAGTCTCAATAACAAGTACCTTTTTCACATGGAAGGCTAGAGCTAAACCGTCTATAAAAATAAAGAGAGACTGTGACAAACAGTCTCTCTTTGTCTTCTCCTAAAGATGTTTTTTGTCTTCAGCAATAATGGTGTCTTTAAAGATTTTCTCCTTATGCGGTTTATCGATGGCTAAGACATAAGCATAGATGATGTCCATCATGATAAGGAGGGGAAATTGGGGGGATACACGATTACCGTAGTTCAACTGATGGGTAGACGATACGTGAATCACATCGAAAATCTCACCAAAGTCAGTTTCGGTATCTGTCGTCAATAAGATGGTTTTAGCTCCACGTTGGCTGGCTTGATGGAGGGCTTTAATCACAGAGCTTGTCTTACCAGATAATGAAAAACCAAAGACAAGACAGTTGTCGTTAACGAGACTATTGGCCCAGATGAAGCCATCTGTATCGGAATAGGCATCGCAGATGAAACCAAGTCTCATGAACCGTAGTTTCATTTCTTGAGCGACGAGTGCAGAGGAACCCTTTCCAAAGAAGTACACACGATCAGACCTGTCAATCAAGTTGGCCAAAGGTAGTAATTTTTCTTCATCAACCAGGTCGTATGTCTTGTTGATCAGAGCATCATAATCCATCAAGACCCTTTTGGTTAATTCTAAATTGATGGATTGGAAATTATCTTCGGCTTCTTGGAGACCATGAATGTAATCAAAGGCAAAGGCGCGATAACCAGTAAAACCGCATTTTTTAGCAAAACGCGTCAGGGCTGCCTGAGAAACGTGTAACCGTTTAGTCATTTGGGAGGCTGTTAATTCTTCGGGGGTTAAGTCAGTTGTGATAAAAAATTGCGCAATGCTTTTTTCCAAGCTGGTCATGTGGTCCAAGGCAGCTTCGATTTTAGTAATGAGTCGGTGATTTCTAGACATGGTATGGGTACACTCCTTAAAGGGCTAACTACTTATTAGTATAACATAGATCAGAAAAGGGTGGTTGACCATTTCTTTAGTTAGTCGTAAAAGCTTAGCAGTTTAGAGTATCCAAGAAGTCTTGGGTGGTCATGGGCTGCCCCATCAACGGAAAAAGGTGTTTGATTGGAAAATCGTGCAATTCAGCAGTGGCAGCAGCCATCATATCTGTAAGAAAATATTGGTCATAGTTATATTGATATGCATCACGGGCTGTTGTATCAACCCCTGCATGGGTAGAAATACCTCCTAGCACAATAGTATCAATGCCACGACGACGGAGTTGTAAATCTAAATCAGTTCCAAAGAAAGCACTGAAACCGCGTTTATTAATCACATAGTCTGTTTTAGTAACACCTAGTTCATCGGCGAAATCGCTAAAAGTAGCAGAAGGTTTCTTACCAGGAAGGTCCATGATGGCATTGGGAGCTAGCTTGTCCTTGCCATCGTGGAATTGAACTCGGACAAAGGCGATAAAGGCGTCATTTTGGCGGAAAAGGTCAACCATCGTTTGAGCATTTGAAAGAACGGTTCTTTTTGAGTGAGGAGCTGTAGGCATTTCTAAGATGCCTTTTTGCAAATCAATTAAAACGAGGGCTGTTTTCTTGAAGTTAATCATGAGCTATCTCCGTTTCTAGTGCAATGAGTGTTAGCTTAGCCAAGGATTTTTCTTAGTTAGGAAGGCTCTTAACTAGGCAAGGTGAAAGAATTGATATAGCACTATATAGCACTATATAGTAATATAGGATAGGAGTATTGTAAATGAAACTTGTTTTCTTTTCAAGCAAAAAGAATTGAAAGGGGAATTATCTATGGCACTAAGTAGGACACAGCGTTATTGGACGGTTTTGTTCATGATGTTGGGGGTATTTGTTGCCTTATTAAACCAAACCTTATTAACAACAGCTCTCCCAGGCATCATGGCTTCTTTTGATCTGTCTTTGGATAGGGCTCAATGGTTAACCACTATCTTCATGTTGGTCAATGGGATAATGATTCCTGTATCAACTTGTTACA
This sequence comes from Streptococcus canis, assembly GCF_900636575.1. Taxonomy (NCBI): domain Bacteria; kingdom Bacillati; phylum Bacillota; class Bacilli; order Lactobacillales; family Streptococcaceae; genus Streptococcus; species Streptococcus canis. The sequence goes on from NZ_LR134293.1 coordinate 809,308, forward strand.
CAACCTGTTTTTCAAGTGAAAAGTTATATGTAACGGCACTGCACCCCACTAACGACTAGTGCCATGAATGCTCTGCCGATAAGGTTAATTCCTCATGGAAGTGCCATGAAGTGCCATGAATAGTGCTACGCGACAACTTTTTGTAGCCACTAGGACAGCGATTAGCCTTATGGGAACAAAAGTAACCTTAGAACAGGGGTTTCGGTTTACCTATCAGGTCATTTCAGGTCTTGCTCTTGTTGGGTTAATGCTATCTTTCACTCTCCCCCGAAAGCCATAAGCAATGAGGACAGTCTCCTAGGAATCTTTTTTAGTCTCTTAAAAGCTGCCAAGTTTTAACATATGTATCAACTCTTTGTGTTATAATAAAACTATGATAAATAAAGTAGAACATCTGGCTATTTTTGATACCCATACCCATTTGAATGTAGCAGAATTTCAAGGACATGAAGCGGAAGAGTTGGCTTTGGCCCAAGGCATGGGTGTAGCCTATCACAACGTGGTTGGCTTTGATCAGGCTACCATTGAAGGAGCACTGGCTCTTGCAGACAAGTATCCTAATGTTTATGCGACGATTGGTTGGCACCCCACAGAAGCGGGATCCTATTCACAGGCTGTTGAGGAATCTATTGTTTCTCAATTATCACATCCCAAAGTGATTGCTCTAGGTGAAATTGGCTTAGACTATTATTGGATGGAGGACCCAAAAGAGGTACAAATAGAGGTTTTTAACCGCCAAATGCAATTAGCAAAAGATCACGACCTGCCTTTTGTGGTGCATACCCGCGATGCTTTAGAAGATACCTATGAGGTCATCAAAGCAGCTGGTGTTGGCCCTCGTGGAGGTGTTATGCATTCTTACTCAGGTTCGCTTGCGATGGCTGAGCGTTTTATTGAACTTGGCATGATGATTTCCTTTTCAGGTGTAGTCACTTTCAAAAAGGCTCTTGATATTCAAGAGGCAGCGCAGCACTTGCCTTTGGATAAGATTTTGGTAGAAACAGATGCCCCTTATCTTGCTCCAGTGCCAAAACGTGGCAAGCAAAATCATACAGCCTATACTCGCTATGTGGTTGATAAAATCGCAGAGCTACGTGGGATGACTGTGGAAGAAATTGCAGCAGCAACGACTGCTAATGCAAAGAGGGTATTCAAGCTTGACTGAAAAAATTAATATTCAAGAGGTACTTGTTGTAGAAGGTAAGGACGACACGGCTAACCTCCGCCGTTTTTACAATGTAGACACCTATGAGACCAGAGGATCTGCCATTACGGAAGAAGATTTAGAACGGATTGATCGGCTTAACGACTTGCGTGGCGTCATCGTTTTGACAGACCCAGATTATAACGGTGAGCGTATTCGCAAGCTCATTATGGCAGCTGTGCCAACAGCTCGTCACGCCTTTTTAAACCGAAATGAGGCTGTCCCAAGTTCTAAGACTAAGGGTCGTTCCTTAGGTGTTGAACATGCCAATTTTGAGGATCTCCAAAAGGCGCTTACTCAGGTCACCCAGCAATATGATGATGAGTCTTATTTTGACATTAGCCAAGCAGACCTGATTCGTCTAGGCCTTTTAATGGCGGCAGATAGCCGTAAACGTAGGGAGTACTTGAGTGAAAAGCTCCGCATCGGCTATGCCAACGGCAAACAACTGCTCAAGCGTCTCGAATTATTTGGCATTACCCTAGCAGAAGTAGAAGAAGTGATGGGAGTCTATGGGGAATAAAGGACATGGTGTCAAGTGTTTGTTTTGCAACCACTTTGAATCAGATGATTAGGATTACTCTTCCTATGATGAAGTGATTTTACTGGTTAGGCAGCCTGACTTTTAGATTTCCGAAAGGCCAATGAACAAGGAAAAATGGCAAAGCTATTTAGCTGAATTTGTGGAGGATTCATATTTGAATGCTGATGGTATTTCTTTGCAGACCAAGTTGTGCCACCTTGTTGATGCTTAAGAAATAGATGATTTCTTACCGCTACCTTGTCCAGTTGTTGAATCCTATCGTACGTACCTATTAGCGGTGTCAGCGACTGATTGAAGAAACTGAGTTTCTAACCCCTTATTATTTTGACGATTTGAAATAGAAAGAACTAACATGATGCGTATTGCAGATTATAGCGTGACCAAGGCTGTCCTTGATCGTCACGGGTTTACCTTTAAGAAGTCTTTTGGTCAGAACTTTTTGACCGACACTAATATTTTACAGAAAATTGTTGACACAGCTGAGATTGATCAGTCGGTCAACGTTATTGAAATTGGTCCTGGAATCGGGGCTTTGACAGAATTTTTGGCAGAAAATGCTGCCGAAGTGATGGCTTTTGAGATTGATGACCGCTTGGTACCAATTTTGGCAGACACCCTGCGTGATTTTGATAATGTGCAGGTGGTTAACCAAGATATTTTAAAGGCTGATTTGCAGACCCAAATCAAGCAGTTTAAAAATCCTGATCTGCCTATCAAGGTGGTGGCTAACCTGCCTTACTACATTACCACACCTATCCTCATGCACTTGATTGAGAGTAAGATTCCATTCCAAGAATTTGTAGTCATGATGCAACGTGAAGTGGCAGACCGTATTTCTGCTGAGCCAAATACCAAAGCTTATGGTTCCTTGTCTATTGCGGTGCAGTATTACATGACGGCTAAGGTTGCCTTCATTGTGCCGCGCACCGTCTTTGTACCTGCTCCAAATGTCGATAGTGCTATCCTCAAAATGGTGCGTCGCGACCAGCCTTTGATTGAGGTTAAGGACGAAGATTTCTTTTTCAGGGTGTCTCGTCTCAGCTTTGTCCACCGTCGCAAGACCTTGTGGAATAACTTGACCAGCCATTTTGGTAAGTCTGAAGACAGTAAAGCCAAACTTGAAAAAGGTCTGGCACTAGCAAATATCAAGCCCTCTATTCGTGGTGAGGCCTTGTCTATTCAAGATTTTGGAAAATTAGCTGACGCTTTAAAAGACGTTGGATTATAAACAACCTTCCCAGTTATTTGGGAAGCTTTTTTGTTTCCAAGTGTCCTGTGTTTGTTGCTAAGTGAACAAGGCATTATGGCTTTGAACAATCAATTCGTCAAAAAATTTTCGTAGGGAGACTTTCCCACCTTGTAAACCTTGTTTTTGAATAACTTGCATTTCAAGGTGGATATTTTGATAGCCAAAAAGGGCATTGGCATATTGGAGTGAGATGTCATTTTCAAAATCATTGATACACAGATGAGCAATGTTCACCATTGCTTTTTTGACGGCTCGCCGTACTCGTTGCAGCATAATTTTTTGAGCATGGGCATCTAGGGATAGGTGTTTTTCAAAATCAATCTGTTCAAAGGAAATGGTATATTCTAGCATGAGGTTACAGATGGTCATAATATCAGTATAACCGGCTTCAGCTGTAATCCCTAAGTAAGATAGCATGGACTGAATTTTGTCAAGCTGTCGTGCTGCCATGGTGTCTTGTGTTTCTTTAGCTAAGGAGGGTCCTAGAAGTTCTTGGATTAGCTTTAATTTGGCTTCCATTTCAATACTTTCTTTGACTTTGGACACGACTGATCGAACTTCAACGATATTAATGGGTTTAGTAATAAAAAATTCAATGCCAGCTTTATAAGCATTTTGGCGTAGTGTTTCATCTTTGACTTGAGAAATCATAATAAACTTTAAACTTGGTCGGCTTTGATGAATCTTCTCTACTAAGGTTACCCCATCAAGCTTGGGCATTAATAAGTCAATAAGGACAATATCAACATCAGAAACCAGTAAATCATTGTAAGCTTCTCTAGAGTTTGTCGTTGTTTTACAGATGGTGTGGTTAAAATCTGCCTCAATGATGTCTTGGAGAATCATTGTTATCGAAGGATCGTCATCAATAATATAAAATTTCATTTGCTCACTCCATTTATTAACTGCTCTTTGCTCAAGGTAATCGTGAAAGTAGCTCCTTTGGGTAGGGTATCTGAACAAGAAATGCTCCCATTAAATTGTTCTTCAACGATTGTCTTGACATTGGAAAGCCCAATTCCGCGGTAAATATCGCCATTGACATCAAATTTTGTTGAAAAGCCGGGTTGAAAAATGTGAGGTTTCATTTTATCAGAAATACCAGGGCCGTTATCACTAATGATAATGCGAAGCATTTGGCCGTTTTCCTCGGTAGTGACCACAATGGTTCCTTTTTTCTGAGCGCCGATAGCTTCCACAGCGTTTAGAACAATATTAGAGATAACCGTCAACAGAAAATAATAGTTGGAAACGGTCATCTTGCTTTGAAGGTGTTCGGTAATGATAATATCTTGCTGGTGGGCTTGAATGAGACTCCGAACATAGGACAAGGCAATCCGAAAAATGTCTTTGAGAAGCATGCTGGACTCATTTTCCACGCTAAAATAAGTCCCCAATCCTTTAATAACATTTTGGTAATCTTTTTTGATTTCATGGACGTCTCTTGCAATGTCTAAGGACAAATGTTGGTAGTGTTGTGGTAATTGCAGTTTTTCTAATTCCTTATTTAAGAGGTAGGCATTCTTCATGATGTTTTCAATCTCAAGAATGTTTTTTTGCATAAAATAAACTTCACTTTTGACAGCGGACGTTGACCAAATGAAATAATAGTAGCGTTGCTCGTGGTATTCTTTGAGTAACAAGAGGGTCAGGTAGCGATAAGTATAGGCCAGAGTACAACTGACGAAGGCTCGAATGAGGGCTGTCAGAAAAAGGATTTGAAAGGTTTTAACCGTATAGTTTTGAAAATTAAGGAGAAGGCTGATTTCCAAAATATTGGATAAATAATCACAAATGATGATGGCTAGAAAAAAAGTCCCTTTATGGCGATAGGAACGTTTCCAATATAACATGTAAAAACAAGAGCCATAGCATAAGTAAAAAACCATGTCGGTAAAGACAAACTCTATAATTTTAAAAAAGGAGGCATCACCGACCAGTGTCAATATCATTCCTCTAAATATAGGAGAGACAAGGGCAATGCCTAGACAAATGTGAAAAGGATTGACATCATCGTTAAAATAAAGAAAAACTGGCAAAATAAAAAGCGACAAGGTTAGGATAAAACCGTCGGTAATGACAGAAATATAAATTTGGGCAGCTAAGGCAATAGTGATGGCGGCAATCATAATTCGTTGCCGTCTTTCCACATGATTTTTGGTTAAAATATCGAGCATAGAGACTTCCTAAAAAATATCTTTTGAAGATTTGTGAGTAAAATTGAGGATTTGTGAAAGCGCTAACTATATTATAAGTATAAATAAAAAGGAGGTAATAAGCAATGAAAAATCTACGTCACCGTAATTTTCTAACCTTATTGGATTTCACAACTCAGGAAGTCGAATTTCTTTTAAATCTTTCCGAAGATTTAAAACGGGCCAAATACGCAGGTGTCGAACAACAGCGATTGGTTGGTAAAAACATCGCTCTCATCTTTGAAAAAGATTCTACCCGCACCCGCTGTGCCTTTGAAGTAGCAGCTTATGACCAAGGTGCCCGTGTGACTTACCTTGGACCAACTGGTAGTCAAATGGGTAAAAAAGAAACTGCCAAAGACACCGCTCGGGTTCTTGGAGGCATGTATGATGGGATTGAATACCGCGGCTTCTCTCAAAAAACCGTTGAAACCCTTGCTGAATATGCTGGGGTACCAGTATGGAATGGCTTGACAGATGCTGATCACCCAACCCAAGTTTTGGCTGACTTTTTAACTGCTAAAGAATGCCTTAACAAACCCTATCGTGAGATAAACTTTACTTATGTTGGAGACGGTCGTAATAATGTGGCCAATGCGTTAATGATTGGTGCTTCCATTATGGGAATGACCTACCATTTGGTCTGCCCTAAAGCATTAAGTCCTGATCCAAAACTTTTGGAAAAATGTCAACACATTGCTAAGAAAACAGGTGCCGTTATTGAGATTACAGATGATATTGCAAAAGGGGTTCTTCATTCTGATGTCCTTTATACGGATGTCTGGGTTTCTATGGGGGAACCTGATGACGTCTGGAAGGAAAGAATTGCTCTTCTAGAACCTTACCGTGTCACCCAAGACATGATTGACATGACACAAAATCCAAATGTCATTTTTGAACATTGTTTGCCATCCTTCCATAATAGTGATACCAAAATTGGGAAAGAGATTTACGACCACTATGGCTTAAAGGAAATGGAAGTGTCTGACGAGGTTTTTGAAGGGCCGCATTCTGTTGTCTTCCAAGAAGCTGAAAATCGCATGCACACAATCAAAGCCGTTATGGTGGCAACTTTAGGTGATTAGGAGGAAAGCCAATGGCAAAAATCGTAGTAGCCTTAGGAGGAAATGCCCTGGGCAATTCTCCAGAAGAACAGCTTGAGTTGGTTAAAGGGACAGCTAAATCTCTAGTTGCCCTCATTCAAGCAGGTCATGAAGTGGTGATTAGTCATGGTAATGGGCCTCAGATTGGAGCTATTAACCTTGGCATGAATCTTGCGGCAGAACATGGTCAAGGGGCGACTTTTCCTTTCCCAGAATGTGGCGCCATGAGTCAAGGTTATATTGGCTATCACCTGCAACAAAGTTTATTAAATGCCTTGCGTCAAGAAGGTATGGCAAAAGAAGTAGCCACCCTTGTCACTCAAATCGAGGTTGATCCAAGGGATACGGCCTTCCAAAACCTGACGAAACCAATTGGTCGTTTTTATGATAAAGAAACCTCTGAAAAAATAGCGTCGGAAAAAGGTTATACCTTTGTTGAAGACGCAGGACGTGGCTATCGTCGGGTGGTGGCATCACCTGCACCAAAAGATATTTTAGAATTGACCAGTATCAAGACCCTGATTGAAGCAGGGATCTTGGTAATTGCAGGGGGTGGCGGTGGTGTTCCTGTTATCAAAACCACTGACGGTTCCTATCAAGGAGTTCCAGCAGTTATTGACAAAGACCAGTCCAGTGCTCTGCTAGCTGGGAAATTAGGAGCTGACCAATTAATTATTCTGACGGCTGTTGAACATGTCTATATTCACTATGGCAAAGCGAATCAGGAGAGTTTGACAACGGTAACCACCAAGGAACTGATAGAATATGTCAATCGTGGGGAATTTGCCAAAGGCAGTATGCTGCCTAAAATCATAGCTTGCTTGAGTTTCCTTGATCACAATCCGGCAGGAACAGCTATCATAACCTCCTTAGAAGGTCTAGAAGACGCTTTAAATGGTAAAACGGGTACCCATATTACCAAGTAAAGCCTCAGGGTGTGAAAATAAGGAGGGTTAGCCCCCCAATATTTTCACCCCCTTTTTGATGCCCTTAAGCAGACAATATTCCGCACATCGTAAAGGAAGAATTGATATGAAAATGAGTGATACTAAAAAAGAAGGAAGGGTAACAAAGAGTTTTCGCATGCCCGGTGCCTTCACGATACTATTTATCTTAACCATTGTCTCTGTTCTAGCTACCTATATTGTCCCCTCGGGGTCTTATGCTAAGTTGCTGTACAAGCCAGAAACCTCTCAATTAGTGGTTACCAAACCTTCTGGAAAGGTTGAGACTCTGGCAGCTACTCAGAAAGAATTGGACAAGCTTGGTGTCCATATTAACATTGAAGAGTTTACATCAGGTGCCATTAGTAAACCGATTTCTGTTCCCAATACTTACGAAAGATTACAGCAAAATCCTGCTAGTCCTGCTGATATTACCACCAGTATGGTAAACGGAACCATAGAAGCTGTTGATATTATGGTATTTATCATGGTTTTAGGGGGAATGATTGGAGTTGTTCGTCGCAGTGGTGCTTTTGAGTCAGGTTTACTTGCTTTAACGCAAAAAACCAAGGGAAGAGAATTTACCCTTGTCTTTTTAGTGTCCTTGCTGATGGTTTTGGGCGGTACTCTTTGTGGGATTGAAGAAGAGGCAGTGGCCTTCTATCCAATTCTTGTTCCGGTTTTCTTGGCCATGGGCTATGATGCTATTATTTGTGTGGGTGCCATTTTCTTAGCTAGTTCAGTAGGGACTTCATTTTCTACCATTAATCCTTTTTCATCTGTGATTGCCTCAAATGCGGCAGGTATTAGTTTTACAGAAGGCTTGGGTTGGCGTAGCATTGGCTGCGTTGTAGGTGCTATTTTTGTAGTGACTTATCTCCGCTGGTATGCTAAAAAGATCAAGGCAGATCCTCGCTTTTCTTATGCTTATGAAGACCGTGATGCTTTTAATCAAAAATGGGGATTAGTGGCGGGCTTAGGAGAGGTCGCCTTTACCCTAAGGCAAAAACTCATTTTAGTTCTTTTTACACTATCATTTCCTTTAATGGTCTGGGGGGTTATGTCCCAAGGCTGGTGGTTCCCGACAATGGCTTCTTCTTTCTTAGCCATTACGATTGTCATCATGTTTTTAACAGCGACTGGACCAAATGGAATTGGTGAAAAAGAAGTTATTGACGAATTTGTAAATGGTGCAGCTAGCTTGATAGGAGTGTCCTTGATTATTGGTTTAGCACGTGGGATTAATATTATCCTTAATCAAGGGCTTATTTCAGATACCATGTTATTTGCGGCCTCAAAAGTGGCTTCACATGTCAGTGGTCCTATTTTCATCATTGTCATGATGATGATCTATTTCTTTTTGGGCTTTGTCGTGCCTTCTTCTTCAGGCTTAGCCGTATTATCCATGCCAATTCTTGCCCCACTAGCGGACACTGTGGGTATCCCCCGCTATATTGTGGTCATGGCTTATCAATTTGGTCAATATGCCATGCTCTTTTTGGCACCGACTGGCTTGGTCATGGCAACGCTACAAATGTTGGACATGAAGTATTCTCACTGGTTAAAATTTGTTTGGCCGGTTGTCACTTTTCTCTTAGTGTTTGGCGGCTGCCTCTTAGTTTTCTTAGTGTTAGTAGCTGGCTAGTCGGCTGCTTTATGACTAACTAAAAAAGCCTCATACCTGGTTGTGCATGGCACTAGGTATGGGGTTTTTCTTATGGAGTGATGACCAAAGCTTTTTTTAAGGCTTGAACTTGCTGTTTAGCGGCTGTTTTAGAATCTTTTTTCAAGAGTTCTTGTAGTTGTGCGGCAGCTTGAGGATTGCTTTGTGCTAGCTTGCTTTGCTCTTCTTTTACTGTTGGAAGGAGGGTTGTTAATTGCTGAGCCTGCTTTTGCGTCAAGGCTAACCAAGTGTCTTTGGGAATGGTTACCACGGTTTTTTGCGATAGTAATTGACCTTCTTCTCCAGCGAAACCAAACATAGCCTTGGCAAGTTTGGACTTCCAGATATAACGTTTGGTAGTGGTTGTGACCTTAGCGTCATCACTATTGGTGGTAAGATAATGAGCTTCTTTTCTGATGGCTTGGCTCATGTGTTTTTGATCAGGCATAAAATGAGCGCTTGGTTTTGGATCTGAGGCTTTATCTCGGTAAATCAAGACCTGATTGTTACTCCTTTTTCCAATAGGTTGATAGATTAATAAGCCAAAAGGAGCTTTGGTGTCACCAGCAGAATAAATAGCCTGTGTCTCATGCTTAGTTTCAATGCCCATACCTGTATGGTGGATAAAATGGTTCGTCAAATAAAGAACAGAGCCAAGTAGAAGCAAGAGCGAGAGAATTCCTAAGAAAAATCGTGTACGAGCTTTAGTAATTAACATCCAACTGATAAAAGAAGCAATGGTTGCTAAACCAATAATAAGAATAATCATGCTTACAAGTCCCTTTCTATTTCAATGTGTTTGCCTTTTCTGAGGAAAAGGGCAACAATAATCCCTAGTAAAGCAAAGATAAGGCCAATGGTAAACGAGGTTTGGAAACCTTTTAAACTGGCATCAATCATTTTAGAGGCATAGGCCAGAGGGTCATTGGTTAGTAATAGTTTAGCTGGTTTGTTGGTATTGATGACATTTTGGGTCACGCTTGAGAGGAGGGCGACAACGATGGCAGAAGCAATTTGACGAGCAGTGTTATTGGCTGCTGTCCCGTGAGCTGCTTCATGTGGTGGTAGGGCACTCATAGCAGAAGCAGTCAAGGGCATCATGACCGTGGCAATCCCAAACATACGAATGGCATACATGAGCGTGATAAAGTGGTCTGGTGTGGTTGCTGTCAAGAAGATGAAAGGAATGGTACCGATAGCTAGAATACTAAAACCGACGAGAGCCATTCGGCGGGCGCCAACCTTGTCATAAACACGACCAGCAATCGGGCTAACAAGCCCCATCATAAGAGCCCCAGGTAATAGTGCTAAACCAGAATCAAGCGCTGACAGACCATGAACATTTTGCAAATACAAGGGGAGCATCATTTCAACTCCCATCATAGCCATCATGGATAAAGTAATGGCCGCAGTAGTGATAGAAAATTGTTTGACTTTAAAAACACGGACATCAAGGAAGGGGACGTCAAGCTGTAATTGACGGTGGATAAAGAGGGCAATAACGGCGGCCCCAATAAGGATAGGTAATATCACCATAGTGAGATTTCCCCAGCCATTATTAGCCACATTGGTGAAGCCCCAAAGGAAGCTTCCGAAACCTAAAATGGATAACATTAGGGAAGGCATATCTAGCGTCATGTCACGATTAGCAATCACATCTTTGATGACAAAAGGTGCCGCTAAAAAGGCTAGTGTTAAAATAAGCAAGGGCAAGATAAAGATGGCGCGCCAAGATAAGTGAATGCCTAGCAAGACAAGATCGTGTTTCAAAATCCACCCAGCAAAAGTAGGGCCGATGGCTGGTGCGAGACCAACGACAAGTCCATTTAGGCCCATAGCTGCACCACGTTGTTCAGCTGGGAAAATATTAACCATCACTACCTGCATTAAGGGCATGGTAATACCAACAGCAGAAGCTTGAATAATACGTCCAAAAAGAAAAAGCGTCCAATTATCTGTCGGCGCGAAGGCAGTTATTAAAAGTCCAGAAATCAAAATAGCATAGGCGGTGACATAGAGCCACTTAGTTGAAAAACGTGTGGTTAAATAAGCTGACACCGGAATCATAATCCCGTTTGCTAATAGAAACCAAGTAGTAGCCTGTTGGGCAGTAGCCAAGTTAATCTTGAAACTGGTCATTAAGGTAGGAATAGCGGTTCCAAGGCTGGTTTGGTTTAGCACTCCTGCAAAAGTAGCGATCAACAAGAGCATGACCATAGCGGTACGGTTATACTCTTTTCCATGAATATCAAAGGTTTTCTTAGAATTCATATTATCTCCTATCTCAAAAAATAATTATCATTAGTGAACTGATCTTTATCTCATGAAATATTATATTTTCAGAAAACAAAATAGTTACCTAGAGAACTATAACACAAAAAAGATTCAAGAGCAAAATCTTTGTCTTGGAAATTCTGATTATTAAAAAATCTTGGAGGTCTCACCTCTTATTTGGACCTGCCGTGCTTAATGCAAAGGGGATAACTTGCAGGAAACTTATAGTCAAATGCTGAATTGGGAGCGGTTTTCTGATATAATGAAACTATTATAGTAGGGAAAAGGAGCACAGTTGCAAGGCACAATCATTAAATCTCTGGCTGGTTTTTACTACGTTGAGTCAGAAGGACAAGTATATCAAACACGGGCGCGTGGCAATTTTAGAAAACGGGGACAGACACCCTACGTTGGAGACATCGTGGATTTTTCAGCAGAGGACAATTCTGAAGGTTATGTCTTGGCTATCCATGCCCGTAAAAATAGTTTGGTCAGGCCTCCTATCGTCAATATTGACCAAGCGGTCGTCATCATGTCTGCTAAAGAGCCAGAATTTAACAGTAATCTCCTAGACCGTTTCCTCATCTTGCTCGAACACAAAGCCATTCATCCAGTGATTTATATTTCCAAAATGGATCTTTTGGACAGTGCAGAGGAGATTGAGGCTACTGGTCGACGGTATCAGGAGATTGGTTATGATTTTGTGACCAGTTTGGAAGAATTATTGCCGTTGTTAGCAGATAACATCACTGTTTTTATGGGCCAAACAGGGGTTGGAAAATCGACCCTCCTCAACCGAATTGCTCCAGAATTGGCTCTTGAAACCGGAGAAATCTCAGATAGCCTAGGGCGTGGTCGACATACCACCCGAGCTGTTAGTTTTTATAATACCCATGGCGGAAAAATCGCGGATACGCCAGGTTTTTCATCATTAGACTATGATATTGATAATGCTGAAGATTTGAACGAATCGTTTCCAGAGCTGCGCCGACTGAGCCATGAGTGTAAGTTTAGGTCTTGTACCCATACCCACGAACCCAAATGTGCAGTCAAAGCTGCGCTGGAATCAGGAGACTTGTGGCCAGTTCGCTATGAGCATTACCTGCAATTTCTCAGTGAAATTGAAAATCGTCGTGAAACATACAAAAAAGTAATTAAAAGAAAGTAGGAATTCCCCATGTCAACTCTAAAAATTGCCCCATCTATTCTAGCAGCTGATTACGCTAATTTTGCTTCTGAATTAGCTCGTATTGAAGAAACAGATGCTGAATATGTCCACATTGATATTATGGACGGTCAATTTGTCCCTAATATCAGTTTTGGTGCTGATGTGGTGGCAAGCATGAGAAAGCACAGCAAATTGGTATTTGATTGTCATCTAATGGTAGTTGACCCAGAACGTTATATTGAGGCCTTTGCTCAAGCTGGTGCCGACATCATGACCATTCATACAGAGAGCACCCGTCATGGTCATGGAGCTCTTCAAAAAATCAAGGCAGCTGGCATGAAGGCAGGAGTAGTCATTAATCCTGGTACCCCTGTAACAGCTCTTGAACCCCTCCTCGACTTGGTTGACCAAGTGTTGATAATGACAGTCAATCCAGGGTCTGGTGGTCAGGCTTTTATCCCAGAATGTTTAGAAAAAGTGGCCACCGTGGCTAAATGGCGAGATGAAAAAGGACTATCCTTTGACATTGAAGTTGACGGTGGGGTAGATAACAACACTATCCATGCCTGCTACCAAGCAGGAGCCAATGTCTTTGTGGCAGGTTCATACCTTTTCAAGGCCAGTGACCTAGTGAGCCAAGTACAGACCTTAAGGGCGGCCTTGAATGGCTAAAGTTGCCCTTTTTGCGGGAGGAGATCTCTCTTATATCAGCCGTGACTTTGATTATTTTGTTGGCATTGACAGAGGGAGTCTGTTTTTATTAGAAAATGGGCTTCCTCTGAATATGGCTGTTGGTGATTTTGATTCGGTTTCCCAAGAAACGTTTACGGATATAAAAGAGAAGGCAGAGCTCCTCATTATTGCTCATCCAGAAAAAGATGACACGGATACGGAATTAGCCCTTAAAGAGGTCTTTGCACGTTTCCCTGAGGCAGAAGTAACTATTTTCGGTGCTTTTGGGGGTCGAATGGATCACCTCTTATCCAATATTTTTTTGCCAAGTGACCCTGATATTGCTCCTTTTATGAGTCAAATTGCCTTGCGTGACCAACAAAATATGCTGACCTACCGACCGGCAGGTCGACACCTTATTCATCAAGAAGAAGGAATGACCTATGTAGCTTTCATGGCAGAGGGGGAGGCTGACCTAACCATTACTGGCGCTAAGTTTGAGTTGACGCAGGATCATTTTTTCAAAAAGAAAATCTATTCCAGTAATGCCTTTATCCATCGACCGATTACAGTTAGTTTGCCAAGTAGCTACTTGATTATTATTCAAAGTAAAGATTGGAGTTAGTATGGACCTTATCTTGTTCCTTTTGGTATTGGTTCTCTTAGGTCTAGGAGTTTATCTGTTGTTCAAAGTCAATGGCCTTCAACAACAGCTTGCTCAAATTTTGGACAGTCATGCAGATAACTTATCTGACCAGATGACCTATCAGTTGGATGCCGCTAACAAGCAACAATTGTTAGAGCTAACGCAGCTGATGAACCGGCAACAGGCAGACCTTTACCAACAATTAACAGATATTCGAGACGTCTTGCATCACAGTTTGTCAGACAATAGAGACCGATCTGACCAACGCTTAGAAGTAATTAACCAGCAGGTCAACCAATCCCTCAAAAACATGCAGGAATCCAACGAAAAACGTTTGGAGGAAATGCGCCAAATCGTTGAAGAAAAATTGGAAGAAACCTTAAAAAATCGTCTACACGCCTCTTTTGATTCTGTATCCAAACAATTGGAAAGTGTCAATAAAGGGTTGGGAGAAATGCGGAGCGTGGCTCAAGATGTAGGGACCTTAAATAAAGTTTTGTCCAATACCAAAACACGCGGCATTTTAGGCGAACTTCAACTAGGCCAAATCATTGAAGACATTATGACATCTCACCAGTACGAAAGAGAATTTGTAACGGTTAGTGGCTCTAGTGAACGGGTAGAATACGCTATTAAGTTGCCAGGGAATGGGCAAGGAGATTATATCTATCTACCGATTGACTCAAAATTCCCTCTTGAAGATTATTACCGATTAGAAGATGCTTACGAAGTTGGCGATAAATTGGCCATCGAAGCTAGCCGCAAGGCACTTCTAGCAGCTATCAAACGCTTTGCCAAAGACATTCATAAAAAATACTTAAACCCACCAGAAACGACCAATTTTGGCATTATGTTTTTACCAACCGAGGGTCTTTACTCAGAAGCTGTTCGGAATGCGGCTTTCTTTGATAGTCTTCGTAGGGAAGAAAACATTGTGGTTGCAGGGCCATCAACCCTGTCTGCTCTGCTCAATTCCTTGTCTGTTGGTTTCAAAACCCTTAATATCCAAAAAAATGCAGATGACATCAGTAAAATTTTGGGGAATGTTAAGCTAGAATTTGACAAATTTGGTGGCTTGCTTGTCAAGGCTCAAAAACAAATTAACACAGCCAATAATACACTGGATCAACTGATTTCAACAAGAACCAATGCTATTGTTCGGGCCTTGAATACAGTTGAGACCTACCAAGACCAAGCAACGGCATCTCTTTTGAACATGCCCTTATTAGAAGAGGAAAATGATGAAAATTAATCAAATGAAAAAAGACCAGCTTTTTGAAGGGTTTTACCTCATTAAGTCGGCAGAAGTTCGTAAGACAAGGGCTGGTAAGGATTTTATTAGCCTTACCTTTCAAGATGATACCGGGGAGATTTCAGGTAATCTTTGGGACGCTCAACCTTATAATGTTGAAGAGTTTATTGCTGGGAAAATTGTCTTTATGAAAGGTCGCCGTGAGGTTTATAACGGAACGCCTCAGGTTAATCAAATCACCTTACGAAATGTTCGCCCGGGTGAACCTAATGACCCTAAAGATTTTAAGGAAAAGGCCCCGGTTAGTGTTAGTGACGTACGTGATTACTTAGAACAGATGCTTTTTAGAATTGAAAATGCGACCTGGCAGCGCATTGTTCGAGCACTCTATCGCAAATACGACAAGGAATTTTACACCTACCCGGCCGCTAAAACCAATCACCACGCCTTTGAATCAGGCCTTGCCTACCATACGGCAACCATGGTCAGATTAGCAGATAGCATCGGTGATATTTATCCTGAATTAAATAAAAGCCTCCTCTTTGCTGGGATTATGTTGCATGACTTGGCAAAAGTATTGGAGTTGACGGGTCCTGATAACACTGAATACACAGTGCGTGGAAATTTAATTGGTCATATTGCTCTGATTAATGAAGAAATCACCAAGGCCATTGCAGAACTCAATATTGATGATAGCAAGGAAGAAGTGATTGTCCTTCGGCATGTGATTTTAAGCCATCACGGGCAACTAGAATATGGTAGTCCAGTTCGTCCACGCATTATGGAAGCTGAAATTATTCACATGATTGATAATATTGATGCTAATATGATGATGATGACAACAGCTCTAGGGCGTGTTGGTGAGGGTGAAATGACCAATCGTATTTTTGCCATGGATAATCGGTCCTTCTACAAACCAAAATATTAACTATAATAGCAAGAAAAGCGAACATTTCCTTAGTCGAATGTTCGTTTTTTGTGACTTTTATGATATAATATTAAAAAGTACACAAAAATGGGGAAACTATGAAATTAAGACGAAGTGAACGTATGGTTGTGATTTCAAATTATTTGATTAACAACCCTTATAAATTAACCAGCTTAAATACCTTTGCAACTAAATATGAAGCTGCAAAATCTTCTATTTCAGAAGACATCGCTATTATTAAAAAAGCTTTTGAAGAAGCTAACATTGGGGAAATTGATACCCTAACAGGGGCAAGCGGAGGTGTGATTTTTACACCAAGCATTTCAGAGGCGGAGGCTCGTACCATTGTTGACGATTTGTGCCAACGTTTATCAGAAAGTGATCGTATCTTGCCAGGGGGCTATATCTACCTATCAGATCTTTTGAGCACACCTAAAACGTTACAAAATATTGGTCGCATTATTGCGAATGCCTTCAAGGGTCAAAAGATTGATGCTGTTATGACGGTTGCGACCAAGGGTGTTCCTTTGGCAAATGCAGTTGCTAATATTTTGAATGTGCCTTTTGTTATTGTACGTCGTGATTTGAAAATCACAGAAGGCTCCACTGTTTCTGTCAACTATGCCAGTGCCTCAAGTGACCGTATCGAAAAAATGTTTTTATCAAAACGTAGTTTGAAACCAAATAGTCGTGTCTTGATTGTCGATGACTTTTTGAAAGGTGGGGGAACCATCACAGGGATGATTAGCCTCTTGGCAGAATTTGACAGTACCCTAGTTGGGGTAGCTGTTTTTGCAGAAAACGCCCAATCAGAACGTGAACAAATGACATTCAAATCATTGCTAAAAGTATCAGAAATTGATGTCAAAAACAACAATGTTGTGGTAGAAGTCGGCAATATTTTTGACAAATGAGACAAGTGGGAAAAGGAGAGGGCATGGATTTAGAACAACCAAAGCAAAATCAAGTTAAGCAAAAAATTGCCTTAACATCGACCATCGCTTTATTGAGTGCCAGTGTAGGAGTATCCCATCAAGTAAAAGCGGATGACCGAACATCAGAAGGCACCCAATCAAGCAATACCAGTGAAGACAGCTTACCAAAACCAGAAACCTTTGAAGAGGCATTGGCAACTGTTGAGACTGTTGAAACAAATCTTAGTCAACAAAAAGAAGAACTAGCTGCACTTGAAGCGACAATTTCGGAAACAAGGACTGAAGCGACACAGTTAGAAGCGCAGCAAGCTGAACAAGAAGCTGCCTTGACAGCTACACAAACGGTTTATACAGAAACCCTTGCGAGCAGCGAGGAAACGCTCATTGCCCAATCAAAAGAGCACCAAGACCAATTGATTGCTACAGAAGCAGAACTAACCGAAGCTCAAGCTGACAACCAATCAAAGATAGCTGAACAGGCAACTCAAGAAACGATTGTGACAGCAGAGAACGCTCAAGCAAAAATGTTAACCAAGCAAGTGATAGATGCTCAAAAGCAGGTAGCAGAACTAAATGATATGATTAGTAAGCCACAGGCAGTTTCTGAAGAAGCTCAAGTTGCCAATGAAAACACTAAATTGGTTACTGCTGAATTGGAAAAGGCTAAAGCAGATTTAGACAAACAGAGAGCTTTAGTGACAACACAGTTGACAGAAGATTTGGCAGCTAATAGAGCAGCTCTCGCCGTTAAAGAGGCTGAATTAAATCATCTGAAAATAAGTGCTCCAACGACACAAAGCAGCATTGTTGGCAACAATACCATGCAGGCACCGCAAGGTTATCCTTTTGAAGAAATCAAAAAATTAACAGCCAGCGGTTATATTGGTTCTGCCAGTTACAATAGTTATTATAACGAGCATGCTGAAACCATTATTGCCAAAGCAAAACCAGGTGATCAGCAAAACCAATACGTGGATATTCCTGCTGACCTCACTCGCTTTGTTGACCCAGACAATTTAACGCCAGAAGTTCAAAATGAACTTGCTCAGTTTGCTGCCCACATGATTAACAGTGTGCGTCAGCAATTTGGTTTAGTGCCGGTGGTAGTTACCGCAGGTTCTCAAGAATTTGCTCGCCTGCTTAGCACTAGCTACAAACAAACCCATGGCAATGTTAGACCCTCTTTTGTCTATGGACAACCAGGTGTTTCGGGTCACTATGGAGTAGGGCCTCATGACAAAACTATCATTGAAGCCTCTGCGGCAGCAGTAGGTCTTGTTCAGCGAGATGACAACATGTATGAAAACATTGGTGCCTTCAACGATGTTCATACGGTGAACGGGATTAAACGTGGTATTTACGACAGTATTAAATACATGCTCTTTACAGATAACTTGCATGGCAACACATACGGTCATGCAGTTAACTTTTTGCGAGTGGACAAACATCGTCCAGATGCCCCTGTTTACCTTGGTTTTTCAACAAGTAATGTTCAGTCATTGAACGAACATTTCGTGATTTTCCCGGAGTCAAACATTGTTAATCCCCAACGTTTCAGCAGGTCTCAAATTAGCGCTTCTGGAAATACACAAGATCATTCATCAAGAGTGGCTACGGTGACCACTAGTATTGCAACGATTAAAGAGAAAATGGCCCTGCTTGAAAACCGTTTGACAGCCGTTGATAAAGAGGCAGAAATAATGGCAGCCCAAGCGAAAGTGGAGCAATTGCAGGACAAGTTAGCAGCATCAAGCAATCGGTCGGCCAACCTAAGTCATCAAGTCACACAATTGAGGAATACTAAAGGTGCCTTGAGAACTCAGTTGTTAGCTGCTAAAACAGATCAAGAAAGACTGCAAACTGAGCTAGATCAGGCCTTAGCTAAATTAGCCTCATCCAAAGTAACCCTTCACAAAATGGAGGCTGCGACTGCTCAAGCAAGTACCAGAGTAGCTGCATTGATGGCTAAAAAAGCTAATTTAGAAGCCCTTCGAGACTTTAAAGCAAATCCTAACCGTATTCAGTTGGTACGTGAGCGGATTGACCATACAAAGCAAGACTTAGCAGCAACAACAACAGCTTTGACAAATGCTCAAGAAGTTTTAACTAGATTAGAAACTAAAAAAGCTCATTTAGCAGCAGCTATTGCAACAGCAGAACAGCAATTAACTCTGTTGAAAACATTAGCTAGGGAAAAAGAAGATTTTTGGTCAGAAGCAAGGCTTCGCGAATTAAGAGAGTCGGCTAGTCTTCCGATCCTCGATAGCCATGAATTTCTTTTACCAACTCGAGAGGATAGAGCTCCTATTGTGAAAGAAGCAGTCAAAGAAACCAAAGATTTGTTGGATGCATCAGCTAAACTTGCTGCTGAAAATACAAGTTTTGTAGCAGAAGCCCTTGTTGGAAAAGCTTCTGAAATGGTGGCGACTAATGCTATTGTTTCTAAAGTAGCGTCAGCCGTTACCCAAACCTCAAGTAAAAAATCTTATGGGGCAGGCTCTTCCACTACAAGTAATATGACATCTGAAGTTGACGAGAGTACCCAACGGGCGCTTAAAGCAGGAGTAGTTATGTTGGCTGCTGTCGGTTTGACAGGTGTTAAGCTTCGTAAGGAGACCAAGTAGTTCCATAAACGCTAGTGAAATAAGCTAAAAACAAGAAATTCTATTTGACATGAAGTACTGTCTGTGTTATTATATTAGACGGTACTTTTTACTTTTGGTCTCTCAAAAGTGTACAGAGACGTGCTGACAATTGTTGCAAAAAGTGCACCGGATATGGACTGTCACCAAGTGCCATGTCAACCAAAAATAAAAAAACACAGGAGAATGTAGATGCCTACAATTAACCAGTTGGTACGTAAACCACGTAAATCTAAAATTGAAAAATCAGATTCACCAGCTTTAAACATTGGTTACAACAGTCACAAAAAAGTTCAAACTAAAATGGCAGCCCCACAAAAACGTGGAGTTGCAACTCGTGTTGGAACAATGACACCGAAAAAACCTAACTCAGCCCTTCGTAAATTCGCTCGTGTACGTTTGAGTAACCTTATCGAAGTAACTGCCTACATCCCAGGTATCGGACACAACTTGCAAGAGCACAGTGTTGTTCTTATCCGTGGTGGACGTGTTAAAGACCTTCCAGGGGTACGTTACCATATCGTTCGTGGTGCACTTGATACTGCAGGTGTTGCTGACCGTAAACAAGGCCGTTCTAAATACGGTGCGAAACGTCCAAAAGGATAATAGAAGGGGGATAAGAATCAATGAGTCGTAAAAATCAAGCGCCCAAACGCGAAGTATTGCCAGATCCATTATATAACTCAAAAATCGTAACACGTCTTATCAACCGTGTTATGCTTGACGGTAAACGTGGTATAGCTGCTACCATCGTTTACGGTGCTTTCGATGCTATCAAAGAGGCAACAGGAAACGATGCACTTGAGGTATTTGAAACAGCAATGGACAACATCATGCCTGTACTTGAAGTACGCGCACGTCGTGTCGGTGGTTCTAACTACCAAGTCCCAGTTGAAGTTCGTCCAGAACGTCGTACAACACTTGGACTTCGTTGGTTAGTAAACGCATCACGTGCACGTGGTGAGCACACCATGAAAGATCGTCTTGCAAAAGAAATCATGGATGCTGCAAATAACACAGGTGCATCAGTTAAGAAACGTGAAGACACTCACAAAATGGCTGAAGCCAACCGTGCCTTTGCACACTTCCGTTGGTAATATAGGATATTTTAGCGTCAAACAAATGCTAGCCAAAATAGGGAAATTGACGCAGAAACTTCAGTTTCTAGGCAATTTTATCTTTTTGGCAGACATTTGTAGCTAAAATTCAACTAATATAAGACGGGAGAGCGTTAAGCAAGTCCAAGCCAAAATAGGAACGATTATCTTTTTGGCAATGATTTCTAGCTCGACCTCAATCAATAAGATCCCGAGCCCTAAAAAGGCAGTAGGCATCATCTTTACCAACAAATATTTAGCATAACGGGTAGGTCCTGCCTATCCGTTTTTACTAAATAGTGCTATAATAAAGAGTAAACTAAAAAATAGGAGAAACACATGGCTCGCGAATTTTCACTTGCAAAAACTCGTAATATCGGTATCATGGCTCACGTCGATGCCGGTAAAACAACAACAACAGAGCGTATCCTTTACTACACTGGTAAAATTCATAAAATTGGTGAAACGCACGAAGGTGCATCACAAATGGACTGGATGGAGCAAGAGCAAGAACGTGGTATCACAATCACTTCTGCCGCTACAACAGCTCAATGGGATGGTCACCGTGTTAACATCATCGACACACCAGGACACGTGGACTTCACCATCGAAGTGCAACGTTCCCTACGTGTTCTTGACGGTGCGGTAACCGTTCTTGACTCACAATCAGGTGTTGAGCCTCAAACTGAAACAGTTTGGCGCCAAGCTACTGAATATGGTGTTCCACGTATCGTATTTGCCAACAAAATGGATAAAATTGGTGCTGACTTCCTTTATTCAGTACAAACACTTCATGACCGTCTTCAAGCAAATGCTCACCCAATCCAATTACCAATCGGTGCTGAAGATGACTTCCGTGGTATCATTGACTTGATCAAGATGAAAGCAGAAATCTATACTAATGACCTTGGTACAGATATTCTTGAAGAAGATATTCCAGAAGAATACTTAGAACAAGCACAAGAATACCGTGAAAAATTAGTTGAAGCAGTTGCTGAAACTGATGAAGACTTGATGATGAAATACCTTGAAGGTGAAGAAATCACTAACGACGAATTGGTTGCTGGTATCCGTAAAGCAACTATCAACGTTGAATTCTTCCCAGTTCTTTGTGGATCTGCCTTCAAAAACAAAGGTGTTCAATTGATGCTTGATGCGGTTATCGCATACCTTCCAAGCCCACTTGATATCCCTGCCATCAAAGGTATCAATCCAGATACAGATGCTGAGGAAGAACGTCCAGCATCTGATGAAGAGCCATTCGCAGCCCTTGCCTTCAAGATCATGACTGACCCATTCGTAGGTCGTTTGACTTTCTTCCGTGTTTACTCTGGTGTTCTTAACTCAGGTTCATACGTTATGAATACTTCAAAAGGTAAACGTGAGCGTATCGGACGTATCCTTCAAATGCACGCAAACAGCCGTCAAGAAATCGAAACAGTTTACGCTGGTGATATTGCTGCTGCTGTTGGTTTGAAAGACACAACAACTGGTGACTCATTGACTGATGAAAAAGCAAAAATTATTCTTGAGTCAATCGAAGTTCCAGAACCAGTTATCCAGTTGATGGTTGAACCAAAATCTAAAGCTGACCAAGACAAGATGGGGGTTGCCCTTCAAAAACTTGCTGAAGAAGATCCAACCTTCCGCGTTGAAACAAACGTTGAAACTGGTGAAACAGTTATCGCCGGTATGGGTGAGCTTCACCTTGACGTTCTTGTTGACCGTATGCGTCGTGAGTTCAAAGTTGAAGCTAACGTAGGTGCTCCTCAGGTATCTTACCGTGAAACATTCCGTGCTTCTACACAAGCTCGTGGATTCTTCAAACGCCAATCTGGTGGTAAAGGTCAATTTGGTGACGTTTGGATTGAATTTACACCAAACGAAGAAGGTAAAGGTTTCGAATTCGAAAACGCTATCGTTGGTGGTGTGGTTCCTCGTGAATTCATCCCTGCTGTTGAAAAAGGATTGATCGAATCTATGGCAAACGGTGTTCTTGCTGGATACCCAATGGTTGACGTTAAAGCTAAACTTTACGATGGTTCATACCACGATGTCGACTCATCTGAAACTGCCTTCAAGATTGCAGCATCTCTTGCTCTTAAAGAAGCAGCTAAGTCAGCACAACCAGCTATCCTTGAGCCAATGATGCTTGTAACAATTACAGCTCCAGAAGATAACCTTGGAGATGTTATGGGACACGTGACAGCTCGTCGTGGACGTGTTGATGGTATGGAAGCACATGGTAACAGCCAAATCGTTCGTGCTTATGTACCGCTTGCTGAAATGTTCGGTTACGCAACTGTTCTACGTTCTGCTACTCAAGGACGCGGTACGTTCATGATGGTATTTGACCACTATGAAGATGTTCCTAAGTCAGTTCAAGAAGAAATCATTAAGAAAAATAAAGGTGAATAATCACTACTAAGAGGTTAAGGATTTCTACCCTAACCTCTTTTTTGGGTTTCAAATAACGTTATAGTACAGTCTTAAAAGGGAAGATGATGTTTCTAATAAAGTGGTGCTTGGTAAGAGAGAATCAGGAAAGGGTTTTCTTAAATTTAGGCTGGTTTAAGGCATACATTAGGGAATTTGTAATTTGTGAAAATAGCTAATTTATTTGCATTTTTTCTGAAATAGTTATATAATAGTTCTGTTGGAAGGTTATTGCAGATGACTGTAAGTTAATCTTTTCACAATAGGTAGGGAGTATTCCCTTTAATAATATTTTTTTGATTTTCATAAGGAGGAAATCACTAATGGTAGTTAAAGTTGGTATTAACGGTTTCGGTCGTATCGGACGTCTTGCATTCCGTCGTATTCAAAATGTTGAAGGTGTTGAAGTAACTCGCATCAACGACCTTACAGATCCAAACATGCTTGCACACTTGTTGAAATACGATACAACTCAAGGTCGTTTTGATGGAACTGTTGAAGTTAAAGAAGGTGGATTTGAAGTAAACGGAAACTTCATTAAAGTTTCTGCTGAACGTGATCCAGAAAACATTGACTGGGCAACTGACGGTGTTGAAATCGTTCTTGAAGCAACTGGTTTCTTTGCTAAGAAAGAAGCAGCTGAAAAACACTTACATGCTAATGGTGCTAAAAAAGTTGTTATCACAGCTCCTGGTGGAAACGATGTTAAAACAGTTGTTTTCAACACTAACCACGACATTCTTGATGGTACTGAAACAGTTATCTCAGGTGCTTCATGTACTACAAACTGTTTAGCTCCTATGGCTAAAGCTCTTCACGAAGCATTCGGTATCCAAAAAGGTCTTATGACTACAATCCACGCTTACACTGGTGACCAAATGATTCTTGACGGACCACACCGTGGTGGTGACCTTCGTCGTGCTCGCGCAGGTGCTGCAAACATCGTTCCTAACTCAACTGGTGCTGCTAAAGCTATCGGTCTTGTTATCCCAGAGCTTAACGGTAAACTTGACGGTGCTGCACAACGTGTTCCTGTTCCAACTGGATCAGTAACTGAGTTGGTTGTAACTCTTGATAAAAATGTTTCTGTTGACGACGTTAATGCTGCTATGAAAGCTGCTTCAAACGATAGCTTCGGTTACACTGAAGATCCAATCGTTTCTTCAGATATCGTTGGTATTTCATACGGTTCATTGTTTGACGCAACTCAGACTAAAGTGATGGAAGTTGACGGATCACAATTGGTTAAAGTTGTATCATGGTATGACAATGAAATGTCTTACACTGCTCAACTTGTTCGTACACTTGAGTACTTTGCAAAAATCGCTAAATAATTAGTTATTAAAGTCTAGAACCTAGCTTTTGCTAGGTTCTTTTTTAATGTTGTTCGGAAAAGGTAAGAGGAAAGCCTATCTTAGTTTGGCAAATCAAATGATTTTATTTTCTGATTAGGCTATCTTGACTTTTAAATTAAATCGGGTTAAAATCAATTTAGCAAGAAAAAAGGAGATTTTCAATGAAAATGAAAAAAGTTGCTAGCGTCGTATCCCTTGCTTTGTCTATTTTTTTGGTGACAGGATGTGCCAAGGGTGAACATAAGGCTAATGTTAACAGTAAGGAAGCTGTTAAACAAACCAAGGTTCAACATAGCGATGAGCAGTTGCGTTCTAATGAGAATACCATGTCTGTATTGTGGTATCAGCAAGCTGCAGAAGCCAAAGCACTTTATTTACAAGGCTATCAATTAGCGACTGATCGGTTGAAAAATCAACTAGGTCAGGCAACAGATAAGCCCTATTCTATTGTGCTAGACATTGATGAAACGGTTCTTGACAATAGCCCTTACCAAGCTAAGAATGTTTTAGAAGGAACAAGTTTCACACCGGAAAGCTGGGATGTTTGGGTTCAAAAGAAAGAAGCTAAGCCAGTTGCTGGAGCTAAGGAATTCTTGCAGTTTGCGGATCAAAATGGTGTTCAAATCTATTATATTTCAGACCGTGCTGCTAGCCAAGTTGATGCTACAATGGAGAATCTCAAAAAAGAAGGTATTCCTGTTCAAGGTCGTGATCACTTGTTATTCCTAGAAGAAGGCGTAAAATCTAAAGAAGGTCGTCGCCAAAAGGTTAAGGAAACAACTAACTTGATCATGTTATTTGGGGATAACCTTGTTGACTTTGCTGATTTTTCAAAGAAATCTCAAGAAGATAGAACAGCTTTATTGTCAGAATTACAAGAAGAATTTGGACGTCGATTTATCATCTTCCCTAACCCAATGTATGGTTCATGGGAAAGTGCTGTTTACAAAGGTGAAAAACTTGATGCCACTCACCAATTGAAAGAACGTCGTAAAGCTCTTAAAAGTTTTGAAGAGTAAGTCAGATAAGAGACGGGGACAAAAGTCCAACCTTAAATAAAAAAAGCGAACAAAACATAATTCTGATTGTCAGGAATCTAGTTTTGTTCGCTTTTTTTGTTTAATGATGAATTTATTAGGTCTGATAATAAAGAATTTCAAAAATAGAAATCTTTTTGCTCCAGTCTCTTTTTTCGATAATTGTTTTCTGAAAACTATCTCTTTATTTGGAAAGGGTTTTCTATTTTGTGAAATAATTATTTTATTGTTTTCATATTTTATCTTTATCAGAAGAATTGTGGTATAATAAAAGGGTATAAAAAATATTAAGGAGTCTATTCAAATGGCTAAATTAACAGTTAAAGACGTTGATTTGAAAGGTAAAAAAGTCCTTGTTCGTGTTGACTTTAACGTACCTTTGAAAGATGGCGTGATCACTAACGACAACCGTATTTCTGCGGCACTTCCAACTATCAAGTACATCATTGAACAAGGTGGTCGTGCAATTCTTTTCTCTCACCTTGGCCGTGTGAAAGAAGAAGCGGACAAAGCTGGTAAATCACTTGCTCCAGTAGCTGCTGATTTGGCTGCTAAACTTGGACAAGACGTTATTTTCCCTGGTGCTACACGTGGTGCTGAATTAGAAGCAGCTATTGATGCACTTGAAGATGGACAAGTTCTTCTTGTTGAAAACACTCGTTTTGAAGACGTTGACGGCAAAAAAGAATCTAAAAACGATCCTGAACTTGGTAAATACTGGGCTTCACTTGGCGATGGTATCTTCGTAAACGATGCTTTCGGTACAGCTCACCGTGCTCACGCTTCAAACGTTGGTATCTCAGCAAATGTTGAGAAAGCTGTTGCTGGTTTCCTTCTTGAAAATGAAATTGCTTATATTCAAGAAGCTGTTGAAACACCAGAACGGCCATTTGTAGCTATCCTTGGTGGATCAAAAGTTTCAGATAAAATCGGTGTTATCGAAAACCTTCTTGAAAAAGCTGATAAAGTTCTTATTGGTGGTGGAATGACTTATACCTTCTACAAAGCTCAAGGTATCGAAATCGGGAACTCACTTGTTGAAGAGGACAAACTTGATGTGGCTAAAGAATTGCTTGAAAAATCAAACGGTAAATTGATCTTGCCAGTTGATTCTAAAGAAGCCAATGCTTTTGCTGGTTACGATGTTGTTCGTGATACAGAAGGTGAAGCAGTTTCAGAAGGCTTCCTTGGTCTTGACATCGGTCCTAAATCAATTGCTAAATTTGACGAAGCTTTGACTGGTGCCAAAACTGTTGTTTGGAATGGCCCAATGGGTGTCTTTGAAAACCCTGACTTCCAAGCTGGTACAATCGGTGTCATGGATGCGATTGTGAAACAACCAGGTGTGAAATCAATTATCGGTGGTGGTGACTCAGCTGCTGCCGCTATCAACCTTGGTCGTGCAGACAAATTCTCATGGATCAGTACGGGCGGAGGCGCTAGTATGGAACTTCTTGAGGGTAAAGTATTGCCTGGCCTAGCGGCTCTTACAGAAAAATAAGCTTCTCCTTCTCCTGTGGGAAGGCTAGAAAAAGACCTTATATGGGTCTTTTTCTGTGCATTGGTAGAGTTTCTGTGAAGCGTAGCGAACTAGAAAATCTAACAAGGTATAAAGTGTTACCTAGCCTTGTGGTCTTTACTGAAAAATAGGCGGCAAGTCAGCTCAAATTATTTGGGAGATAGTTTGAGGCTGGAAATAGAAGAAGCGAAGCTTCTGTCAAAAATGATTTTGTTGACGCGCCCCAGCAAGGCTGATTAAATGGGTTGCGAACAAGGTGAAGCAAACCATTAATCAGCTACTTCGAATGAAAATAAAAAGAGTTGGAGACCCAACTCTTTTTAAGTACACCGGTTATCATTTCTAGGAGATAAAGAGAATAGGAACAATGAGTCTAAATATAGATAATGTATTTCTGGATTGTCAGATTTGACAGCAATCTAAATCTTGCTAGCCTGCTCCTGAAATCTTTGAGATGATCAAAAGCAAAAAACTAAACTAATAACATAAAGGTAGTGCTCAGCTACTTTTTTGTGTGCCAAAAAAGAACTCAAAGGATAAAATGAGCCAGTAGATGAGAAGGTGAGTTGATATTAGCAAGCATTATGTTTGGTGTGGTGAAGACGAGTTTAGTCCTCTATGTCTGTAGCCATCGGAAAACAATTGCCTTCTTTTATCGGAAACATAAAATTAGTTTTCATTGTTCTTCAATCGTGTTAGAATAAACTGTAGCTAAAAAAGAAAGCAAGGTAAGGAAAGCAAGAAGCATGAAATATAGATTTGATTCTCAAAAATTTAGAATTGGCATGAGAACTTTTAAGACAGGACTGTCAGTCTTTTTTGTTTTACTATTGTTTACTCTATGTGATTGGGAAGGATTACAAATTGGAGCCTTGACGGCTGTTTTTAGTTTGAGGGAAGATTTGGATAGAACAGTCTCTTTTGGTTTTTCAAGAATTCTCGGAAATAGTATCGGGGGGATTTTGGCTCTGGTCTTTTATTTTTTTAATGCTCTTTTTCACCAACATATCCTAGTGACCTTGATTTTGGTACCTATTTTAACCATGTTGACGATTATGTTTAATGTGGCTTTTAATAATAAATCTGGGATTATCGGTGCGGTAGCAGCTCTTTTGATTATCACCTTGTCTATTCCAACGGGGCAAACGTTTATTTACGTGATCTCTCGAGTATTTGAAACTTTCTGTGGGGTTTTTGTGGCTATTTTGGTCAATACTGACGTGGAAATCATCAAAAATAAGTGGTTTTCTAAAAAATCCACGAAATGATGTTAGATAATCTGACATATAGACTTGACAGCCTATTTTTTTCGGCCTATAATAGGGGTGTGAAAGGAGTTTGTCATGAAAGAAAAAGAACTTAGACGGTCAATGGCTGTTTTTCCTATCGGGACGGTCATGAAATTGACAGATCTCTCTGCTAGGCAGATTCGTTATTATGAAGATCAGGAACTGATCAAACCTGAACGAACAGAGGGTAACCGCCGTATGTTTTCCTTAAATGATATGGATCGGCTTTTGGAAATCAAGGACTTTTTGGCTGAAGGGCTCAATATTGCTGCGATTAAGCGTGAATATGCTGAGCGCCAAGATAAATTGTTACAAAAGCAGAAAGCTTTGACTGATGCGGATGTGAGACGAATCTTACATGATGAATTGCTGACTCAAAGTGGTTTTTCAACCCCTTCACAACATATTAGCAACTTTCGTATCTAGGATACGAACTGGATGAAACGCAAAGGAGACCTATTCAATGGCAATCACAGCAGCTGATATTCGTCGCGAAGTCAAAGAGAAAAATGTGACTTTCCTTCGCTTGATGTTCACTGATATTATGGGAATTATGAAAAATGTGGAAATTCCTGCAACTGAAGAGCAATTAGAAAAAGTGTTATCTAATAAAGCCATGTTTGATGGTTCATCTATCGAGGGATTTGTCCGTATCAATGAATCTGATATGTACCTTTACCCCGACTTAGATACTTGGATTGTTTTCCCTTGGGGAGATGAAAATGGAGCGGTAGCAGGTTTGATTTGTGATATTTATACCGCAGAAGGCAAACCCTTTGCAGGAGACCCTCGAGGGAATTTGAAAAAAGCTTTGAAACACATGGATGAGGTGGGTTACCAATCCTTCAACCTTGGGCCAGAACCAGAATTTTTCCTCTTTAAGATGGATGACAAGGGTAATCCAACCCTTGACGTCAATGATAATGGTGGCTATTTTGATCTAGCGCCAATTGACTTGGCTGACAATACTCGCCGTGAAATCGTGAATGTTTTGACCAAGATGGGCTTTGAGGTGGAAGCTAGTCACCATGAAGTGGCTGTTGGTCAGCATGAAATTGACTTTAAATACGCTGATGTGTTGAAAGCTTGTGATAATATCCAAATTTTCAAGCTTGTTGTGAAAACAATTGCGCGTGAGCATGGGCTATATGCAACCTTTATGGCCAAACCTAAATTTGGGATTGCTGGCTCAGGAATGCACTGCAATATGTCCTTGTTTGATAAGCAAGGTAGGAATGCTTTTTACGATGAAAATGATAAACGTGGCATGCAACTTTCAGAAGATGCTTACTATTTCTTGGGTGGTTTGATGAAACATGCTTACAATTACACGGCTATCACCAACCCAACCGTTAACTCTTATAAACGTTTGGTTCCAGGCTATGAGGCACCTGTTTACGTAGCTTGGGCAGGAAGTAACCGTTCTCCATTGATTCGTGTACCAGCATCACGCGGTATGGGAACACGTTTGGAATTACGCTCAGTAGACCCAACTGCCAATCCTTACCTAGCTCTTGCTGTTTTGCTTGAAGCTGGTTTGGATGGTATTATTAACAAAATTGATGCGCCAGAGCCAGTGGAAGCTAATATTTACACCATGACGGTCGAAGAACGCAATGCAGCGGGTATTATTGACTTACCATCAACACTGCACAATGCTTTGAAGGCGCTGCAAAAAGATGAGGTGGTACAAGAGGCGCTTGGTGACCATATTTACACCAATTTCTTAGAGGCTAAACGGATTGAATGGGCTTCTTACGCTACCTTTGTGTCACAATGGGAAATTGATAATTACCTCCACAATTATTAGAAAAATAAAAGTCCGCTCTTTTTTTGAGTGGGCTTTTTATGTTATTATTCATTATATTTGGTTATTTATTCTGTAAAAATATAACACACCTTGTTATATAAGGGTTATACAAAATATTGAGTTATAAAAATAAATTCAAAAATTTTCAGATAAATGTGTTTCCTTTTTTCAGAATTGTGATATAATTTAATTTAATAAATTTAACTATTGTTTTTCAAGGAGGTTTTGACATGAAAGGATTACAATCAAAGACATGGAAACGTGTTGGTCTTGGAACACTGACACTGGCATCAACAACTCTTTTAATGGCATGTGGAAATAAAGCTGCATCTACTGATAATAAGAATGAAATCAATTGGTACACACCAACTGAAATCATTACTCTTGATGTTTCCAAAAATACAGACACGTATTCAAGCTTAGCTATTGGGAATTCTGGTAGTAACCTTCTTCGTGTAGATGCCAAAGGAAAACTACAACCTGATTTGGCTGAAAAAGTAGATGTTTCAGAAGATGGCTTGACCTATACAGCCACCTTGCGTGATGGCTTGAAATGGTCTGACGGTAGTGATTTGACAGCTGAAGATTTTGTTTATACCTGGAAACGCATGGTGGATCCTGCGACAGCTTCTGAATATGCTTATTTAGCAACAGAATCTCACTTAAAAAATGCTGCAGATATTAACGCTGGTAAAAATACAGATTTGAATAGTTTAGGGGTTAAGGCTGAAGGTAACAAAGTCATCTTTACCTTGACAGAACCAGCTCCACAATTCAAGAGTTTGTTGTCTTTCTCTAACTTTGTTCCTCAAAAAGAATCCTTTGTAAAAGCAGCTGGCAAAGATTATGGCACATCGTCAGAAAAACAACTTTACTCTGGACCATATACAGTTAAAGATTGGAACGGTACCAGCGGCACCTTTAAGTTAGTGAAAAACAAAAATTACTGGGATGCGAAAAACGTGAAGACCCAAACGGTCAAGGTTCAAACGGTTAAAAAACCTGATACAGCCGTTCAAATGTATAAACAAGGCAAACTTGATTTTGCTAATATTTCGGGAACATCTGCCATCTACAATGCCAATAAAAAGAATAAAGATGTTATCCCAGTGTTAGAAGCAACCACTGCTTACATGGTTTATAACCAAACAGGTTCAGTTGAAGCCTTGAGTAATCTTAAAATTCGTCAAGCCCTAAACCTAGCCACTGATCGTAAAGGAATTGTCTCTGCGGCCGTTGATACTGGTTCAAAAGCAGCGACTGGAATTGCACCCACTGGTTTAGCGAAGTTAGCTGATGGAACAGACTTAGCAGAACATGTTGCACCAGGCTACAAATACGATGACAAAGAAGCTGGCAAGCTCTTCAAAGAAGGATTGGCTGAGCTTGGAAAAGATTCCCTAAAAGTAACCATCACTGCTGATGCGGATACTCCAGTTGCCAAAGCTTCAGTTGATTACATTAAAGAAACGTGGGAAAAAGCTCTTCCAGGGTTAACTGTTGAAGAAAAATTTGTACCGTTTAAACAACGTTTGGAAGATACTAAAAATCAAAACTTTGAAGTAGCCGTAACCCTCTGGGGAGGTGACTATCCAGAAGGCTCAACCTTCTATGGTTTGTTTAAATCAGGATCTGCTTATAACTATGGTAAATTCACTAACTCAGATTACGATTCAGCTTATGAAAAAGCCTTAACAACAGATGCTCTTGATACTGATAAGGCTGCTGATGATTACAAGGCTGCTGAGAAAGCTCTTTATGACAATGCTCTTTACAACCCACTTTACTTCCGTAGTGGTAAAGGTTTGCAGAACCCAAGCATTAAAGGACTTGTCCGTAACTCAACTGGTTTAAACGTTGACTTTACATACGCTTATAAAAAATAAGATAAGCAGCGCTGTAACTGATGGAAATAGGTTCAGTTAGGCTAGTTTAGTTGTTCAGATTAGTTTTTAAATGGGGCAAAGGGAGAATGGCTGTCCTTGATTATAGCAAGCCGTGTTAAGCAAGTCAGGATTCAACTATAACAGTGAGGTTTACAACATTTAGACTATCTCAATCTATTTCCAAAGCCTATGGTACCGAAATATTGCAAGAATTGGCCTTGGCCAGTTCTTGCTTTTGTTAGAGGAGACGTTTGAAAACATCAAAGTTAACTGATTTATTGCTTACCCTAATGTCGAGCGTACTAAAGAGAGGTTTTGAAATCTGATTTTTGCCATTCAGCAACACAGAATCCATGTTGTTGTGCAAAACAAACAGCGTCTTGAACAGACAGTGTGTTATCAGAATTTCTGATTTCGGTCAGTCCCTGTCAAACAGGCTTGTAACAGTCTTGCTTTACAGAGAACTTGGTAACTAAAAACGAGTAATCTGCGACAGATAGCGATAATCGTTTTTCGGTGTCCACGTCGTTTCTTGAATTTGAGATACTTGTTTCTCAGTTCTGGGTGCTTGTTAGCCTTGACAACAGCGTTTGCGATTTGAACAAGAAATGGTAGGTATTGTCCTTCTTTAGGAATACGAGTAGAAAACGTTTCCCAGCGCTTTCATTGTGAGCAGGAACAAGACCAGCCCAAGACCCAAGTTTTCTAACTGAAATAAAGACAGTTATATCACACCCAATGTCTGACGAGTTGTTTATTCAAGGATAAGTTTACGTGCTCTTGGTCACAGTTAGTTATGCTTGAGGAAATGGGCTACCCCTATAAATATGCGAGCTAGTGGCTCTGCCTCTCACTTACTCTTTTCCCCGTGATTTGTAGTAGTGATAGGTCTTCTCATTTATATTATAGAACAAAAGAAAGAGCGCAATACTTTTTCATTCAGTGTTGTGCCTTGAGTGAAACGAAAGGAATGAATGATAATGATGACGAAATATCTATTAAAGCGTGTGGCTATTTTGCTAGCGACATTAGGGGTTGTGGTTACTCTCTCTTTCTTTTTGATGCAAGTCATGCCGGGGACCCCCTACAATAATCCTAAATTAACAGACGAGATGATTGCCATCATGAATAAACAATATGGGTTGGATAAACCCTTATGGCAGCAGTATGTGAAATATCTTTTGGACATTCTTCATGGTGATTTTGGGACCAGTTACCAATCCATCAATCAGTCAGTGACCAAACTGATTTCACAACGTTTGGGCGTTTCTGTCCATTTGGGGCTTCAAGCTCTTGTGGTGGGAATCAGCTCTGGTTTGTTTGTTGGAGCGGTTTCAGCTCGAAATAAAAACAATAAGATTGATGCCGTCTTGAGTGTGATTTCCACACTTGGTATTTCTGTGCCAGCCTTTATTATTGGGTTATTGTTGTTGGACTATTTTGGGTTCAAATGGGCTTTGTTGCCACTTTCTGGCTGGGGAACCTTTGGGCAAACCATCTTGCCAACCTTAGCCTTAGCTATTCCAGTCTTTGCCCAAGTGACTCGTTTCTTCCGTAGTGAGATGATTGAAACCCTTAATTCTGACTATATCCAATTGGCACGTGCCAAGGGATTGACCAAGCGTCAAGTGACCAGGAAACACGCCTATCGGAATTCGATGATTCCTGTTTTAACCCTAGTGGGCCCTATGGCTGCTAATATTTTGACGGGGTCAGCCTTGATTGAGCAAATTTTTTCAATTCCTGGAATTGGGCAGCAATTTGTGTCGTCCATCCCAACCAAGGATTATCCTGTGATTATGGGAACAACCATTGTATATGCTCTTATGTTGATGGTAGCTATCTTGGTAACTGATATTATCATTAGTATAGCGGACCCACGTGTGCGTTTGGGATAGGAGAGTGTTATGCTAGAAGAAAGAAAATCATTTCAACTTGTGGGAGCAGGAAGCTCTGATTCACAAGAAAAAATTCAAAAGCCAGCACTGTCTTTTCTGCAAGATGCTTGGCGTCGTTTAAAACATAATAAGTTAGCTGTTCTTGCGATGGGATTTTTAGTCATTCTACTGGTCTTTTCGATGGGGTCAAATGCAGTGGTTTCTAAGCAAGATGCCAATAGTTTTAACAGTAAGGAAGTTAGCATTTACCGTAATTTACCTCCTAAATTGAGCAGTAGCTTGCCATTTTGGAACGGAACCATTACCTATGCTGGAAATACGGAGGCCAATGATGCTTATGCTGACCAAGGTGTCCCAGAAGGGGAAACATTTCTATTAGGAACGGATAATCTGGGACGTAGTCTTGGTAAACGCATTACGGTGGGTATTCGGATTTCGCTTTTGATTGCTATCGTCGCAACCTTAATTGACCTTATTATCGGGGTCACTTACGGGTTAGTCTCTGGATTTACTGGAGGTAAGGTGGATACGCTTATGCAACGGATTATTGAGATTATTTCCTCTATTCCTAACTTGGTTATTGTAACCATGTTGGGACTCTTGCTTGGAAATGGAGTAACCTCAATTATTATTTCGATTGCGATTGTGGGTTGGACCTCTATGGCTAGGCAGGTGCGTAATTTGACCTTATCTTACCGTGAACGCGACTTTGTGTTAGCCTCTCGGGCATTAGGCGAAAGCAATGTCAAAATTGCCTTTAAACATGTTTTGCCAAATATTTCAGGAATTATCATTGTGCAAATCATGATGACAGTACCAAGTGCCATTATGTATGAATCAGTCTTGTCTGCCATCAACCTCGGTGTCAAACCACCGACTGCTTCACTTGGCTCTTTGATTACCGATGCTCAGGAAAACTTGCAATATTACCCTTATCAAGTCTTGCTTCCAGCTCTTGCTTTAGTTTTTATTTCCTTGGCATTTATTCTTTTAGGAGATGGGCTACGCGATGCCTTTGATCCAAAATCAAGTAACGAATAGGAGGAGAACAAATGACAAACGAAACCATTTTAAGTGTTAAAAACCTCCACGTTGATTTCAAAACCTATGCAGGGGATGTGAAAGCTATTCGAGATATTAGTTTTGACCTCAAAAAAGGAGAAACGCTTGCGATTGTTGGGGAATCTGGATCAGGAAAATCAGTGACCACTAGGACCTTGATGGGCTTAAATGCTAAAAATGCTAACCTTTCTGGGGAGATTGATTTTAAAGGAAAAAAACTCAATGCCCTTAAGGAAGAAGAATGGGTTAAGGTGCGTGGTAAAGAAATTGCCATGATTTTCCAAGATCCAATGACCAGTCTCGATCCAACGATGAAAATCGGAATGCAGATTGCTGAAACGATTTTAATCCACGAAAAGATTAATAAGCAAGAAGCCTTAAACCGTGCTCTTGAATTGATGCGTCAGGTAGGTATTCCAAATGCCAAAGAGCATGTCAATGATTACCCACATCAGTGGTCAGGAGGGATGCGTCAACGGGCTGTGATTGCCATTGCTCTTGCGGCTAATCCTGAAATTCTCATTGCTGATGAGCCGACCACAGCTCTTGATGTGACCATTCAGGCACAGATTTTAAGGTTAATGAAAGAGATTCAAAAGCAAACCCAATCGTCTATTATTTTTATTACCCATGATCTCGGTGTTGTAGCAGGAATGGCTGACCGTGTAGCGGTGATGTATGCTGGAAAAATCGTTGAATATGGAACAGTTGACGAAGTCTTTTATAACCCACAACATCCTTACACTTGGGGATTACTCAACTCCATGCCAACGACAGATATTGCTTCAGGGAGTTTAGCATCTATTCCAGGAACGCCCCCTGACTTGCTCAATCCTCCTAAGGGGGATGCTTTTGCAGCCCGCAATGCATTTGCCTTGGATATTGATCATGTGGAGGCTCCCCCCATGTTTAAGGTCAGTGAGACCCATTACGCTGCAACTTGGTTATTAGACGAGCGAGCACCAAAAGTAACTCCCCCAGCTCAAATTCAAAAACGCTGGGCTAAGTGGCAAAAACGCGAAGGGAGACAAGCTAAATGAATGACAATCGAAAAAAATTAGTAGCCTTAAAAAATGTCTCCCTAACTTTCAATAAAGGCAAGAAAAACGAAGTTAAGGCTATTGATAACGTTAGTTTTGATATTTATGAAGGCGAAGTCTTTGGACTGGTGGGGGAATCAGGGTCAGGGAAAACAACAG
This sequence comes from Streptococcus canis, assembly GCF_900636575.1. Lineage (NCBI taxonomy): Bacteria > Bacillati > Bacillota > Bacilli > Lactobacillales > Streptococcaceae > Streptococcus > Streptococcus canis. The sequence continues at coordinate 845,315 of NZ_LR134293.1, forward strand.
TTGGCCGTGCGATTCTGAAACTTTATGATATTAGTGAAGGAGAAATCATTTTTAATGGTGAAACTGTTTCTCACCTGAAAGGGAAAGACTTGCGGACCTTCCGTAAGGATGCCCAAATGATTTTCCAAGACCCTCAGGCCAGTCTCAATGGTCGTATGAAAATTAGAGATATTGTGGCAGAAGGGCTAGATATTCATGGCCTGACAACTTCAAAAGCAGAGCGAGAAGAGCGGGTGCAAGAACTCCTTGACTTGGTTGGATTGAATAAGGACCATTTAACCCGTTACCCGCATGAATTTTCAGGAGGGCAACGTCAGCGGATTGGGATTGCCCGCGCTTTGGCGGTTAAACCTAAATTTATCATTGCTGATGAACCTATCTCAGCTCTCGATGTGTCCATTCAGGCACAGGTGGTTAATTTGATGCAAAAACTTCAGCACAAACGTGGCTTGACCTATCTCTTTATTGCTCATGACTTGTCCATGGTTAAATACATTTCTGACCGTATTGGCGTCATGCATTGGGGCAAAATGTTGGAGATTGGGACATCAGATGATGTTTACAATCATCCCATTCACCCCTACACCCAGTGTCTGCTTTCGGCTATTCCTGAGCCAGATCCTGACAAAGAACGGCAACGTGTGGCTGATGTTTACGACCCTAGTCAAGAATTGGACGGTCAGGAGCGCCAAATGCACGAAATTACCCCAGGGCATTTTGTTTTAGCTACCCAAGAAGAAGCTGACCATTATCGACGTGACTATCGTTAAGTAGTGATAGAATAATTGATACATTAGAAAAAGGATTGCTGAAAACCTTGCATTTGGTTTTGTAGTCAATCTTTTTTTTGATGGGAAAAATATTTCGATTTTGTTTAACAAATGAGGGGTTGAGCCTAGCTTGTTGAGAAGGAGAACAAAAAAACACGAGCCTGTAAACTCGTGTTAAGAGATTAGTCTTTGTCAGGTGTCAAGACCATCGGAATGATAATAGGCTCACGTTCGGTCTTTTCATACAAGAAGGGACGAAGAGCGTTGACAATGGCACCGTTGACTGATTGGATGCTGGCATCCTTGTTTTTCAAGGCAATACGGATAGCATTGAACAAGACACGCTGGCTTTCGCGAATCAAGTCGCCTGACTCACGCATGTAAATGAAACCTCGGCTCAGAATATCTGGTCCAGCGAGAATCATTTGAGTCTCAAAATCAACAGTAGCAACAGCTAGAACAACTCCATCTTCTGACAAATCACGACGGTCTCTCAAGACAGCTGTACCAATATCACCAATACCATTTCCATCTACATAAATATCTTGGGCATTGAAATGACCTGCAATACGGGCACTGTTACTTGTCAAGGCAAGGACATCACCGTTTTCCATGATAAAGATATTTTCCTTTGGAATGCCAGTGTCCATAGCAAGGCCTGCGTGGACTTTTTGCATGCGGTATTCCCCATGAACAGGCATGAAATATTTTGGCTTAATCAAGGACAACATAAGTTTTTGTTCTTGCTGACCACCATGCCCTGAAGTGTGGATATTATTTACTTTTCCGTGGATAACGTCAACGCCAGCTTCTTGGATGGTGTTGATCAGTTTGTTGACACTTGTGGTGTTTCCTGGGATTGGGCTAGATGAGAAGATAACGGTATCGCCTGGTTGCAAGCTAACTTGGCGATGGGTTCCGTTGGCGATACGAGCAAGCGCTGCCATTGATTCTCCTTGACTACCGGTACACATGATCAATACTTCATTGGCATGGTAGTTTTTTAGCTCATTTGCTTCAATAAAGGTATCTTTTGGAACCTTGATGTAGCCAAGTTCAATCCCGTTAACGATTGCTTTTTCCATTGACCGTCCGAAAACAGCAATTTTACGTCCGGTTTTAACAGCAGCTTCAGCAGCTTGTTGCAAGCGGTAGATATTTGAAGCAAAGGAAGCGAAAATAATGCGTCCATGAATGCCTTCGATGATTTTTAAAATGGATTGGCCAACCACTTTTTCAGAATTGGTAAAGGTTGGTATCTCAGCATTAGTTGAATCTGATAGTAAGCAAAGAACGCCTTCCTCACCAAGCGCAGCCATACGGTGCAAGTCAGCTGGGTCTCCTACTGGGGTAAAGTCGAACTTAAAGTCCCCTGTACAGATGATTTTTCCTTGTGGGGTATGAATCACAATACCAAGAGGTTCTGGAATGGAGTGAGTCGTCCTAAAGAAGGTCACCCTCATGTTTTTGAAGGTTAGCTCAGTGTTATGATTGATTTCATGGACAGTAGCATCACGCCAGAGACCATGTTCTTCCAATTTGCCGCGAATAAGAGCGAGCGCTAAAGGCCCTGCATAGACAGGGATATTAGCCTGTTTGAGTAGGAATGGAATCCCACCAATGTGGTCCTCATGGCCGTGTGTAATCACGAGGGCTTTGACACGATCTAAATTATCAACAATGTAGGAATAGTCTGGAATAACGTAGTCAATTCCCAATAAGTCATCTTCTGGGAATTTGATACCAGCATCAACGATGATAATCTCATCTTTGTATTCAATACCGTAGGTGTTTTTTCCGATTTCCCCAAGTCCACCAATGGCAAAAACCCCAACTTCATTAGGTTTTAAACTGATATTTGTCATTTTAAAACTCCGTTAATTCAAAAACACCAGTTTCTTTTTCGTAATCAAGGTGTTTGTCAGAAAGTAACTCGATAAATTCGACATTGTAATCAGTATGTTCTTCAACGAGTTTGCGTGCTTTGATACGGCCGTCAAGTTCGTCAGCAGCATCAATCTCAAGGTAAAGTGCTTTGGTATTCTCGCGACGTGGGCTCTGGTCTTTTGTTTCTTGATAGAAAACTTTATAAATCATTTTGTTATTAGTCCTTTCGTTATGAATCAATTATCCAAACAATAATAAATAGGTCAAAACGCTAAGTAGGTGTCGTTTTGACGGTTTTATATGTTGTCATTATTGTGTAGTAGATTAATTCCTGATTCTGTGCAATTACTAAAATTATACCATAAAGTCGCTCTTTAGTAAAAAGTTTCGATGAAATTATTCCTCTGTTTGAGTCTTGCTAAGAATGCCTTTTTGTTGCTGGCTCTTAATTTGTGTTATAATTGAAAAGAGAAATTGCACTAGAAAGACAAAACATGAAAATACTTGCATTTGATACCTCAAATAAAACCCTTTCCCTTGCCATCCTAGAGAATGAATTGCTTTTGGCGGATATGACACTTAATATCAAGAAAAATCATAGCATTAGCCTCATGCCTGCTATTGATTTTTTGATGACTTCTGCTGGCCTTAAGCCCAAGGATTTGGAACGAATTGTAGTAGCGAAAGGACCTGGATCTTATACGGGGTTACGAGTGGCAGTTGCGACTGCTAAAATGCTGGCTTACAGTTTAGGGATTGACCTAGTGGGCGTTTCCAGTTTGTATGCCTTGGCAGCAAGTGCCTGCAAGCAGTATCCTGATAGTTTGGTGGTGCCCTTGATTGATGCCAGACGCCAAAATGCTTATGTAGGTTATTACCGTCAAGGGGAATTGGTTCTGCCAGAAGGTCATGCTGCTTTAGAGGTTATTTTGAATCAATTAGAAAGAGAGACTAGTCTCACTTTCGTTGGAGAGACAACTCCCTTTGCTGAGCAAATCCTAGCAAGGTTTCCTCGAGCAAGAATCATGCCAACGCTCCCTTCAGCCTATGAGTGTGGTCTTTTAGGACAAGGATTGGCACCAGAAAACGTCGATGCCTTTGTTCCTCATTACCTCAAGCGAGTAGAGGCTGAAGAAAACTGGTTGAAAAACCATCGAGCCAGTGATGACAGCCAATACATTAAGCGAGTCTAAGATGAGAACACTTGAAGAACAAGCAAAAGCTGTCCATCAGCTTCTTGAAATAACTTATGAAAGGTCTCCTTGGACTTGGGAGCAAGTATTGGCAGATATGCGGCAAGAGCAGACCGACTATTTTATGATTTACGAGCAAGGTGATTTAGTGGGCTTTTTGGCCATCCAAAATCTAATTGGGGAGACAGAGATTACTAATATTGCAGTCTTACCCAGCCATCAAGGTCAAGGTCTTGCCTCCCAATTGATGGCACATTTGGATGACTTGGTTGGGGATATTTTTTTAGAAGTAAGAGAATCAAATCGTAAAGCTCAAGGCTTGTATCGGAAGTTTGGTTTTGAACTTGTCGGCAAAAGGCAGGCTTATTACCATAATCCTACTGAGGCGGCCTTGGTGATGAAACGGGAAGGAAAACATGATAGATAGGTATATTTTAGCAGTCGAGAGTTCTTGTGACGAGACCAGCGTTGCTATTTTAAAAAACGATAACATTTTATTGAGTAACATCATTGCAAGTCAGGTTGAGAGCCATAAACGTTTTGGTGGCGTTGTGCCAGAAGTGGCTAGTAGGCATCATGTAGAAGTGATTACCACCTGTTTTGAGGATGCCTTGACAGAAGCTGGCATTCAAGCATCTGACCTTTCAGCAGTTGCCGTGACCTATGGACCTGGACTAGTTGGAGCACTCCTAGTCGGTTTAGCGGCAGCCAAAGCCTTTGCCTGGGCTAATGACCTCCCCTTGATTCCAGTCAATCATATGGCAGGGCATCTCATGGCTGCGCGTGAACAAAAACCCTTGGTTTATCCTTTGTTAGCCTTATTGGTATCAGGAGGCCACACCGAATTGGTTTATGTCACTGAGCCAGGTGCCTACCACATTGTCGGTGAAACACGTGATGATGCTGTTGGGGAAGCTTATGATAAGGTTGGTCGTGTCATGGGATTGACCTATCCTGCTGGTCGTGACATTGACCAACTGGCTCATAAGGGGCAAGATACCTATAACTTCCCGCGTGCCATGATTAAAGAAGACCATTTGGAATTTTCCTTTTCTGGGCTTAAATCAGCTTTTATTAACCTTCATCACAATGCGGAGCAAAAGGGAGAAGAATTGGTTTTAGAAGATTTGTGCGCTTCTTTTCAAGCCGCAGTTCTTGATATCTTGCTAGCTAAGACCAAAAAAGCTTTGGCTCAATACCCTGCTAAGATGTTAGTCGTAGCAGGAGGTGTTGCCGCTAATCAGGGCTTGCGTGAACGTTTAGCAGAGGAAATCACTGACATTGATGTGGTCATTCCGCCATTACGGCTTTGTGGGGATAATGCTGGCATGATTGCCCTAGCGGCTGCTGTTGAATACGACAAGCAACACTTTGCTAGTTTGGACTTGAATGCTAAGCCTAGCCTAGCTTTTGACCAGTTCCATAAAAATTAGTTCTAAAGGTATTTTAAGTTTAAATAGAAAAATAGTCTGCTCTATCTAGGGGTAGGCTTTTTCTGTGTTAACACTAAAATAGCGCGACCATTACTTCATAGAATCTCATTGAAACATAAACAATCTTATGATTAACTAATCCGTGTGACAAAAGTCCCCTTGTGATAGCCGTTCTATATTGACATAAAAAAACAACCCGGTATCTTGGCATACCGGATTGTCATGATGATAAGTAATTGGCTTCTATGATTACTAATATGTCAAACAATTACCTGCAAAATAATCGTTTGCTTTAGGTGAAGTAAGCTTACCAGCTAGCTTTAGTGATTCCTGGTAGTTGACCTTTGTGCGCTAGGTTGCGGAAATTGATACGGCTTACACCAAACTTACGCATGTAAGCGTGTGGACGGCCATCAATCATGTCACGGTTTTTCAAGCGGTTTGGGTTTGAATCACGAGGCAATTTGCGCAGTGCTTCATAGTCACCATTGGCTTTAAGTTCGCGACGGAGGTCAGCGTACTGTTCAATCAGTTGGAGCTGCTTTTGGTATTTAGCAATTTTTGATTTCTTTGCCATTGCTTTCTCCTTCTATAATATTAATAATCCCAGAGTTCCTATCAGCACTCTGGATTTTCTTAACTAGTAATGAACCGGTTAAGAAAACATAAGTCCATTATACAATATTTCATAAGAAATGCAAGGAAAAAAATGAACTGGTTATGAGTTGTTGCAAAATCCTGATAGTGATTGTGACCAAAAAAGCCTAAGAGATAATCTTAAGCTTCTTATTTTTAGTCATAATGCAGACTCCCTGCTACCCAGCCGGAGCATAGGGCAGAAGTGATATTAAACCCTCCGGTGTGAGCATTAATATCTAAGACTTCTCCAGCAAAATACAGGCCAGGAACTTTCTTGCTTTCCAAGGTTTTAGGATTGATTTCTTTTAAATCCACGCCTCCTTTGGTCACAAAAGATTTAGCCAAAGACATTTTTCCGGTAATGGGTATCTGGAGGTGTTTGAGTTTGTCAAGCAATGCCTTCTCTTGTTTTGGAGAGAGTTGTTTGACCTTTTCGGGATAACCTTCTGATAAAAAGTCAGCCACCCGTTCAGGCAGTAGGCCTTTAAGAGCATTTTTGATGTTTTTATCACGCTGATCACTCAGATAAGCTGACAATTCTTGGATTGAGATTTTTGGCAAAAAATCCAGCTCTGCGATTTCGCCACCTTTCACAAAAGAAGAAAGACGAAGGGCTGCAGGTCCTGAAAGGCCAAAGTGAGTGAAGAGCAAGTCATGTGTGATGACGTGTTTGCCATAACTAAGCGTAACATCGTCTAGGGAAATGCCCTGCAAGACTTTGTGAGGAAAATCAGTTAACAGAGGACTCTCAGCAGCTTCTAAATCAGTCACTGTCAATTTAAAATGCCTTGCAATATCATGTCCAAAACCTGTTGAACCTGTTGAGGGATAGGATTTGCCTCCTGTGGTCACGATTAATTTATGACAGCTAAAAGTCTGGTCTGCAGATTTGAGGTAGAAGAGGTCATCTTGTTTTTTAACGGAGACCACTTCAGTGTTGGTTAGGATTTGTCCTCCAAGAGCCTTGATTTTTTGCTCCAGAGCATCAATGATTGTCCTAGATTTATCTGTGGTAGGGAACATCCGGCCATGGTCTTCTTCTTTGAGTTTGACGCCGTTTTCCTCGAAAAAGGCAATGATGTCATGGTTGTCAAACTGAGAAAAAACACTATATAAAAAGCGGCCATTTCCAGGAATGCCTGCCATAAGGTCATCAAGGCTACCACTATTGGTCACATTACAGCGTCCACCACCGGTTCCCGCTAATTTTTTGCCTAAGCGGCGGTTTTTTTCAATCAAGAGAGTTTTGTAACCATAATAACTGCTGGAGATAGCAGCCATCATACCAGCTGGCCCCCCTCCAATAATAATCGTATCGTATTGTGTCATGTCCTTATTTTAGCATAAAGACAGGCGATTTAATAGTAATGTAAACTAGGCTAAATTGACAGAATACTCCTATTATGTTACTATTTTTAGTAAGAATATTCAGTGATAGTAATAAAGAGGAAAATATGGCAATTGAAAAGACAGTTAGTGAACTAGCTGACATTTTGGGAGTGAGCCGTCAGGCGGTCAATAATCGTGTCAAGTCTTTACCCGAAGAAGATCTTGATAAAAATGACAAGGGTGTCACTGTGGTTAAACGTAGTGGCCTTATTAAGTTGGAAGAAATCTACAAAAAAACGATTTTTGATGATGAGCCTATCAGCGAAGAAACCAAGCAACGGGAACTGCTAGAGATTTTGGTGGATGAGAAAAATACCGAAATCACGCGTTTATATGAACAACTCAAAGCCAAAGATGCCCAACTAGCCTCAAAAGATGAGCAAATGCGTGTCAAAGATGTGCAAATTGCTGAAAAGGATAAACAATTGGATCAGCAGCAACAACTAACTGCTAAAGCGATGGCTGACAAAGAAACCCTAAAATTAGAATTGGAAGAAGCTAAAGCACAAGCCAATCAAGCACGTTTGCAAGTCGAAGAGGTTCAAGCTGAAGTTGGCCCTAAAAAAGGCTTTTTCACCCGCTTGTTTGCTAAATAATTAGCAAGGCCCTATAAGGGTCTTTTTTGGAGGAAAACATGAAACACCTAGACACTTATATTGCCTTTGATTTAGAATTTAACACCGTCAATGACGTTAGTCATATCATTCAAGTATCAGCAGTCAAATATAACAACCATGAAGAAGTTGACAGCTTTGACACCTACGTTTACACAGATGTCCCCTTACAGAGCTTTATCAATGGCCTAACAGGAATCACATCTGACAAGATTGCTGCGGCACCAAAAGTAAAAGAGGTTATGGCTGCTTTCAAAGATTTTGTCGGAGAGTTACCGTTGATTGGTTATAATGCCCAAAAATCTGACCTGCCAATACTAGCTGAAAACGGCTTGGATTTAAGGGACCAATACCAGATTGATCTCTTTGATGAAGCTTACGACAGACGTAGTGCAGACTTAAATGGTATTGCTAACCTGCGTCTGCAAACAGTGGCAACCTTTTTAGGCATTAAGGGTCGAGGTCATAATAGCTTAGAAGATGCTAGAATGACAGCAGGTATTTATGAAGCTTTTTTAGAAACAGATACGAACAAAGCATATCTCAGTCAGCAAGAGGAGGTAACCACAGATAATCCTTTCGTAGCTTTAGGGGGATTTTTTGACTAAAGGCTCTGCTATTTCTAAAAAAGAAAAAAATCCCCTAGGGTTACCGCTTGCTTGTAACGCTAGGTCATTTGATAGGATAGGGGTATATCAAGAGGGAATCGGGTGCACACGAGTCGCTTTTGATCACTAAATGATAGAAAGAAGGTGTGGAAATGTCTCAATTCTATTCGACTGGAGAATTGGCCAACTTAGCTGGAGTTTCTATTCGAACCGTCCAATACTATGACCAACGTGGGATTTTGACTCCGACAGAATTGACAGAAGGTGGACGGCGACTCTATACGGATTCTGATTTAGACCAATTACGCATTATCTGTTTTCTGCGTGATTTGGAATTTTCCATTGAGCAGATTCGCAAAGTCTTAGCAGAGGAAAATGCAACTCAGGTGCTGGAATTGCTTCTGGTTGATCATATTGCGACTGCCAAGGAAGAATTGGCCGCAAAAGAGCAACACGTTGACATAGCTGTCAAGATACTTGACAGGCTTAGAAAACAAGATGCCCAGTCACTAGATTTTCTGATGGACATTTCGCTTAGCATGAAAAATCAAAAAGCTTGGAAAAAACGCTTTATTACTTTAATTGTCTGTTTGACAGTAGAAACTCTGCTTTTTGTGGGTGGAGCTTATCTTCTCCAATTGACAATCTGGAAATATGTCTTAATCCCAGTATTCCTTTTAGCCTTACTAGGAACCTTATACTGGTACTACCAAAATATCTGTTATCTTTGTCCTTCCTGTCATCAAACATTTGAAGCAAAATGTACAGAATTTGCCCTTGCAGGTCATACACCACGAACCAGAAAGCTAACCTGTCCCCATTGTCACCAAAAATCGTATTGCTTGGAACTGGCAAAAGAGGACACTCTCTCAAGAGACAAGCACTAATTCATAAAAACCTAGCTTGAAATTGTTCTCAAGCTAGGTTTTGTTTGTTAGAATGGTAATTTACCAGCAAAAGCGCCTAATGTTTTCTTAGTTGCTTCATCAATTTGCGTGAGAGCATCATTAATGGCTTGTGTGGTCATGTCTTGAAGGGTTTCCACATCTTCAGGATCCACAACAGCTTCTTTGAAGTCAATACCAACCAATGTTTTATCACCTGTAAAGGTAGCAGTGACAAGGTCTTGGGCTGATTTTCCAGTAAATTGCAT